>JAJYBH010000017.1 GCA_021779135.1 Deltaproteobacteria bacterium
ACGGCCTCCACCGTCATGCGCTCATGGGTCGGACAGAACCCTTCCCAGAAGATGAACTCCTTCTCCGGAACGAACTTTGCCACCCAGCGCCCCAGGTTGCGATCCGGTACAAAGATCAGCTTGTCCTCCTTCAGCGACCGGACCACCTTGATGGCATTGGCCGAGGTGCAGCAGATATCGGAGCAGGCCTTCACCTCGGCAGACGAGTTGACGTAGGTCACCACCGGCACGCCGGGGTGCCGGGCCTTCAGCGCCTCCAGCTCCGCCGCCGTGACCATGTCGGCCATCGGGCATCCTGCATCCGGGCGGGGCAACAGCACCTTTTTCTGAGGGGAGAGAATGGCGGCCGATTCGGCCATGAAGTGCACGCCGCAGAAGACGATCACATCCGCGCTCGTCTTGGCCGCCTCCATGGAGAGCCCCAGTGAGTCGCCGGTGATATCGGCGATCTCCTGCACCTCGTCGCGCATGTAATTGTGGGCCAAGAGCACGGCATTGTGCTGTTTCAGAAGATCCCTGATCTGTTGTTGGATGGTTTCGCTCATGGCTTTTGCTCCTTCTGCTGTACGACCGGCTTGCGGCCGGCATGTCGAAGGGTCAGCATACGCGAAAGACCCTCAAAAGACAAGAGCGCCCGCCTGAAAGCGTGCTTTCCATGAACAGATCCCGTAACAACGGCTGATTATTTTCCCGGGTGTTCCCAGGTGCCCGTTTCCCAGCGCTCAATAGCCACGCTGGCACGGAAGCCCAACAGGCCGGGTTCTGTCGCTACCCTGCGCAGAACCGCCAGGCAGATCTCCGGATTGGTATCCAACGAATACACGGCCGCCAAACCGGCTACCACGGGAGAATCATTGTCAAGCAGGGTAATGAGGCCTTCCCGGCCGGACGTTCCATCGCGCAGGATAGCCTCGTACAGCCCGGCAATCATCCGGGCGTGGGAATTCGCCCGCTCCTCGTCCATGGCTTCCAAGGCCTCATGGTGTGCCTTGGCCGCCGCGCAGAAACGGCTCAATAATCGTGCAAGCCTGTCGTCCGGCATTGAGAACCCTCCGAGATAAATCCGCAACTCGTCGAAAATGTTATAAGTGAAATTCTTGACTCGCGTAGACCGCAAAAGTGCCCCTGCCCGGCTACGAGCAGGGGATACTCAAATGTCAGGCAGCCCGATCGAGCATTTCTGATACACCATGACTTCTGCCCCTGCTTTGCCGAGCGATCGGGCGATGCATTTGACGGTGGTGGTATTGCCACGCATCGCTCCGAAAATGTTTGGCGAGACAAGAGCAATTTGCCTGGCGCCATTATGGGAGATAAACAGGAGTGCTGGCAAGTCTCATGACAATTTTCATGAATAGAGCGCGCCTGCGAAGGAATCTGTTGCGGATGCGGCCTCAGCAACGGCTATTCAAACAGCCGGATTACATGCGGATATTCAGTCCTTTTGCCGTGACCCTGCCGCTTCTCACCGTCAGCGTTCCCCTGAAGGTCGAAGCACCTCCCGTTGCGTTCCAGTTCGCGTCCATGCCTCCGTTCAGAGTTACGTTGAAGCCGTTGTTCAGCAGCAGGTTTTCTGGCTGTGCCGATGCATATGTGTCTCTGACCATGATGGTGCAGTCCTTGCTGAGGGCCTGGCTTACGGCAAGCAGGGTATCATAGCCCCTTTCCCACGGGATCAGGACCGGGTTCTGAATGACCGAAAACGCTGCGGTAACGATTTTGCCGATATCCATGACAGCGCTGCACAGCTTGCCGTCGACCGCATCAACCGTGCAATTGCCCCACCCGACCGTCGAGTACCAGGGTGGGGCTGCCGTCAGCACTACCGTTGCACCCGTTATAAAAGCGGCGCTGCAGCCGGTCTGAGAGCCGTTGATGCAGTTTATGCCGTCCGGGTTGCTGGTGACCGTCCCGGTACCCGAAACAGTAACGGTAAGCTGCTTTGTTGTCGGCGCGATAACGGAATACGAGGTCAGTTCCCTGGTCTGCGTCACCGATGTCTGGCCGGAAACCATATCTAAAGTGGAAGCTATCATCTTCACCAGGCCGACCCCCGGCGCAAACCACTCTTCGACGGTTGACATGGTGGTCGTTCCCTCTTCCGTGTTCTGTATCGTCTCGATCATCTTGACCGCCTGAAAGGTCCCGGCAGGAACGGACACGCTTTCAGCGGGATGCACGGTGATGGTGACTTCCTGAGTGCTGGTACTGTCGATGGCAGGACCGCCATTGACCGATACCTGTGACGACTGTGTACTGGTCCTGGTCTCGACGGTCCCATTGGCGACACTGGATGGAAACCACAGCTCGGATGGTGAATAGGTATTGTCTGAAACGGTCGTGCTTGAGATGACAATTGGCGGATTGTCGGGAATAATAAAAATGGTTTCCATATGATCCGTAATGCCGGATGCCGTAACACAGAGTGCCCCTGCCAGACAGGATTCGTACGTGGTATAGGCCGTGATGGTATTGTTGTTGCTCAAGGAGATAATGGACTTGAATCGGCCGTCATTCTCGACAGTGACCGCTTCAGTCCCTGATACAAGCGCCGGAGACCAATCGAGCACGGACAATCGTTGGGCGTTATAATTCCAGCTGTTTCCTATTGTTGCAGGAAAATAGCTCGCATCATAAGCCATCGCCGTGCCGAAGCACATCGTTACCGGCAATAAAGACAGGCATGCTACCATCGACCGGAAAAATAGATGTCTCATATACTCCCTCCTTTGTGTAGTGTTCCCCGTTCCAGTCACCACGATTCCAGGATATTCCCTGCGGATTGTTATGGAGTCCACCCGGTAGCGGCAGTCTTGCGGGTGCCCCGGACACGGCCTCTCCGGGGTACAGATCTACTGCGCCGCCATGTACAAAGATTACGCTTTTCTAATAATAGTGTCTAGGGGGATTGTGCAAATCAGGCTCGGTACCGTCACGAAAGGTACCTTCTCTGGCCCAGTATGATCACGGATGATTTGCTTGGCTACTGGCGCGGTTTTCGGTAGGTCGGGTGGCCTGATAGGTTGCTGTAAAACAGCGTGGTCTTGCCAGGGAAACAGCTTCCCGGGGATTGCCACGGGCCACCCCGGCCGCGGCAAACGGTGTCTTTCCCCTTGACAAAAAACCTCGAAAGCGCTAGAAAAAAGGTTCTTCGGGATGTAGCGCAGCCTGGTAGCGCACCTGCTTCGGGAGCAGGGGGTCGCTAGTTCGAATCTAGTCATCCCGACCATACAAATCAAGGGGTTACGCCAACCGGCGCAACCCCTTTTTGCTTCTATGGAACCTCTCGTGGAACCTCTGTTGTTTTTTTACTGGTTTTTACTTCTTCTCTTTATACCCATGAGCCTTAAGATACTTCCGTACCATATCAGCCAATTCTTCATTCAACTCGCCTGTCCATATAAGCGATTTTTGCTTACATACCTCGAAAAGGCTTTCGAATATGGCCGACTCATTTTCAATCAGCGTGGGATATCGGGGATTGAGTGTGGACGGTCGCCATTTTGCTGGTTTTTGTAATTCTTCAAGAACCGTACGCATATGAATGTACGCATTAGTCGCGAAGCTTTTAGACTCTGAATCAGAGGTAAGACCCAGGTTCTGCTTGGCCTTCAAAAACTCTGTCGTAATACCATCACCATCTACCTCAAGATTGCTGTTCTGTACCAACCGTACAAACCGCATCAGATGCTCAGCATCCATTTCTTCCAGGAAACCGATCTGAAGCGGCAGGGTAAGATCAGATCCTTCAATAACATGCTCTTCCAAAGTTTCCAGCGCCTTTGACATGCACCCATCCAACTCCGGTTTCTGTAGCAGCAGAAAACTGAATGGCTTGTCTGCCTTCCCCAGAAAAATAACCCGCCCATCATCCCCCTGGTACCAAGCGAACCGGGTAATCTGGTTTTCCTCGCAAAAGCCTGCCATGTTGTTGGCCAACTCTTTGGCAAGCGTGGGTAAATGCCGCGGTGCGGGTACCATAGGTTGCCAGACCGCCGCATCCAGTGGCGGGCTGCCATACATCAGATAGCCGGACGGCACGTTCAGCGCGGCAGAAAGCTTCGGAACCGCATCATGGGAAGGGGCGTTGTTGCCCTTCTCCCAGATACTGATCGACCCACGGGGCAGTCCGCTCTTGGTCGAAAGCAGATCCTGTGTAAGGCCATTCAGTATCCTGAGTGTTGTCAGTCGTTCATTTCGTTCCATAGTGTCTTATTTCATACACTAAAATTATTTTTGATGCATTACTTTTTTGCTTGATTTTCTAACGTTAGGATTTATATTATTAGCAAGCAATTCAACGGAGGTAATTTATGTATTTGGAAGCTGCTGAGCAGGCACTCGAACATATTGCCAATAACAAACCACAGGGATGCATCGTTGATCCCCTGATTGCAGACAAGACTTTACGGGAAAAGGTCTTCGGGGTCTCCAACGTGACCTGGTGGCACTGGCGCAAACAGGGGAAACTGCCGAAATCGCTCACCATCGGCCGGCGGCGTTTCTATCGACGCTCGGATATTGAAGCCTGGTTCGATGAGATGGTCTCGGCAGAGCCTGCTGATGCCCAGTAGTACAGGAGAATGAGTTACCCAATCAAAAGTCAGGGTGTTTTGGACCTGGCCGGATGGGCCCCCACGGGAGATCTGATCGATCACAGCTGGTTCCGCCATGTCCGTCGCAAGAACAAACCCTACTATCAGGCCATACTGCTGCTGGGACGGATCACATACATGTATCGACCGGTGGATGTCCTGGACCCGAGAAGCCAACTGGTAATCGGACGTGCCCAGAAATTCGAGGCAGACCTGTGGCAGCAGAGCCGAAGATCGCTGGCCGCCTATTTCGGAATGTCCATGAATGATGTGGACGCTGCTCTGGAGGCATTGAAACGTATTGGAGTGGTCTGGACGGAATTGAGAACCATCGTCGTCAAGGGGCAGCGCATGTCCAACACCATGTATATCGGCCTTAACACTATGATATTACGTGAAATATCGACCCCTATGGTACTGCAGACCCATAGCTATACCTCTGCAGAGGGAGAGCTATCCGACTCCAGTACTATAGCTATGGGTCTACAGAGGGATACAAATACAGAGATTACCCAGAAGATAACCCAGAAAAGCAGAAGCAGGGCTGCTGCCGGGAAATCTCGATGTTCTGCAAAACAGATAATTTCACAGGCCGTCTGGGAAGCAGTCACAGCCCTTCCCCCAGCCCTTCAGCGGGACGCCTGCCAGATCGCCCATGAGGAGGCAGAGGCCGGTGATGAGGTAATTGTCAGCAACTTTCTGTTGATGGCCTCACGGAAGGATCTCACCGGCGGGTTGTTGCGCAGTGCAGTGCGCCAGGATTATGCGGCTGACCAACGGAAACAGGTGATGGACCAGGATGCAATCCAGCAGAAAAGTCTCGCCAATAAAAAGGCCAATGAGCACCAGCGTACCTTAGAGGAAGAGGAACAATCACAAGAGGCCCGTGAGTGGTGCGCCAGCGAAGAAGGTAAACAGTTTCTGCACCTGTTCGAGCCACTGCCGGAATCAATGCTGTCGGAAGAAGACCGGGAATCGCGGGAACGTGTCCAGAGAGACAGACTCAATCGACAGCGTCAGTTATTGCTGAATGACGGTCTCCTGGACAGCCAACATGGACTCGATACGTGTCCACAAATGTGCACTAATGCTGTCAGCAGCGCGTAGATTAACCGGATAAAAGTAAAGCAAATAAGCATGTTGCAGCCATATAGGAAACAAACAAAACAGTTACAACTTTTCAGATAGGAGAGATTTTTCGCAGCATCATTGCCCGGTGTACCCAGAGCTGGTGAGCCTTATGGCCCGGTCGGACACCACCCACGGGATTGGCCAACCTAAGCAGAGCCCTTTCATGTCGAGGTACACGCACCTCCCCCTCGCATGACCGTACGCAGTCAGAAATCCGAAGACGGCCGGAATACCCCCGGTAACGGCGCCCCTGGAAAGGCGTTTCCGCTCAACGATATGTAACTGTTGATCCGGAATCTGAGGAAGGACCGGGATACCCCCGAAGTCCGGCGCCTTGGAAAGGCATTTTCTGGCAGGCACAATCGAGGACCTGTTTAACGTGATCCACCGGTAGAGTCCCGGTTCACGGCAGACAGCAGACTATTGGCAGGAATCCTTGCCAGGTCCAGATACAAGGGACACTACGAAAAGCAGGAAGACGGAGCTGCTACCGTCGGCATGGCGATGCCGGAAAAAGAGCATGTCATCTCACCACGCGGGCCGGCAACGGCCAGAGGTAATCAATGAAACACAGATGGCCAAAATCACTTTATTCCCAGGTCGAGGCGGTTTTTCACTCGGTCCGTTCCATCGGAAAGTCAAAGAGGGATACCGATAAGGGAATCCGTTCATTCGGATCATGGGAAGTCTACAAGAGTGAGACCCACCGTTTAGCCAAATTCATGCATAAGAACGGGCGAACCAGCATCCTCGATACCCTGTCGGTTTTGGACGACATGGCAGAGTACCTTGAAGAGCGACTGGCGCACTACGTCGAGAAGAAACGGTCGCGCCAGACCATGGAGACCATTCTTTCCGCACTGGGAAAGTTCGAACACGCCATCAATCACTATATCGATATCCACTCTCTGGATATTCCCAGACTGGAGACAGAAAAACTGCGCATGGAATTCTACGCCCGCAGCCGAAAACTGCTCCGGAAATCAAGCAAGATCTTCGACAACCGTGCCTACCCCGATCCGATCCGGCTTATCGCCGCCATCAGCGACGGGACGTTTCAACTTCAGGCGTCACTGCAATACGAAGGAGGCTTGCGTACCGAAGGTGTCGGCGCACCTAGCAACCGGCGCTTGAAGAATCCCCTGACCACTAACGGGCTGCGTGGTATCGGCACTGATCCGGTCACCGCATCCCCTGTAGGTGTTGTCGCCTCGGTGGAGAAAGGCGGTAAGGAAACTGAGCATTACGTCTCCGTCCCGACCTACTGGAGACTGGAAGAACATATTTCCCGTCACGGAAAGCTGGAGAGCGAGTACTTCGCCTATGTTGAGGCAATCAACACGGCTGCCAAGGTTACCAGCCAATATGCCCCTGGTCGCGGTAGCCACGGCCTGAAACATAACTTCGCCCAGGAGCGTTATCTGGAATGTATTGCCCACGGCATGAGCCATGAGCAGGCCCTGCAGCAGACTTCTCTGGAAACCTCCCACTTTCGGCTGCGGGAAACCCTGACCTACACGAGAGGATGAAATGACCGAACAACTGAACCTGATAACCGGCCTGACAGAGCATGAGCGGAAAAAACTCTTTTCCTGGGTGGCGTCGCTGCCTGAGGAGAAGATTATCGAGATCTTCCAGGAGGGAGTGAAGAAGTCGTTCCAACTCAAGGAGGAACGTCCAGATCTCCACGGCAGGATCACCAAGTACTGCGCCTTTGTCATGGCTGCCCGAAAAGGTGGCTGGGACACGATCAAGGGCAAAGGGTACCGGGTGGCAGATCAGGAACAGTACGTCGACTTTTCCCACCTCCGCAAGGCGAGCGCTGCCGGGCTGATTCAAAGAGGTAGGACACCGGTAGTGCGCTTAAAGATCCTGGCTTAAACTTCCCTTTGTATTTCCTGACCAATCCGGCCAGCCCGGCGACCAACCGGGTTGTATGCATTACCCTGAATTCCGGTTCTGTTCTCAGTTCGCCGAACCGGGATATTCTCCGGTATTCCTCTTCACCATAGTAACTTTGGGCCGATTCCCGGCAGAAGTTCCGTGGCAGGTTACTAGTGGCGGTCGCCTTCAGGCCCTCATCGCCGATAGCAGCTACCAACAGGTTGAACAGTGACAGAATCGGGGCTTGCGGATTACTGTCGAGGCTGGACCGAAAGGTAACCAGATGGGGCGTATCAAACGGGAAGTGCAGAAACCGGTGCATTTGCTCTGGAGACAGGCCGTGGAAATCGTCGCTGGGTGCTTGATTACGTTGCATGGAGTGTTGATGCAGAAAGGCGTTGGCCTCATCCAGCGAGCCGAAGCTCTTATCCTTGAGTAGCTCCTTCAGCTCACCCATGACAGGCCCCATGACGCGCTGGTGTTGTTTGTCGGCGCAGCACTTTTTGTATTTGAGACCGCTGCCACAAGGGCAGGGATCATTTCTGCCTGTTTTCATTGACTCTCCGATTCAGGAGAAAGGATCATTTGGGCTTTCATTTGGGCACGCCCAAATTAAAAATCCAGGTACCATAGATTTTAAACCCTTTATGCCTCCATTTTTCAGCGGTTTTTCCGCCGCGATGCCTTAGCCATTATCTTCTTTTTCTTGCGCTGTACCTTTGTCTTCTTATCATTTTGCGGAATTGTTCTAGGAATGGTATCAGCGCCGTCATCAACAGCTTCGCACATTGCAAGAAGTTGCTCTATATCGTCGGGAACCCGCCAGGCCAGCTCTCGCCGCACATTGGCAAGGGAATCTTCAAGCCCCAGGGCCAAGGTACGTTCAAAATCTTCCAGAGTGATAGCACCCGGTATGATAAGCCCATCCCTATAAGCTTTCCGGATAACGTCCATAACTTCATCCGGATACAGGTCGCACAGGGAGTTGGCAACACCTGCCCAGAAATATGAATCGGGAACGTCCTCTTCTCCCGTCAGCAATCCTTTCAGAAAATCGATGATTTCCGTGCGGTCAGCCATCCCGGCTGCCACCGCGAGGCAGAGGGCCTCCATGGCAGCCCAGCGAACAAACTGGTCGGCGCTGCGATTGAGAACCAGTGCCTTGACACCGTCGAAGGAACCGCCGCCGGTGCGAAGCAGAAAGGCCGGCAGCACTGTAGTCTTGATGTCGCCGAGCAGTTCGTTAAGAACACCCCCAGAGAGAGCGAATAACGACAGCATCAACGGGTGGGCGCGCTGTTCACGAAAATGGGTCAGGAGCAAAAGCGCGTAGGGGAGCAGGTCGTGATCTTCGTCAAGATAGCCGTCTGGATCGGCAATAACCAATTCGAGATGCGCCAGCAGATGTGGCACGATCTCACCCCAGCGTTCGATGGCTTCGTCAACGAGCTCGATTTTTGTCCGGCCGGTCCAGAAATCAAGGTCAGCAAGAAGCTCCTCAATGAGTCGTGTTTCCAGAGTGCTTTCCAGCTCAGTAGTCGTCATTCATCAGGCTCCAGCTCTTCTTCATTTTTCATATCGCCTGAATACAGTATTCTTATTACGGTTTGATCTAGGCATTCAGCCCGATAGTACCATTCTCATCTTTATGTCTTGTTTGTCCAGTTTATGTCCAGTTTGCAACTCTCCATGCTCTTGTCCAGTTTGTCTACTTTGTGTCCACTTTACCGGCCAGACAATAAAATGTATTCCGTCCGGTAGCACCGAATTTTTTCAGGACGGTTTTACCAACCATATCCTCAAGATCTCTGGAAGCGGTTCTGATGGTCACATTTGTCAGTTCACGATACTCCCGATTCGTAATTCTGCCATTCGCCTTAACAAAAGATATCCCCTTCACCTGTCGCTCGTTCAGGTTCATTCCGGCCAGTATTTCCGGAGTCAGCCAGTCACGCCAGATTGTTGTAACAAAAAACCCCTCTCGCTGTTCAAACTGCGGTTCCGGCAGTCCGGCTTCCCGGCAGAGTTCGATCATAGTTTGGGTGCCGGAACCGACGCGTTCAATATAGCGGGCCAGGTAGAGCGACTCGGCCAGAAGCGGGTTAAATGGCACTGACGGGTGATCATGCCGGAGGCTGTCCATGGTAAGAGTGCCAGGCAACAAACCAGGATTCCAGATTTCGAGCCTGTCAGCAAACAGTCGAACCTCAACTGAGGCATTGCTGTGATAGTCCCGGTGGGCAATGGCATTGACGATGGCTTCGCCCACGGCATCGGGAGGGAGTTCATAGGTCGCAGGCGCAGTAATGCTGACATCCCTGACGCCGACAGCGCGGTCAATCCGATCGAGAACAAAATCGCGGGCAAGGTTTGCCTGCTCGAAAAGATCACCACCATAGACCTGCATCGATACAAATGGGCGTCGATATTCCGTGCCCCGACAATGCATGCACTTGGTTTCAGCAGTCCGGTGGAATTTCTGTGGGTTGCTGCCGAAGAGCATGATCGCTGCATTGGTCGGCTTGTGCTCATGAACGAGGTTAAGGTGGGTCAGCAGCGCCTGGGTGCTGGTGTTTGATTTCAACGGAAATCCGCGTTCACGGCGGGCGGTATCCAGGAACCACTCAACCCGCTTGCGGGATATGTCTTTCAGGGTTGCCGGCTCACAGGGAGATGTATCGAAGGGAGGGACCCGCAGGGCACCACAGTTGTCGAGGTAGTCCACAAGGCTTGCATAGACCTCGGCAGTCAAAGCACTGGAATCTTCGATCCTGCGGCGGATCAACTCATTGCTAGCCTTGCTGATAAGTTGCCGCATCTTGGGGTGGCACTGTTTGTCATCAGAACCCCAGACATACTCGGCAGAATCTGCTGAGGGTGTAATTACGTCGCCGAAACCGATATCCACTTGCAGATGAATGCGAGCGCCGGCAAGGTCGGCATTGAGTTTGAGTCTCGTACCGCCATATTCCATCTGGTCCCTGATTTCCTCAGCCTGGACACTCGCAGGATCAAACGTGATCCCGTCATCTGCCACTTCTGTTTGGCAGATTGTACGAAATACAGTGATCAATGCCCCAATCTCGCTTTCTCCATAACCGAGCAGGTCAACATCCCGAGTCGAACGGTAACCGCTTCTTCTCCTTAGCTTCCTTTTCATAGGCCGCAATCAAATCCTCTGCGGAAACTTTGGCATTGTCACGTTGAGGAGTTGAAAGTCCTTTGCCGTAATGTTTACGCCGGGAAATGATTTTTTGCGCCACAACAAGCTTTTTCCCGGTCAATGCTCCCGATTCATACGCTTCTGTCAAGGCACTCTGTACGGCAGTGTCATCTTCCGAAGCTATGTTCAGCGCCTGATATAACGGGATTCGTCCCTTTTCTACTGCGTTGACCAGGTATTCTTCTCCCTGCTCAAGCAGGCGGATGATGCCTCGAATATAGTCTTTGCCAAGATTGGTCTTGGCAGCAATGGCATCGTCCGCGTACCCTTGGCCTTTTAGATACTTGATGCTTTGCAGGAGTTCCAGGGCACTGCTGTTGCGCCGGGCGATATTCTCCACCAGACTCATAATATGCGCATCTTCTTCACTTACTTCTCGAACGACACAGGGGATTTCCGTTTCTCCAGCAGAAATATATGCCTCAAGCCTTCCCTGTCCGCAAACCAGATCATATTTCTTGCCGCTTTTAGCATCATTCCTGGGAGATACCGTTATGGGCCTTTTCAAGCCGACGCTTCGAATGTTTTGCCGTATTTCCTCGGCAATAATTTGATTGCGTACCCGTGGATTCAAGATGTGAATATCTTCAATGGGAATAAGCGCTATTGACCCATGCTCCATGTTCCACCGCCTTGTCGAGAGAGATGTTAACGCTCAAATTCAGTAAATAATCCAACGTATCAGTACGGAAGCTGTCCAGAAACCCTACGTTGTCCTCCGAGAGCTTTATCTGCCCATTCGAAAACTCCAACGCGGGCAGGATACAGGAATGACAGCTGCGGATTTGATGAGGATAATGCAGGAGTATGAGTTTGTCAGGCAGGCCGTTGAAAGTTCATTGTTGCTCGAATTCCGTTGAAATGATTCCCAGCAGCGAAGATATTGCCACCACCCGCCGGTTGTAGACCTGCGCTTCAAGGTTGTTAGGTCCGGCCTGAAGGTACTGGGTTATCGGGTGTTCGATGAGATGGGTGATCACAAAAGAATAATCATTTTCCCTGGACATCTTCCGGACCTTCTGCAGTTTCTGCACTATCGGATTTGATATTTACAAGCCCCTCCAGGTGGGCTGACCACTTGGTAAGCCATTCCTGCTTTTCCTTGTCATATTTGTTTCGGTTGTAGATACCGATGACACCTTTCTTGGCATGGTTCAGGATTGCATCGATGATTTCATCCGGGCAGCCCAGCTCAGATAATTTGGTGGCCGCTGTACGCCGTAGATCATGCGGTGTCCAGCGGGGCAACCCGAAATATTCCGCCATAGCCTCGGTCTTTTTTCCGTCAGCCACAACCCGACCCCCTGCCCGTTCATCGCAAACCATGTGTGACAACGCTTTTCTATGCAAAGGCGGAAATACCGCTTTGTGATCCACCGGATCAATGACCGCGGGTCCTGGAAAGACATAGTCACTGAAGCCGGGGTTCTTGCCAATGATACGCAAAGCAAGCGGTGTGAGAAACACCCGATGACTCTCTTGACGATGAATTCGCGTTTTTATCCGTTCCGGCGGGATCGTCCACCATTTCTTTTCGATCTCGCTCCAGGCCAAACCTGCAACCTCTCCAGGACGCTGAGCGGTGATCAGGATCAGTAGCAATGCCCTGCGGGTTTCTGCCGATCCGGGCGGAGTCGCGGAATGGATAGTATCCCAGACGGATTTGATCTCTGCATCGGATAAGGTTCGGGAAGTGCTCACCGGTTTTATGGAAGGTACGGCAGCTGGCAGGCGTGTGAAGGGGTTGATTTCAACCAATTCACGATCCAGGGCGTAGTTGAACATAGCGCGGGCAATTTTCATGACGCCGCGAGCCTGGCCGGGAGCGGTCGTTGCAATCGGCTCGATCAGGCTTATAGCGTCCTTTCGCCGGATTTCTTGGGCATTACGTTCCTTCCAGATCGTAATGATATGCTTGTCCAGGGTGCGAACCGTTTCACGGGCTGTCGATTTTGCCATGTGTTGTTCCACAAACACTTTGTAATCATCTACCAGTTTCTGAATGGTCAAAGCAGCTTCAGGTGCTGTTGCAACAGATTGCTCAAGGGGGCTCATACCCTTGCCGACCAGGATGGCTGCCTCTCGAAACTTTTCCCGGGCATCGGCAAGCGTCGTCGCAGGATATTGTCCGAGGTTCATGCGGTGACGCTTACCGTTCAGGGTATAAATGTACTGGAATGTTTTGACACCAGAGGGAAGGACGCGTAACGTAAACCCGTGACCTTCACGGATGCAGTACTCTTTCTCGGGTAACTTGATGGACTGGAGAAAGCGGTCGGTAAATTTCATGGAACCTCTGTGGAACCTCACATGCTTCCGAAATCAAATTAATGCTTCGAAAAACCCTGAAACAATTATTACGGAAAACTGGACATATAGTCAATAAAATTAAGTAATTGAACTAATATTCACTAACCGTTTGAAACAATGCTAAATAGCTTATAGCCTGCTTCGGGAGCAGGGGGTCGCTAGTTCGAATCTAGTCATCCCGACCATACAAAACAAGGGTTCAAGGCGCTTTGCCTGAACCCTTTTTTGTTAATATTTCAACATATCCGTGACTCTTTCTGTGGCCCTATTGTGCGGATCTCTAGATTGATGCCAAAATACTATCTGCAGCGCCCGTAGAGACCGCGGATAGGTCACAGCCCCTCAAGGTTGCTGAACTCTCTCCAGGCCAGGAAATATTCCGGTTTAAGCACGAAGTCGTAGAGATTTTCCATGATGTTGAGGTGCTTTTTTTCTTCTGCGGCGATCCTCAGCAGCAGGGCGGACGTTTCCGGGCTGCTTTCCTTGCGGGCGGCGTCTTCGTAAAAGCGAACGCTGTCCTCTTCGATCTTCACGGCATGCAGATAGCCATCCAGGTCTTTCTTCATGCCGCCAAGCACGGTTTTGTCCTTCATCAGGTCCTGAAACAGGTTTTTAGAATCTTCCAGAACCGTCGAGTCGGGCATGTTCCCGGACACGCCGGCCCTGAGGCCCTGGATGACGTCATAGTGCTTCTGTTCGTCTTCCGCCAGTCTGGTGAAAATAGTTGCCAGTCCGGCGACGGGGGTTTCAGCAGCCAGCTTTTCGTAGTATTTTTTACCGTCCAGCTCCATTTTTTCAGCAAAATCGAAGATATTCATGACGTGTCTCCTTGCGGGCGGATAGCGATACTTGAAATGAGTCTATCAGAAAAGGTACGTGATGCAAGCCGGGCGCACGAGGTGAGGCACTCCCTGGTGCGGGTGTTCAGGGGGAGGGTTGTTCTGGTGGATGCCCATTTTTCCGTTCATTCTCCATTTCGGCCAGGGACACGGCCGCGGAGATCAGCGAAAGGTGAGAGAGACCCTGGGGGAAATTGCCGAGCATTTCACCCGTGCTGACATCGAACTCCTCGGCAAAAAGGCCAAGGTCGTTCCCGGTGCGGATTGCGCTACGGAAGACCTCGTGAGCCTCAACAAGCCGCCCCTGGCGGGCCAGGCACTCCACCAGCCAGAAGGAACAGGCTACGAAGGCCCCCTCCCTCCCCGCGAGTCCGTCGGCGCCGACAGGGTAGCGACGCAAGATCCCCCCCTCGGTCAGTTTTTCCATGACAGCATCCGTCGTCCGCAGCATCCGTTCGTCCCCATAGGCCACGAAACCGGTGGTCGGCAGGAGCAGGAGCGAGGCGTCAAGATCGCTGCTGCCGAACGACTGCACGAAAATTCCCCGCCCATCGTCGTAGCCTTCCTGCTCCACGACGCGCCGGATCTCGTCCCTTTCTCGCACCCAATCCGACGTCGGGGCCTCACGTCCCAGTTCAGTGGCGAGAGCGGCACCCCGGTCCAGGGCGAACCAGCACATGACCTTGGAAAGCACGAAGTGCCGCGGTGCACCCCGCATCTCCCAGATGCCGCAATCCGGTTTGCGCCAGACCCGGCAGGCCGCATTCACAATTTCGACCAGAAATTCCCAGTAATCGTTGTCCGGCGAATGCCCCCCCTGATGCCAGCGCCAGGCCAGGTCGACAAGCTCTCCGTACATATCCAGCTGAAGCTGACCGGCGGCGGCGTTCCCCACCCGCACCGGCCGCGCTCCATGGTATCCGGCCATGCC
This sequence comes from Deltaproteobacteria bacterium, assembly GCA_021779135.1. Lineage (GTDB taxonomy): Bacteria > Desulfobacterota > Desulfuromonadia > Geobacterales > Pseudopelobacteraceae > CAIPTY01. The sequence continues at coordinate 14,914 of JAJYBH010000017.1, forward strand.
CTTGATTTCGTATTCATGCAGACGGCGCTCACCCCCGACACCGAACAGGACCTGCAGTTCGTCGGCATTGCCGGCGGCGCTCCGTTCAATGAAACGGCGAAAGCCGTCGGACTCATTGCGGTATCCCAACTCCGCCAGGGAACGGATGGTGAAGACCGAGTCGCGGATCCAGGTAAATCGGTAGTCCCAGTTGCGTCCGCCGCCGGGCGCCTCCGGGAGAGAGGTGGTGGCAGCCGCGGCGATGGCGCCGGTGGGCGCGTTGGAAAGTCCCTTGAGGACGATGGCCGAGCGGCCGACCAGGTCGGCATACGGCACGGGGAATGCTCCCTGCGAGCTCCACTTCTCCCACCAGGAAATCGTCTCTGCCAGCCGCCCGTCGAGTTCGGCCGTATCCGGCACGGCGACGTTGCCGTGATCGATGAGTTCGGGACGACGGAAGAGAATGGAGAGGTGCCGCCGTTCACCGGCGGAGATCGTGATGGTCGCCGCAAGGTCGTGACGACCCCGCTGCTCCAGCCGAAAATCTCCCGAAATGATCAGGCCGCTGCTCCCCCCGAACGCCAGGAAGTGGTCCTCCTGCCTTCTGACCCAGGGCAGGATGGCGCCGTAATCGAAGCGGGGAACGATCTCGACGTCGACCGGCACGCTCCCCCGGACGCCATCCACGCAACGGAGGATCTGCTGGTAAGGCTCCCTTCTTCCCCCCCGGCGCATCGGAAAGCAGTCCATGAGCCGCACCTCGCCGCCGCCGGTCGAATACGTCGTCTCCAGGACGAGCGTCCCGGGAAGGTAGCGACGCTTGACGTCCGTCACCCCCCGGGGGAAAATCCGGCAGTATCCCCCCTTTTCCCGGTCGAGAATCCGGCCGAAGATGCTCCCCGAGTCGATTCGCGGCATACAGCACCAGTCGACGGAGCCTCCTTTCGATACAAGGGCCATGGAATGACAGTCGGCAATAAATCCGTAATCTCCGATTGAAGGAGAAGCATGGTTGTTACAGGGCTGTCCGCTAGGCATGATATGTCCGTTTCGCTAAGGGTATCCATTCCCGGCAACGCCGGCTTTTGTGGAGCTACTCGATTCGGAAACGACCGGCATGGATAAAGTATCGCCGATAACGGGCGGATGTCAAACCGCCAAACGCGTCATTTGGCGCCATCCGAGTGATTTGCCTTCCATCCCTTTGCCTGTATACTTTCTTCAGGGGCTTAGCCGGGGGTGTGATGGGCCTGGTCTCCGCGGAGGACCATGATAACGGAAACAGCTAAGCGGAAAGAGCACCATCCTTTGCAGGCTGGGGTTGAATAATGGGGAGCCACTCTCGCACCGTCATCTATGCGGCTCTTACGGCAAACCTGCTCATTGCCGCAACCAAATTCGGCGCGGCCCTGGTGACCGGGAGTTCGGCGATCCTTGCCGAGGGGATACACTCCCTGGTCGATACATCAAATGAGCTGCTGCTCCTCTATGGACGGCGACGGGCAAAGCTGCCGCCCGACGACCACTTCCCCTTCGGCCATGGCAAGGAAATCTACTTCTGGAGCTTCGTGGTAGCGATCCTCGTCTTCTCCCTCGGGTCGGGGCTTTCCATCTACGAAGGGATCGACCAGCTCATTAATCCACACCCGACCCGACATACCTACGTCAATTACGTGATTCTCGGACTGGCGGCACTATTCGAGGGGAGCAGCTGGAATATTGCCCGGCGGGAACTTGCCAGAACAAAGGGGAGGCGAGGGTACCTGGAAACCATTCGCCGGGCCAAGGACCCATCGGTGTTCGTGGTTTTCCTGGAGGATTCGGCGGCCCTCCTCGGGCTGGGGGTCGCCTTCACCGGCATCCTGCTCAGCCAACTCAGCGGCAAGCATTATTTCGACGCACTGGCCTCGATCGTCATCGGTCTCATTCTCGGGGTGACCGCCAGCATTCTGGCTGCCGAGACAAAGGGCCTGCTTATCGGTGAGAGCGCCAACCGCGAGGTGGTGCAGGGGATCAGGGAAATTGCGGCCTCTTCGTCCGGGGTCGAACATGTGAATGAAATTCTCACCATGCACATGGGGCCCGAGTTCATCCTGGTGAATCTGAGCGTCGAGTTTGACGATGCAGCCTCGTCAGACGACATCGAGACCATGATCGCCCTGCTGGATCGCAGGATCAAACAGGCCTATCCCAACGTCAAGCGCATATTCGTGGAAGCCGAGGCCTGGAGGACGCGCGAATAGCGCCGGATATTGGGATATGTTCTTAACCGATGACTCTCTGGACCGGAGGCATCAAAAGTCTTACTCGTGCGGCAATGCCTTGAGAGTGGAATTCAACTTGGCAACCGATTTTTCAAGCTTGCTCAGGTTCGCCTGGAGTTCCTCTATATCGCTTTCCACATTGAGTTCACTGGCAAATTCCTGGATGGCGCCGATCTGCAACCCGATGACATCATTGATGCGAGTGGTTTCAAGGTGTGTCATGATCTTGCTCTCCTTTCCGCCTGGCGTGCGGATCTACTACTTAAATTATGACGAGAAACGGCCGGTCGTAAATATTTCCACTGTACACATGTTTATTATAATTCTTTTTGCACTGTTTTGTCTGTCCGAGAACCACGGAGGAATTTTCGCAGGAATTAGAGGATGGATATTGCACGGGGGCGGCGGTCGCAGAGACTATATCACTGGGCTGAATCCCATCGGGTGTTCTTATTCCTTCCGATTTTTATTCGCAAGGAAACGGTACAGGGGGATCGGCATGAATTGTTTGCCGATGCCGCGAGCGAGGAAGGCAGTGATCATAAACGGGATAATCAGGATGTGCTCGTCAGTCATCTCCATAACGATGATAACTGCCGTAAGCGGCGCCTGGATGACCCCGGAAAAAAAACCGACCATGCCAAGCAGCCCGCAGACTTTGAAATTCATGAAAAAGAAGATCTTTGCGACACAGAACCCTATACCTGCGCCGATTGCCAGACAGGGTGAGAAAATACCCCCTGCCATACCCGACAAGTATGACAGCACCGTGGTACAGAATTTTCCGATACTGAACAAGAACGGAGCTTGATCAAGCGATGAGCTTTCCAGTACCTTTCGGGTAATCTCATATCCGGAGCCAGACGTTGCGCTGTCACTGTAGAGCCCGATCAACGCGCATACGCTTCCGCAAAGAAACGCGCGTAACCAGCTCTGTTCCGGTAGCCGGATCAATTCCGGGTACGCCAGCAGGCGTGCGAAAACACCTCCGAAAATTCCGCCAAAGATTCCAAGGATAACTGTCTCGGGTATTATGGCGGCGATTGAGCTTGAGACCACCGGGTGACCGAAATACAGGTAATTACCGGCGAACGCCATCGACACAATACCGGAAAGAATCACCGCAAGCATGATCATTTCCCGGTATTGGCCAAGCAGGCCTTCGGTGATTTCCTCGATAGCAAAGGTGATGCCGGCGAGTGGAGCGTTGAATGCCGCAGCGACACCCGCCGCAGCTCCGGCGGTGAGAAAGGATTGGAAATCTACCTTGGGGAGGATTGGTCGCGTTACCCGTCCGGCCCAGGTAAATATGGATGCGGCGATCTGTACTGTTGGCCCTTCCCGTCCGATTGACGCGCCGCCAAGTATGCCGAGGACACTTGACACCACTTTCACAGCTGCCGTGCGCAGCGACACCAAGGGGTTGTTCCAGGGCGGTTCACGATTCTCCAGGATGTGGCTGTGCGAGTGCTCTATCACTTCGAGGACTTGCGGGATGCCGCTGCCCTTGGCGGCGGGGCCGTACTTCTCCACGACCAGCGTTGCCGCGACAAACAGCGCCGGAGTGCTGATCGCAACCAGGTAAGGGTGCCCGTGTGCGAGGAAATAGTAGAATTTTTGCGTGACCTCAATGAGCCGCGCATACAGTACGGCCGCCACTCCCACAAGTGCCGCGGCAGCCCAGACGGTAATTTGAAGGTACGTACGCTGACGAAAACGTATCATTCACGATCCTATATGGCACAGATGCGTGCCTGATTATTTCTGCGCTCATACAAACACGGATTACCAAGGAGGGGAGGCAACCTTCTTGGTAATCCGTGCCCGCCGGCAGCGCCTACAGGAACATGGAGGTGACATAACCTGCACGCGTGCCGACAACTGAGGGATTGACACTCCGTTCGATGATGCTGGAGAAGTGGGTCAGTCGCTCGGAAAAATGATTTTTTTTAGCAAGGGCCTCTTTTATTTCATGATCACGAACTCATCTCTCCTGTTTTTCTGCCAGGCGGCTTCATCATTGCCCTGTACCGCCGGACGCTCTTTGCCGTAGCTGATGGCTGAAATCCTGTCCTGCCGGACTCCCATGGTCTCCAGATATTTGACGGCCGCCTGTGCGCGGCGTTCACCCAGCGCTATATTGTATTCGGCAGAACCCCGCTCGTCGCAATTTCCTTCGACTCTCAACTTGATGTCTTTGTGCTTCTTCATCAGGAGTTCAGCGCTGCGGGCAAGGGTATCCTTGGCTGCCTGGTTCAGATCGGCACTGTCGAAATCAAAGTAGATTTTCTCGAATTCAGCCTGGCTGGCGCCTGCCTTGGCCGCCTGCTGGTTGGCTTGCGTTGCCTGTCGTGCCGTTGAGCCGGCCGCCGGTATCACTTCGCTTTTTCCCTTTTCCGCCGGAGCCGGCTTGACCGTGGCTGGCGCTACCGTGGCCTCCCTGGAGATGGTTTCATCCTTTTTGACGACCTCCTTGTTGGCGCATCCCGCGGCAGCGATAACCAGACTCAGACACCCCACTGCTACAACGACTCTCTTACAGGCATTCATTTGATACCTTCCTTTCATGGCGTAATTTGACATTTTAGTTCACAACTGGTAATAATTTACAGCACGAACTATTTGGATGTCAAATTAAAAAGGGGTCCCTATGCGATCAATAATTCCCATTGCATCCGATGGTAGCGATAGCGGCCACCCACCTGAACATCCGCGCGAGCGACTGATAAATGATATATTCGACCGGCTGCATAGCCTGTCGAATGTGACGGATGAACTGGAACGGGGGACCCAAACCCTGACCGGTCTCAACAAGAATCAGGTTCTTGCCATCAAGGTTGTATCCCGGTTGCCGTCCGTGAGCGTCTCAACCCTGGCAAGGAGCATGAATCTCAAACCTGCATCGATGGTACGGATACTTGACCGCCTTGAGGAGCAGGGACTCATTGTCAGGACACGGTCGAATACAGACCGGCGCGTTGTTAAAATAAATGTGACTGAAAAGGCGGCCGCCATCGAACCGATCCTGCGCAATTCGACCCACGAAAGCCTGAAGCACTGCCTGGAGGCAACCGACGATCGTGATCTTTCTGATATACTTGGGTCACTGCGGAAACTCTCCTTCCTGCTGGACGCCGCATATGTAGATACTTCCCGCGGCCGGGAAGTGCCACGTTGAAAGGAGCCCGCAAGCCATGAGGATCTGGTTTTTTGATTTTGACGGGACACTATCGCCGATCGTTGCCGACCGCGGAGCAGCGGAACTGCACCCGGCCTGCGCCGGTATGTTGAAGGACTTGTCCCGATCCCCGGCTGATTGCGTTGCGATCATTTCAAGCCGCGACTTTGAGGATATCCTGCCGCGGGTGCCGCTGGACGATGTCATTATCGGGGGCAACAGCGGCATGGAGTGGCGTTTGCCGGGCGGCTGCCGGCTTTCTCTGGGAGCTGACAAGGGCGACATTCTTCAGGCCCGCCGGGAGGAGCTGCTGCCGCTGATTGAAGAGCTCGGCCAGTTGCCGGGGATCGAGATCGAGGACAAAAAATGGTCGATTGCCATTCATGTCATCAAGACGGATGCCGGCGTGATGGACAACGTTGCCGGCACCATCTCGGCCTGGGCCTTACGGGAAAACATAGCGGTACACCGCGGTCCGGATGTATTCGAAATACAGTTGCTGCCGGGGTTCAACAAGTCGGTCGGCGCATCCTTTCTGGCCGGCAAGCTTGCGGTCGATAGCCAGCATGATTCCATTATCTATGCTGGGGATGATGAAAATGACGCCATCGCGATGTGGTGGGCGCTCATGACCGGCGGCAGGGCCATCGTGATCGGATCCCGGGTGGACGTGCCGGGCGCCATGTATGTCAAGGACCAGCAGGCCCTGGCGGAAATGGTTCAGCAACTGCGCGGTAACAGTTAAGGGTTGTGCCGCTGTGGAGAAAAACATAAAACCGTTCGGATACCACCCCAAGGGGGAAACCAGGCATGCCTGCTTATAAACTGATATCATTCAGATCACTGCGCATGGCCCTGCGCTTCGTGCTGCCGCTGGCATTCGCGCTGACATTGCTGGCCTATGCCGTGGTGCCTCTGGTGGACAAACTGACCCTGCGCTGGTTCGTGCGCGACCTCGATATCCGCTCACGCCTGATTACCGACACGCTGCAGGAACCGTTGGAAGACCTGCTTGTGCTGGGGGAAAAAGGCAAGATCAATAGCCTGCTTACCAGGGCCATCAAGGATGAACGCTTACTGGCCTTGGGGTATTGCAGCCCGGAAGGCACGCTGCAGTATCGTACCGCCAACTTTCCGGACTCACTCTCATGTTCACCACCCCGGAACCCTGCGGGAAAAACCAAACACCTGCTGAGGTTGTCACGCGGGCTGGTGCACATTGCCTATGATCCGCTCGACAATGAGCAGGGACTGACCGGTTCGCTGCTGGTGATACACGATATGAGCTTTGTCGAGCGCCGCAGCACCGACACCCGCAATTACGTCATCCTGCTCTTCGCGGTACTGGGCATCGTCACCTCGTTGATAACGGTATTCGTCGCTCATTTGAGCTGGCGTGGCTGGATGGAAGGCGTGCGGGCCATGCTGCGGGGTGAAGGTCTGGTAAAACCCTTCAGCAATCCCGCCAATTCGGAGCTGCAGCCGCTGGTCGGGGATCTGCGCGGGCTGCTGCGCAGCCTCGATGCCGAACGGCGTCTGGCCGACGATGCCACCATCACCTGGAGCCCCGAATCGTTGCGCGGGCTGCTGCATAAACAGCTGGCCGGCGAGCGTGTCATTGTTGTCTCCAACCGGGAACCGTACATTCACATCAATACCCCGGACGGAATCATCGTCAACCGGCCGGCCAGCGGTCTGGTGACCGCGGTGGAACCGGTCATGCGGGCCTGTTCCGGCACCTGGATCGCCCATGGCGGCGGCAGCGCCGATCGTGAGACCGTCGATCGCCACGACCGGGTGGGGGTCCCTCCCGGCCATGCCGACTATACCCTGCGCCGCATCTGGCTGAGTGCCGAAGAAGAGGCCGGTTACTACTACGGCTTCGCCAACGAGGGGCTCTGGCCGCTGTGTCATAACGCCCATGTGCGGCCGGTCTTCCGCTCCAGCAATTGGGCGCAGTACGTTGCCGTCAATCAGCGTTTTGCCGAGGCCGTTGTCAAGGAGGCCGACAGCGACGACCCGGTGGTGCTGGTGCAGGATTACCATTTTGCGCTCCTGCCCGGCATGATTCGAAAGCAACTGCCCAAGGCCACGATCATCACCTTCTGGCATATTCCCTGGCCGAACCCTGAATCCTTCGGCATCTGCCCCTGGCGCGAGGAGCTGTTGAAGGGGCTGCTCGGCAGCACCATCCTCGGCTTCCACACCCCGTTCCATTGCAAAAACTTCCTGGAAACCGTGGATCGCTACCTGGAAACCCGCATCGAGCAGGAGTCGTCCACGATTTTCCATCGCGGCAAACTGACGCTGGTGGAGAGTTATCCCATCTCGATCCAGTGGCCGCCGCCCTGGCAGGCGACGCAGGCCACGGTTGATGAATGCCGGCTTTCGGTGCGCCGGTCGCTGGGAGTTAACCCCGATCATCTGCTGGGGTTGGGGGTCGATCGCCTCGATTATACCAAGGGGATCCTGGAACGGTTGCGGGCGGTGGAAAATATGCTTGAGCGGCACCCGAGCATGATCGGACACTTTACCTTTGTCCAGATCGCCGCGCCATCCCGCTCGGCACTTGAGGAATACCAGGCTTTCGATGCGCGGGTGCGGGCCCTGGCGGAACGCATCAATCAGCGCTTTTCAGACGGGGCCTATCAGCCGGTTTGCCTCAAGGTGGAACACCACGAACCCGAGGACGTCAACCGCTATTACCGGGCGACCGATGTCTGCATGGTTACCAGCCTGCACGACGGCATGAATCTGGTGGCCAAGGAGTTCGTCGCCGCCCGTGACGACGAGCGGGGGGCCCTGGTGCTGAGCCAGTTTACCGGCGCCGCCCATGAACTGCACGAGGCCCTGATCGTCAATCCCTACCACATCGAACAGACCGCCGATGCGCTGTATCACGCCCTGACCATGCCGCTCTTCGAGCAGCAGGAGCGGATGCGCAGCATGCGCAGCCTGGTGCGCGACTTCAACGTTTACCGCTGGGCCGGGCGCATGCTGATCGATGCTGCCCGTATCCGGCAGCGGGAAAAATTGTCCGCCAGGATCGGGAGGCCGGTGTGACACCCGGCGTTTCTGCGGAGAGGACCATGACCATGCTGCCGGAACCGCTTCGCACCCCCGCGAGGCTTGATGCAAGCGGTTGTCGCGCTGGCAACACTACGGCCGGATATCATCCGGATGAGCTGTTCACGGGGAATTCCCGGCATGCGTGAGAGACTGCGGCACGTCATCTCCCTGCGCGCGGTGCACTGGCTCGTCTTCATTATCGCCGGCATGGCCCTCTACGGTTTCACCCTGCACTATCCCTTCGTCTTTGATGATCAAACGTTCATAGTACGGAACCCGTTGGTCAAGCATCACGATGCATTTCTCGACCTGTTTGAATTCGATGATTTCATAAGCGACTACACCTCCCGGGTCTCGCACCCGGGTCTCCTGTCGAGTTTTGCGCGCCGGCCGGTGGCATACGCCACCTTTCAGCTGAATTATCTGCTGGGCGGCAAGGAACCGGCCACCTATCGCGCCTTCAACATTGCCGTGCATATATCCAATGCCATCATGCTGTATTCCCTGTTAGTCATGATCATCAGGCGCAGAGGCACCGAAGCCGGGTCGTTCGCCGCCATCAGCATTCCCTTCCTTGCGGCCATGATCTTCCTGGTGCATCCGCTGCAGACCCAGTCGGTCACCTATATCACCCAGCGCTTTACGTCGCTGGCCACGTTCTTCTATCTGGCCACCATGCTGCTCTATATACGATCGGGCGCCGGGGGCGGCGCGGCCAGAGCAGGGGCCTATCTTGGTTCGCTCGTTGCCATGATTCTGGGCTTGCTGACCAAGGAGATCGTGCTGACGGTCCCCATCGCGCTTGTCATGGCCGACACGATTTTCCTCAAGAGGCCGCTGCGCGGGACAGTGCTGAGGTTGGCGCCGCACATCGCCTGCATGGGCCTGACCCCCCTGCTGGTGTTCAGCCTCGCTGACGAGTCCGCTGGCAATGGCTCCCTTATTTCAACCGCCTCGAATCTGGTCGGCGGCGTTTATGGGCGCTCCGGGTATGCGATAACACAGATACGCGCCATCCTGTCGCACTTCCGGCTGCTGGTGCTCCCTTATAACCAGAACTTCGACCCGGATTATCCTCTCTACCGAAGCCTGGGCAATCCGGAAATCATCATATCGATACTGATCTGGGCGGCCTTCATCACGGCGGCGGTACGGCTGCTGCGACGGCGAGAACGGACCATCTGCACCGATCTGACCGCTTTTTCGATCCTCTGGTTTCCCCTGGCGATCTCGATTTCATCATCGTTTGTTCCCCAGAGCGACCTGATGTTCGAGCATCGCTCCTATCTGCCGTCGCTGGCCTTCTGCACCGGCAGCGTGGCCTATCTGCACCACCTGATCGCCCGCGGCGGCCCTTTGCAGCGGAAGGCTGTGATTGCCGGGCTCAGCCTGGTCGTGCTCGTCCTGGGAGCCACGACCGTGCGGCGTAACCTGGTCTACAGCAGCCGGATATCACTCTGGAGCGATACGATCAAAAAGAGCCCCGCCAAGTCCCGGCCCTATTTCTCTCTGGGCTGCGTCTACCGTGACAAGCACCTGTATGATCAGGCCATCCTTTGTTACGGGAAAGCAATTGCGCTTGACCCGGCCTATGTGGAACCGTACCTGTCGCTGGGCGACCTCTACCTGCAGCTGGACATGCCTCGGGATGCGATAGAGACGTACAACAGCTACCTGCTCGAACACCGCCCCGGGCCAAGGATACTGGCAAATCTTGCCTGGGCTTATGCGAAGGCGGGCATGCTTGATGAAGCGATTGACATCATGACACTTGTCCTGCAGGCAGATGGTAACAAAGTGGGGTTTCTGGGCTTTATGGCTGACTTGTATCAGCGAGCCGGCAACTCGACGGAAGCGCGCTATTACCTTGACAAGGCCCGTGAGGCCGATATCAATGACCCAACAGTGAATAAACTTCCATTACTTGAGCGTCTGAAAGAATCGATGCCCGATCCTGTTGATGCCAGATCCGATTGATTATACCGATTGAACACACCCGATGATCTGATACACTTTGGATTGTAAAGGTGGCGGTGATGCGACACCCGCAAGCGGATGAATGTGCGTTGCCGTTGGATAACCCGAGGGGGATTACGTGAGAAAGAATATACCATCATTGCAACACGAATTAGGCGCCACCTTCCTGCCGGACGGGCGGGTCCGCTTTGTAGTCTGGGCTCCCCGGACAACGCGACTGGCGGTGCAGATCATGGACAGCGGCGCAGGCCGCGCAGTGCCGCTCGAACAGGACCAGGACGGCTACTTTACCGGAACGCTGGAGGGTCTCGCCGAGGGGACTCGCTACCTGTATCAACTGGACGACGGGTCCCTGCGCCCCGATCCGGCCTCGCGCTACCAGCCGGAGGGGGTGCATGGTCCCTCCCAGGTGGTCGCCAGCGACCGTTATGAATGGAACGACAAAGACTGGACCGGCCTCCCGCTCGATGAATACATCATCTACGAACTGCATGTGGGGACGTTCACCCCGCGGGGCACCTTTGACGAGGCAATCTCCCGCCTCGATTACCTGTGCGAACTCGGCATAACCGCCGTGGAACTGATGCCGGTGGCCCAGTTTCCCGGAGAGCGCAACTGGGGCTATGACGGCACCTTCATCTTCGCTCCCCAGAACAGCTATGGCGGACCGGAAGGCCTGAAACGGCTGGTCGATGCCTGTCACGCCCGGGGCCTGGCCGTGATCCTGGATGTGGTCTACAACCACCTGGGACCGGAGGGGAACTACCTGCATGCCTTCGGCCCGTATTTCACCGACCGCTACCGCACCCCCTGGGGGGACGCGGTCAATTTCGACGGCCCCGACAGCGACCCGGTCCGGCACTATTTCGTCTCCAATGCACTCTATTGGATAACGGAATTCCATTTCGATGCCCTGCGGCTGGACGCCATCCACGGCATCTACGACTTCAGCGCCCTGCACATCCTACAGGAGCTGGCCGAAGCGGTCCAGCTGCAGACTGCCGCGCTCGGCCGCCGGGTCCTGGTGATTGCCGAGAGTGACCGGAACGATGTACGCGTGATCAAGCCCCGCCCGTCGGGCGGCTACGGACTGGATGCCCAGTGGAACGATGACTTCCACCACGCCCTGCGGGCACTGTTGACCGGTGACCGCAGCGGCTATTACCGCGACTTCGGCCGCTTTGAAGATCTGGTCAAGGGCTTCAGGGAAGGTTTTGTCCTCTCCGGCGGCTATTCGTCTTACAGAAGAAGGCGGCATGGCAGCTCCTCGGAGGATATTCCGCCCAGTCAACTGGTGGTATTTTCCCAGAACCATGACCAGGTGGGCAACCGCATGCGCGGTGAGCGGCCGGGCGAACACCTTTCAACAGCACAGCTCAAGCTGGCCGCCGCGACCGTACTGCTCTCCCCCTACCTGCCGCTGCTCTTCATGGGTGAGGAATACGGGGAATCGGCGCCCTTTCCCTATTTCGTGAGTCATAGTGACGCGGAACTGGTGGAGGGGGTCAGGCGGGGGCGACAGGAAGAGTTTGCCGCCTTTGGAGATCAGGGCACCCCCCCCGATCCGCAGGCCGAGGAGACCTTTCTTTCGGCCAAGCTGGATCAGGAGCAGCGCCTGCGGGGTGAGCAGCGGGCCCTCTTCGATTTCTACCGCCAACTGATTCGACTGCGCAAGGAATGTGACCCGCTGGCCAGACTCAGCCGGGAGAATATGCGGATCATTGCCGTCGAGGAGCAGCAGATGCTGGCGATCATCCGCCGCGCCGCCGATGATCAACTGTTCTGCCTGTTCAACTATGGCGACCAGGAGTGCGTCATCCCGCCCTCGCTGGCAAGCGGCACCCTGCGTATCCTGCTCGATTCCAGCGGCACCTATCCCCCGGGCAGCTGCCTGACCGTGTATACTACCCGTCCGGCAACATTCCCGAAGCTGGCCCCTTTCGGCGTCATGGTCTACCGCGAGGAAAAATGATGGAGCGCTTTCTCTGCATACCCTGGCTGAAACGGAAAGAGTCATGATCAGCAAGGGGCTCAGGATACCGTCGGCAACCTACCGTCTGCAATTCAACTCGGGTTTCCGCTTCAGCGACGCCAGGGAGATCGTTCCCTATCTGCATCGCCTCGGCATCAGCGACATCTACGCCTCCCCCTACTTCAAGGCGCGCGAGGGGAGTATCCATGGCTACGACATTCTGGACCAGAACAGCCTCAACCCGGAGATCGGTTCGGAGGATGAGTACGAGGCACTGGTTGCTGAACTGAAATCGCGGGATATGGGGCAGATCCTCGATATTGTCCCCAACCATATGTGCATCGAGGGCCCCGGGAATGCCCTCTGGATGGATATACTGGAAAACGGCCCCAGTTCCAGCCACGCCGGTTTTTTCGATATCGACTGGCACCCGGTCAAGCAGGAGCTGGAAAACAAGATCCTGATCCCGATTCTGGGGGACCAGTATGGCACGGTGCTCGAAAACGGGGAGTTGTCGCTCATCTTCGAAGAGGGTTCTTTTTTCGCCTGCTACTACGAACATAAGCTGCCGATCGTCCCCAAGACCTACAGTCAGATCCTGACGCTGCATATCGAGGAGCTGGAACAGGAACTTTCCGCCGCCGCTCCGCAGTATCAGGAACTGATGAGCATCGTCACGGCCCTCAGACACCTGCCGCCCTCCACCGAACAGGACCCCGAACGCATCGCGGAACGCTACCGTGAGAAGGAGGTCGTCAAGCGGCGGCTCTGGAGCCTGTATCAGAACAGCAGCGCGATCAAGGCCTTCATTGACGGCAATGTGACCGCCTTCAACGGAATAAAGGGCGATCCGCGCAGCTTTGATCTGCTGGACGTTCTCCTTAGGAAACAGGTCTACCGCATCTCTCATTGGCGCGTCGCGACCGAGGAGATCAACTACCGCAGGTTCTTCGACATCAACTCCCTGGGCGCCATCCGGGTGGAGGACCCGGCCGTCTTCGAAAAGACACACCAGCTTATCTTCAAACTGGTGGAGAGCGGCAAGCTCACCGGCCTGCGCATTGACCACGCCGATGGGTTGCAGGATCCGGAGGACTATATCAGGAGGCTTCAATCGGGCTGTTTCGTCCGCATGTACAGCGACGCCGACGAGGCCGGCAATGCTGTGGATGAGGCCCGGGCCGCGGCCCGGGCGAAATATGACCAGATCGTTGCCGCGGACCCTTCCTTCAAGCCGTTCTACATCCTCGGTGAAAAGATCCTCCTCAAATCCGAGCGGTTGCCGGACAGCTGGCAGGTCTTCAGCACCACCGGCTACGACTATGCCAATCAGGTCAACGGCCTGTTTGTGGACACCTCGAACGCCAAGGACTTTGAAACCCTGTACACGCGCTTCCTGCAGCACCGGGTCGACTTCCCGCTCGCCGTCTACGACAAGAAGAAACTGGTCATGCAGGTCTCCATGTCGAGCGAGGTCAACACGCTGGGCCACTACCTGAACAGAATCTCCGAGCAGAACCGTCATACCCGGGACTTTACCCTCAACAGCCTGATCAAGTCGATCGTGGAGGTGATCGCCTGTTTCCCGGTCTACCGGACCTACATCAACAGCTTCGAGGTCCCGGAGCGGGACCGTCAGTACATCGAAGCAACGATCGCCCGGGCCAAGAAGCAGAACCCGGCCATCAGCGCCTCGGTGTTCGATTTCATCCGGGATGTGCTCCTGCTCCATTTTCCGGATGCCATGCCCGACCGGCACAAGCAATCCTGGCTCGATTTTGTGAAGCGTTTTCAGCAGATCACCAGCCCGGTCATGGCCAAGGGGGTCGAGGACACCGCCTTCTACCTGTACAACCGTCTCGTCTCCCTGAACGAGGTGGGAGGCAGCCCGGAGCGCTTCGGCATAACCCTGGAGGCCTTCCACGGCCAGAACATCGAGCGCTGCAAGTCCCGCCCGCTGGCCATGCTGGCCTCATCGACCCACGACACCAAGCGCAGCGAGGATGTCCGGGCCAGGATCAACGTGCTCTCGGAAATTCCGGAGCAATGGCGCGAGGCCCTTTCCCGCTGGGGCCGTCAGAACCGCCGGGTCAAGATGATTGTCGACGGCAAACCGGCGCCGAGCCGCAACGAGGAATACCTGCTCTACCAGACGCTGGTGGGCACCTGGCCCTTCTGCAGCATTCAGGATGACGAGTTTGCCCTTTTTCGGGACCGGATCAAGGAGTACATGTTGAAGGCCATGCGGGAGGCCAAGGTGCATACCAGTTGGATCAGCCCCAACTCGCTGCACGAGGACGCGGTGATGTATTTCATCGACTCGATCCTGAAGGAGTCCCGCCACAATAATTTTCTTTCCGATTTTGCGGCATTCCAGAGATTGACCGCAGCCGGCGGAATATTCAATGCCCTGTCCCAGACCCTGCTCAAGATCACCTCGCCGGGGATCCCTGATTTCTACCAGGGCAATGAGCTCTGGGATTTCAGCCTGGTTGACCCTGACAACCGCCGGCCGGTCGATTACCACCTGAGAATGGCGCTGCTGGATGAACTGCAGCAAATGGAATCCGGCACAGGGCCCCTGGAAACGGCCCGCCAGGTCGTGGCTACCCGCAACGACGGCCGCATCAAGATGCACCTGACCTGCAAGGCGCTTAACTTCCGCAGGGAGAACCGCGCCTTGTTCGAAAGCGGCAGATACCTGCCGCTCGTTGTGGAGGGGGCCTTTCAGGAGCATGTCTGCGCATTCGAACGCTCGGTCAATGGCAGCTCGTTCCTGGTGGTGGCGCCGCGCCTCTGCAGCCGGTTGATCGGGGACAACAGCGGACTCCCGCTGGGTGCGGACGTCTGGCAAGACACCCGCATCCTTCAACCGTTCGATATCGCCTCAAGCCAATATCGCAATATATTTACCGGTGAATCCCTGAACCTTGATCAACAGGGTGGCCAGCTTAGCCTGATGCTGAAAGACATCCTCTCGGTGTACCCGGTGGCCCTGCTGGAACGGTTCGACCGCACTGAAACGGCCTGAAAGGAACTACATCCATGATGACCGAACAGGACATTTACCTATTCAAGGAAGGCACCCATTCACGGTTGTACGAAAAGTTCGGCTGCCGGCTTGCCGGGCATAGCGGCGTCGCCGGCGCGCATTTCACCGTGTGGGCGCCCAATGCGGAGCGCGTCTCGGCAATCGGCGACTGGAACGCATGGAAACGAGGTGCGCATCCACTTTCCGAGCGCCAGGACGGTTCGGGGGTCTGGGAGGGTTTTGTGCCAGGGGTCCTGCACGGGCAAGCCTACAAGTATTTCATCGAATCCCGCTTCAACGGCTATCAGGTAGAGAAGGCCGACCCGTTCGCCTTTTGCGCCGAAGCGCCGCCGCGAACCGGCTCACGCGCCTGGAACCTCGATTACGAATGGGGCGACGCGGCCTGGATGGAGGCGCGCAGCAGTGCCAATGCGCTCGATGCGCCCATGTCGATCTACGAAATGCACCTGGGTTCGTGGCGGCGCGTGCCCGAGGAGGCCAACCGCTTCCCCGGCTACCGCGAGATCGCCCAGCCGCTGGCCGCATACCTGCGCGAGATGGGCTTCACCCATGTGGAGCTGATGCCGGTCACCGAGCACCCCTTCTTCGGCTCCTGGGGCTACCAGACCACCGGTTACTTCGCGCCGACCGCACGCTACGGCGATCCCGAAGATCTGATGTACCTGATTGACACCCTGCATCAGCACGGCATCGGCGTCATCCTCGACTGGGTGCCCTCGCATTTCCCCAGCGACGAACACGGACTGGTGTACTTCGACGGCACGGCCCTCTACGAGCACGCCGACCCGAAGCAGGGCTTTCACCCGGAATGGACCAGCCAGGTCTTCAACTACGGCCGCAACGAAGTGCGCGGTTTCCTGGTTTCCAGCGCCCTGTACTGGCTGGACCGCTACCACGTGGACGGTCTGCGGGTGGACGGCGTCGCCTCCATGCTCTATCTGGATTATGGCCGCAAGCCGGGGGAGTGGGTGCCGAACCGCTTCGGCGGCCGGGAGAACATCGAGGCGGTCGAATTCCTGCGCCTGCTGAACCAGGCGGTCTACCGCGATCATCCCGACGTGCAGACCATGGCCGAGGAATCGACCTCCTGGCCGATGGTCTCTCGGCCGGTGTATCTCGGCGGACTCGGATTCGGCCTGAAGTGGAACATGGGCTGGATGCACGACACGCTCAAGTACCTGAGCCAGGACCCGGTCCACCGCAAGTTCCACCACAGCCAGCTCACCTTTTCGATCTGGTATGCCTTTTTCGAGAACTTCCTGCTGCCGCTGTCGCACGACGAAGTGGTCTACGGCAAGGGCTCGCTGATCAACAAGATGCCGGGCGACTCCTGGCAACAGTTCGCGAACCTGCGCCTGCTCTACGGCTATATGTGGGGGCACCCGGGCAAGAAGCTCCTCTTCATGGGGAGTGAATTCGGCCAGCGGAGCGAATGGTCGCACGAAGGCAGCCTGGAGTGGCATCTGCTCCAGCAGCCCGAACATGAAGGGGTGCGGCGCTGGGTGAGTGACCTGAACCGTCTCTATCGTGCCGAGCCCGCGCTGCATCAGCAGGACTTCGACAAGTCCGGTTTCGAATGGGTGGACTGCAATGACAGCGAACAGAGCGTGCTGACCTTCCTGCGCCTGCCGCGGGGCGGCGGCGCACCGGTGCTGGTGGTGTGCAACTTCACGCCGGTGCCGCGCGGCAATTACATCGTCGGAGTGCCGTCGGGAGGCTACTGGCGCGAGATCGCCAACAGCGACGCGACGCTCTACGGCGGCAGCGGCATGGGGAACCTGGGCGGCGTCGACTCTGCGCCGGTTTCAGTGCACGGACGTTACCATTCACTGGTGCTGACGCTGCCGCCGCTATCTACACTGATGTTCACCTGCGAGGTGACGCATGACTAAATCCGGCCTGGATATGAGTGACGGGCGCCGGAGAGCGGTGATCGAGGGCGTTAGCCCCTCGGTGGACAACGGGCGCTTCGCGGCCAAGCGCATCCTCGGCGACCGGGTGGTGGTCGAGGCCGACTGCTTCACCGACGGCCATGACTCGCTGGCCTGCCTGCTGCTCTGGCGTCGCGAGGACGAGGAGACCTGGCACGAATCGCCCATGACGCCGCTGGGCAATGATCGCTGGCGCGGCAGCTTCACGGCGGCGGCCCTCGGACGTTACCGCTACACGATCAGCGCCTGGGTGGACCATTTCCTTTCCTGGCGCCACGATTTCGCGCGGCGCATCGAGGAGGAAGACCTGCGCATCGCGGCCCAGGTCGGCGCCGGCCTCATCGAAGCTGCTGCCAAGCGGGCCCGGGGGAAAGACCGCAAGAGTCTCAATGATTGGGCGGCCCGCCTGCGCTCTGTCACCGATACGGCGGCGCTCAAGTCGTGCGGGCTTGACGCGAACCTTGGCGTCCTGGCCGGGCTCTACCCGGACCGGCGCCTGGCCAGCACCCACCCGGTCGAGTTTCCGCTGGTGGTGGACCGCGAGCGCGCCCGCTTCTCCGCCTGGTATGAAATGTTCCCACGCTCTGCGTCTCGCGAGCCGGGGCGCCACGGCACCTTCCGGGACTGCGAAGCCCTCCTGCCCGACATTGCAAAAATGGGTTTCGACGTCCTGTACTTCCCCCCCATCCATCCGATCGGGCGCGTCAACCGCAAGGGGGCCAACAACTCGCTGGCGGCGGGTCCCGATGATGTCGGCAGTCCCTGGGCCATCGGCTCGACCGAGGGCGGCCACACGGCGCTGCACCCTGAGCTGGGTACGCTCGAAGACTTCCGGCGGCTGGTTGCCGGCGCACACGCGCAGGGTCTGGAACTGGCCCTGGATATCGCCTTCCAGTGCGCGCCGGATCACCCCTGGGTCGCGGCGCACCCCGAATGGTTCCGCTGGCGACCCGACGGCACGGTGCAGTATGCCGAGAACCCGCCCAAGAGGTATCAGGACATCTTCCCGTTCGAATTCGAATCGGACGACTGGCGCGGGTTGTGGCAGGAGCTGGCCGGTGTGGTCCGCTTCTGGGCAGGCGAGGGGGTGCGGATCTTCCGCATCGACAATCCGCACACCAAGCCCTTCCCCTTCTGGGAATGGCTGATCGCCGAGTTGAAGCGCGCATATCCGGATACGATTTTCCTGGCCGAGGCCTTCACGCGTTCAAAGGTCATGCACCGCCTGGCCAAGCTGGGATTCACCCAGTCCTATACCTATTTCGCCTGGCGCAACTCCAAGCACGAGCTCATCGAATACTTCACCGAACTCACCCGGGGTGAGGGGCGCGACTACTTCCGTCCCAATGCCTGGCCGAATACCCCGGATATTCTCAACGAGTACCTGCAATTCGGCGGTCGGCCCGCCTTCATCGTGCGCCTGGTGCTGGCGGCCACGCTGGCAGCCAGTTACGGCATCTACGGACCGGCCTTCGAGCTGCTCGAAGCGACCCCGCACACCCCCGGAAGCGAGGATTACCTGGACAGCGAGAAATACCAGATCCGCGACTGGAACCGTGGGGCGCCGCAGAGCCTGGCGGATGTGATCGCCCGCCTGAACCGCGCGCGCCGCGACAACCCCGCGCTGCAGTCGGATGCATCGCTGCGCTTCTTCCCGGTCGATAACGACAGCCTGCTCTGCTATGCCAAGTCAAACGCCGATCGGGAGAATCTAGTCGTGGTCGTGGTCAACCTCGACCCGCACCACGTACACTCCGGCTGGGTCGAGCTCGACCTGGAAGCGCTCGGCATCGACGCGCATACGACCTACCAGATGCACGACCTGCTTTCCGGCGCGCGTTTTCTCTGGAGCGGCCCGCGCAACTTCGTCCGGATCGATCCGCAGCGCGCGCCCGCGCACCTCTTCGCCCTGCGGCGCAAGGTGCGCACCGAACACAATTTCGACTATTTCCTGTAAAATATGGAGCCACGATGAACAAAGCGGTCAGGCAGTCTCCCGGAGAGGCGCAGCAGCAGGGCGCGCCGGACGAGGCACTCTGGTACAAGGACGCCGTTGTCTACCAGTTGCACGTCAAGGCCTTCTTCGACGCCAACGACGACGGTATGGGCGATTTCCCCGGGCTGATCGAAAAGCTCGATTACGTCCGCGACCTGGGCGTGAACACCATCTGGCTGCTCCCCTTCTACCCATCGCCGATGAAGGACGACGGCTACGATGTCGCCGATTATCACAACGTGAACCCGCAGTACGGCACCCGCAACGACCTGCGCACACTGATGCGCGAGGCGCACCGGCGCGGCCTGCGGGTGATTACCGAACTGGTCGTGAACCACACCTCGGACCAGCACCCCTGGTTCCAGGCCGCGCGCCGGGCTCCGGCCGGCTCCTCCAAGCGCGATTTCTACGTCTGGAGCGACAACGACCGGAAGTACGACGGTACACGCATCATCTTTACCGACACCGAGACGTCCAACTGGACCTGGGACCCGGTCGCCAAGGCCTACTACTGGCACCGTTTCTTCAGCCACCAGCCGGACCTGAATTTCGACAATCCCAAGGTGCTCAAGGCGATCATCCGCGTCATGCGCTTCTGGTTCGACATGGGTGTGGACGGCTTCCGGCTGGATGCGATTCCCTACCTGTGCGAGCGTGAGGGCACCAGCAACGAGAACCTGCCGGAGACGCACGCCGTCATCCGCCAGATCCGGGCGGCGGTCGATGCCCACTACAAGAACCGCCTGCTGCTGGCCGAAGCGAACCAGTGGCCGGAGGACGTGCGCGAGTACTTCGGGGAGGGGGACGAGTGCCATATGGCCTACCACTTCCCGCTCATGCCGCGCATCTACATGGCGATCGCGCAGGAGGACCGCCACCCGGTGGTCGAGATCATGAAGCAGACGCCGGAGATCCCCGAAAACTGCCAGTGGGCGATCTTCCTGCGCAACCACGACGAACTGACCCTGGAGATGGTGACCAGCAAGGAGCGCGACTACATGTACCGCATGTACGCCGCCGACCCGCGCGCCCGCATCAACCTCGGCATCCGCCGCCGGCTCGCGCCGCTGATGGAGAACGACCGCGAGCGCATCAAACTGATGAACAGCCTGCTGCTGTCGATGCCCGGTTCGCCGATCATCTACTACGGCGACGAGATCGGCATGGGTGACAATATCTTCCTCGGCGATCGCGACGGCGTACGCACGCCGATGCAGTGGAGTCCGGACCGCAATGCCGGCTTCTCGCGCGCCGACCCGCAGCGGCTGTATCTGCCGCCGATCATGGACCCGGTCTACGGTTACGAGGCCGTCAACGTGGAGGCGCAGTCGCGCGACCAGTCCTCACTGCTCAACTGGATGCGGCGCATGCTGACGGTGCGCAAGGGCAGCAAGGCCTTCGGGCGCGGGCGGCTGTCGTTCCTCAGCCCCGGCAACCGCAAGATTCTGGCCTACCTGCGCGAGTACGACGAGGAGACGATCCTGTGCGTCGCCAACCTGGGCCGCTCGGCGCAGCCGGTCGAGTTGGACCTGGCGCGCTATCGCGGCCGCGTGCCGCTGGAGATGATGGGGCGCACCCCCTTTCCGCCCATCGGCGAGTTGCCCTATCTGCTGACCCTGCCCGCCTGCGGCTTCTACTGGTTCCGCCTGGCCGTCGACGTCGAGGTGCCGCACTGGCACGAAGAGCGCCTGGCGCCGGAAGAACTGCCGGTACTGGTGCTGTTCGACGGCTGGACCAGCTTTTTCCGCGACCGCGTCGTGCCCTGGCGCATCCGCATGGCGGAGAAGCTGCGCGCGCAGTTTGAAACCGAGACACTGCCGCGTTACATAGCCGCACAGCGCTGGTACGCGGCCAAGGGCGTGCCGATCAAGCGCGCCTCCTTACAAGACTGGGTCCAGTGGGGGCCGGACAACTCTCCCTGGCTGATGACGCTGCTGCAGGTCGAGACGGACTCCGGTCAGAGCTCGTACTTCCTGCCGATGGCCCTGGCCTGGGGCGACAGCGACGAAGAGCAGGTGCGCGCGCTGGCCGCCGCGACGCTGGCGCGGATACGCCAGCAGTCGCAGGTTGGCGTACTGGCGGACGCCTTCGCCGACGAGGCGTTCTGTGGCGCGGTAGTGGCGGCCATCATCGCCGGAAGCGAAGTGGCCTGCGCGCAGGGCAGACTGCGCTTTACCATGACCACGGCCTGTGCCGGCCTGGCCGGAGATACCATCGCCAGCCTGCCGATTGAGCGTCCCAAGTTCCAGGGCAGCAATACCGCAGTGATGCTGGGTGACCGCCTGTTCCTCAAGGGATACCGGAACCTGCGGGCCGGGGTGAACCCCGAATTCGAGGTGGGCCGCTTTCTGACCGATGTTGCGCATTTCAGCAATTGCGTGCCGGTGGCCGGGGCGATGGAGTACATCGCTGCAGATGGTACGCTGACCTGCCTGGCCCTCCTGCAGGGCCAGGTCGCCAACCAGGGGGACGGCTGGTCGTACACGCTCGACTACCTCGATCGTACCTTCGAGAACCTGCTCTCCTCGACGGCCGACACACCGGCGGATATCCACGGTGCCTACCTTTCGCTGGTACATACCCTCGGCACTCGCACCGCAGAGCTGCACAAGGCGCTCGCACTTCGCACGGGCGACCCGGCCTTCGATCCCGAACCGCTGGCGCCCGGTGACCTCGTTGACTGGAAACGGCGCGTGCATGACGATGCCCTTGCCACGCTCGCGCTGCTGGAGCAGCACCAGTCCCAGTTCCCCCCGGCGGCGCAGGCAAATACATGCGCGCTTCTGGAACAGCGGCAACGGCTGCTTGAACGGATCGAGGCCTGCGGCATGCCCGCGGGACCGTGCATCAAGACCCGCTACCATGGCGACTACCACTTGGGACAGGTGCTGGTGAGCAGCAACGATTTCATTATCATCGACTTCGAGGGAGAACCGGCGCGGTCGCTGGCGGAGCGCCGCGCCAAGCATTCAGCCCTGCGCGACGTTGCCGGGATGCTGCGCTCCTTCGATTATGCCCGCTGGAGCGCCCTGCTGCGCGATACGTACAGCGATGCAGACCGGGTCAGGCTGGCGCCGCTCGCGCGGGCCTGGGCCGACGAAGCGCGCCGGATGTTCCTGCGCGCCTACGAGGAGACCTCGCGCGATAGTGGCCTGTATGAGGACTTTGCCGAAATGCGGGGGTTGGTAGAGTTGTTCGAATTGGAAAAGGCGCTCTACGAGCTGCGCTATGAGGTTGGAAACCGCCCGGGCTGGATCAACGTCCCCCTGCAAGGCGTCCTGACCCTGTGCGGGCTCGCGCCGGAGGCGGAGACGGGCAACGCGCTTCAATCAAAAGGAGACTGAAATGGAAAATGTCGACATCATGCTCGAACCGGTCCAGGCGTTCCTGCATCAGATTGCCGGATTCCTGCCCAAGCTCGCGCTGGCGATCGGGGTATTGCTCGCCGGCTGGATGCTGGCCAAGCTCGCCAGGTTTGCGATCATCAAGGGCCTGCGCGCGATCAACTTCAACATCCTCACCGAGCGCGCCGGCCTGGAGGATTTCCTGGACCATGGCGGCATCCAGACCGATACCACCGGCATCATCGCCCTGCTGATCTACTGGCTGGTCATCCTGGCCGCCCTGATTATCGCCTTCAACAGCCTGGGGCTGACCTATATCACCGGGCTGCTGGGGGAGGTGGTGCTGTTCGTGCCCAAGGTCATCGTGGCCCTTCTGATACTCGCCTTTGGCGCGTACTTCGCGCGCTTTGTCGGCAACGCGGTAGTCACCTACTCTAAAAACATCGCCATCCAGGATTCCGACCTGCTGGGCAAACTGGCGCAGTACGCCATCATGACCTTTGTCGTGCTGGTCGCACTGGATCAGGTCAACGTGGGTGGGGATATCGTCCGGCAGAGCTTCCTGATCATCCTGGCCGGGGTCGTCTTTGCCCTGGCGCTGGCCTTCGGGCTGGGGGGGAAGGATGCGGCCGCGGAACTGATCGACCGCTGGTGGCCGGGGCGGAGGAAGGATGGCGGCGATTAGCTCCCTTAATCAATCGTCCAACCCGCCCCGGCCTCCAGCCGAGCAATCAGCTCCTGACAGTCAATGTCCGCGCGCGCCCTCAGGGCCAGGGCCAGCACCGCGTGCAGGTTGAGCGCCTCTCCCCGCCGCCGGCCCTCTTCGTAGCAGCGGCCGAAATCCTGCGGCACCCGCAGGGTCCAGTTGTCCTCCGTCTGTGTACCCGGCGCGTTATAGGTATCCTCCAGCCCGAAAAGATCGGCGAAAAACAGCATGACGTGCCG
>JAJYBH010000117.1 GCA_021779135.1 Deltaproteobacteria bacterium
CGCATCCCCGTGTATTTCGCACCTCCGGCCGGATTTGCAAACAGGAACTGTTTCATCCGCATCAGCGTCAAGGATAACGGAGGTGGAATTCCCCATGAAGACCTGGATCATATCTTTGAACGTTACAGGCAGTCGCATAACGCCGATGGCCAAGAGCGGGGCGGTGCGGGACTCGGGCTGGCATTCTGCAAAATGGCGATCGAGAGTTTCAACGGCATCATCTGGGCAGAAAGCGAAGCCGGAGCTGGCAGCGAGTTCATCATACTCTTGCCATGCTATCCAGGAGCTACGCCGTGCGTCAAATTTACGTCGGAGGGTCACTCATGAACATTAAACACATCATTTTAGTGATACTGGCTTTAGCTTTCGCCGTCATTCATCCGGCGGGGGCTGCGGAGTTAGATTTCAGCAAGGCCATAACCATCGGTTCCGGTCCTAAAACCGTTGTAGAGTTTACTGACCCCGACTGCCCATTCTGCCGCAAGGCTTCCAAGTATTTTGAAGGCCGGTCGGACGTCACCATTCATGTTTTCTTTTACCCGCTGGCCCGGCATCCCAAAGCCCGCGAAAGGGCGCAATTTGTCCTGTCCATGCCGGACAAGGCCAAGGCCTACCATGATGTCATGTCGGGTAGGATGGATTCCGTCCAAAATCTGCCAATAACTCCGGAAGGTATAAGGTTGCAGGCAGAACAACTTGAAATAGCCAAAAAAAACAAGGTCAATGCTACGCCGACCTTTATCATTAATGGCCGAATCATTGAGGGCTTTGATCTCAAGCGGATAGAAGAGCTCTTAGGTGGTAAATAGCGGGACTAATCGATACGTAGCGTTTCCCGTGCATTCTCGTCAAACGCCGCGGTGTCAGGAGAGGAGGGGAGTATTACGCTAACGGTTGTTCCCGCTCCGGGTTCCGATGCGATGTCTATATAGCCGCCATGCTTGCTGATTATAGAATGCGTGGTGCTCAATCCGAGGCCGGTCCCGCTGTCCTTGGTAGTGAAGTAAGGGTCGTAAACCTTGCTCAAATCCTCTTTCTTAATTCCACACCCGTTGTCCTCGAACACAATTTTCACATAATTTCCCGGATTCAGTGTGTATCTGTTGCCTTTATCCAGTGGGAGGCAGTCAACTCGAACCTGCAGGACACCGTCATCCGGCATGGCTTGAACGGCATTAAGGACGATGTTGTTAAAAGCCTGGCTGATCTGCTGGCAGTCGGCAAGTATTGTATGGTGTGAAGCGCAGGCAATGTTGCCGGTGGCGTTTGAGCCGCTCAGGAAAAGCGAGACTGACTCCTTGATGAGATTTTCTACTGAAACAGGTTTTCGGACCGGGGGGCCGGCTTGAGAAAACTTCAAGAGTTGTCGGGCAAGTTCGGCTGCACGGTAGGAAGACTTTTCAGCTGATTCCAACAGTTGCATTACCTTGTTCGTATCCCCGATATTTTTCTTGGCGTATGAGATGTAGCCGATGACTCCCGTCAGGACATTATTGAAATTGTGGGCGATGCCACCAGCCAGGACACTGATGGACTCCAGTTTCTGGGTCTTGATGAGTTCGTTTTGCAGGTGTTTGTATTCCGAGATATCACGCGTGATGCCGAGAAGGCATTGCTCGCCCTTGATTTCTATGATGCGTACCGACATCTGCGCAGTTCGAATGGTCTCATCCTTACGCCTGAGTTGGAATTCCTTGTTTTTGACAATGCCATTCTCCTGGAGTTCGCGCAGGAGCTGAACCCGATCCTGCGGATTAACCCAAATACCCAGTCCAGTGGATGATTTTCCGATGGCTTCTTCCGGCAGGTAACCGGTTATGGCAGTAAATCCTTCATTAACCTCCAGGTAAGACCCGTCGCCCTGGAGTGTCAGGGTAATCGCATCCGGTGATGCGTGGAATGCCGCTGAAAACTTTTCTTCTGACTGGCGTAATATGTTCTTGTTTTCACGCTGAGCAGCATCTGCCTGTTGCAGTCTTTGGGCCATACCGTTAAATGCCCAGCCCAGCTCGTCCAGTTCTCCCCCTGAACCATGATCGGGAATTCTGACGGTCAGATCACCGTGTGCGATTCTTTGCGTGGCATCCAACAGGGCCGAGATTTTGTTCAGGACGTTCCGTTTGCAGAAACAGATAGCTATGCCGAGCATGAAAAGCATCGCTGGAAACAGAGTCCCGGCGCCGAGGATGAGATCATGGCGCGCCTTTGACAGGACGTAATCCTTTTTCAACCCGGTGCGGATATACATGTATGGCGAGGACTCGCCCGGCAGCCACAGTTTTTGATAGGAAAAGATGCGCCTGATGCCGAGATTGTCGTCGGCTTCGAACGTACCTTTATTGGGGCTTGCGGTCATCCTGGCCAATAAATCGGACCGGTCCTGTCGGCCAACCAGGCGGGGGTCTGCGGATGAGTGGAGGATGGTGCCTTTGTGGTCAACGATCAGAATCGAGCATGAGGGGGTGGTATTGCTCTTGTTTAACAGTTGATTGTATCTGTCGAGCGAAATTACGACCGCCATGACATCCGATACAGCACCGGAACTGTCCTTGATCGGGTAGGCAAAACTCAGGTTGGGAATTGGCGATATTTTTCCGATCGCATATTCGCCGGAGGACACCATTCCCGAAGCGATGGCGTCTTTGAAATATCTCCGATCGGCATACGAAAAAGCGTTTTTGGTCGGGATCGCCGAGGCCCAGAGAGAGCCCGTTCTATCGACAATGATAACGTTGCTGTACTGCGGATTTGCTGTGACAATTTTGGCCAGCAGCGAATTTACTGCCGCGGGATCGCGATGTTTCACGACAGGCAGGATTGACACGGTTGCCGCCAGCTGATCCGCACCTGCAAGCAGGGTATCCTGATTGTTCCGGATTTGATTGGCCATCGAAGCGGTCAATTCCACCGCTTCATCTATCTCATGCTGCTGATGTATCGCCGCGGTATATATGATGATACTCAGGGGCAGGAGCGTCATCAGGATAATCAGTACAATGAGCTGGTTGCGTATTGACATGGAGCGGGGCATGGTCATCGACTGTCCTGTGACGCGAAGATGTCTTGGCGCTACCGGGCGGCAACTCCGGCAATGTTGCTATTCTGAAGTCCCTTTGAGTAGCCGAGTGTTGTGGAGTATACCTGCGCTTCATTTTTGTGCCAAGGGTTTCGCGGGCAGGTAACGAAAAAGTCCGGTTTGTAGACCGGACTTTCGTGGGTATCAGGGGTGCAGCGGGCGGCCATCTCAGAACTCCACCGGCATGGCCTTGACCTGTTTGGCGGTAAAGACTGGTCCATCCTTGCAGACGTAGACGTTACCCACGTTGCAGCGGCCGCACTTGCCCAGGCCGCACTTCATCCGGTTCTCCAGGGTGGTGTAGACCTGCTCGTCGCTAAAGCCGAGCTTCTCCAGCACCGGCAGGGTGAACTTGATCATGACCGGCGGGCCGCAGACCAGGGCGATGGTGTTCTCCGCCGATGGCGCCGCCTCCTCCAAGATGGTCGGCACGAAACCGACCCGGCCGTCCCACTCGGGGCCGTTGCCGCCCGGATCAACCGTCTTAACCAGTCGTACGTCCGCACGTTCTTGCCATTCCTGCAATTCGCGCTTGTAGACCAGATCGCTCTCGGTCCGTGCCCCGTAGACGATGGTGATATCACCGAACTTGTCGCGCAGGTCCAGGCAGTTCCAGATCAGGGTCCGCAAGGGGGGCAGGGCGATGCCCCCGGCCACGAAGACCAGGTTCTTGCCGTAGAACTCCTCGATGGGGAAGGAATTGCCGTAGGGTCCGCGCACCCCCATGGTGTCACCCACCTCCAGGCGGCGCAGCTCCTCGGTCACCCGCCCCACCGAGCGGAAGCAGCACTCGATGAACCCCTTGCGGGTCGGTGACGAGGCGATACAGAAGGTCGATTCCCCGGCCCCGAAGGCCGAGTACTCGCCGAACTGCCCGGCCCGGAAGGCGAAGCTCTCCCGGACCTGTTCGTCCTGGAAGACCAGCTTGAGGGTGCGTACGTCCGGGGTCTCGTCGATGATCTCCGCGACGGTCGCCAGGTAGGGGAGGTAGATGTTTTTATTGGTGTTGTCGCACATGGTAGAATCCAATTTTGAATTTTGAATTATGAATTTTGAATTATGAAAATATCAGGCTGATTCTGCTTCTTGCGCAGTTCAATTCATCCTTCATAATTCATCCTTATTTTTTACCGATCTCGTCCACGATGGCAGCGATATCGATCCCGACCGGGCAGACCCGGATGCACCTGCCGCAGCCGCTGCAGAGTGTCTGGCCGAACTTGTCGTCGTAGTACTTGAACTTGTGCATGATGCGGTTTCGGTAGCGCTTGGGCTGCTGGTCACGCGGGTTGTGGCCCGAGGCGTGGTGGGTGAACTTCCAGAAGCCGCAGGCGTCCCAGTTCTTGCGGCGTGTGCCGGCCTTCTCGGTCCCCTCGTCGACGATATCGAAGCAGTGGCAGGCCGGGCAGACGAAGGCGCAGGCCCCGCAGCCGACGCAGCGGGTGGCGATAGAGTCCCAGGAGGGGTCCTCGAAGTGCTCGTCCAGCCAGGCCTTGACCCGTTTCAGGTCGAACTTCTCCGTCTGGGGCTGGGCCAGCGGCAGGGGCGGGGCGTTGTTCGGTTCGCTGAACAGTTCCGGGTGATTGGCGATCAGCGTCTCACCCTTTTCGCTGAATGTTTCGCAGGCATAGCCGCCACCTTCCAGAGGCGTCAGGAACAGGTCGCTCCCCTTGGTTTCGGCCGGGGAGAGCCCCACGGCGCTGCAGAAGCAGGCATCGTCGGCGGTGGTGCAGGCCAGACCCACGATGGTGGTCTTTCGTCTTCGCTCCAGGAAGAACTCGTCCTTGTAGTCCCAGGAGAAGACCGCGTCCAGCACCGGGATGGCGGCTGCGTCGCAGGGACGCACGCCCACCAGCACCGTCTCGGGGAAGCGGGCCGGATCGATATCGCTGACCGAGACCTTCTGCCCCTCCTTCTCGTAGGTCATGATGTCTTCGCAGACCGGGAAGAAGGCCTCCTTGGCCGAGCGGCGCGGCAACTGGTCCGTGATCATCTCGCTTGAGCTGGTCAGCGGCTCATAGAGCGGCGTGCCGGTGTTCATGCGCGGGGCGACCACGCGGGTGCCGGCGGCGATCAGCTTGTCCAGCAGGGTATTCAGGTTGTGTTGGGAGATGTACTTTTGCATCGGCATCCTTACTTGATAAACGATTGGTCATCCTTCTCGGTAAAGCTCGTCAGCGGTCCCTTGTCATTGACCTCAAAGCCGGCTTCGTAGTCGTAGAGCTCCTTCAGCTCCTTGGCCATCTTGCGGTTCAAGAGGTTCAGCGGGATGTCCATCGGGCAGACCCGCTCGCACTCGGCGCAGCCGGCGCAGCGCCCTGCCAGGTGCATGGCGCGGACGATGTGCCAGGCGGTGTTGCCGGCCGGCCGGGGGGTGGTCTCCACCATCTGCGGCTTGTTCCGGTCGCACAGGCACTGCTCGCAGAAGCAGAACGGGCAGACCTGGCGGCAGGCGTAGCACTTGATGCACTTGGCGAACTGTTCCTTCCAGTAGGCCCAGCGCTCCTGGGGCGTCAAGGCCTCCAGGCGGGCGATCTCGGCGGCGTATTTCCTGTCCAGCGCAGGGGTGGCCGGTGTCTGGGGCGGCAGGAAGTCGCACCCCTGGGGCAGGTGGGCGTCGCACTCGCTGCACTTGGGGGCGATGCTGTCCGCGGTCAGCTCCCGGGCGGGGTCGAAGGTGGAGGCCAGCACCCCGGCGCAGGGCACCCCGATCAGGTACAGATCCTCGCGTTTGAGCTGCGATTCCCCCATCAGTCCGGTCAGGGCCTTCAGGTCGCACCCCTTGACCACGATGCCGATCCGGCCCTTTTTGGGGATCTCCTTCTTGGCCTTGGTCAGGTAGACCGCCAGGTTGTTGACGCAGGCCGGGGTGAAGATCAGCCTGGCCGCATCGTTGGCGTCGGTGATCACGACCGGCTGGGCCGAGCCCTTCCTGCGGGCGGCGGTGTAGCCGACAACGGCCGAAACCTGTCCTTCTGTGAGGATGCGCTGAGCCTCAGCCCGGATGGCTGCGCTAACGGCGGCGTAGATGGATGTGTCGATTGGTGTCATAAAAACCTTTTAGCCACAGAGGGCACAGAGTACACAGAGGAAACCAAAACCTTATGAGAAAACAGAAACTTAAATTCTTTTGGGGGTTAAAAACCGAAGACAAATCCTTAGAAGCCTTTTGCTTTTCCCCTCGATTTTAAGTCTTTGAATTTCTCTGTGTTCTCTGTGTCCTCTGTGTCCTCTGTGGCAAATGCCTTTAGATTTGGTTGTAAGCTTCCTTCAATTCCGCTGTGTTGATCGCCCCGGACCACTGCTCTTCCAGGGCCAGTTCCTTGAATTCGCTCATCGGTCCCATGGCACGCACCTTCTCGGTCAGCTCGGTGACCACCTCGACCCACTTGCCCCCTTCGGCGGCCGAGACCCAGGAGAACTGCAGGCGGTTGAGATCCACACCGACGAACTCCAGGAGCTTGCGGAAGACGGCGAAGCGGCGGCGGGCGTGGAAGTTGCCGGCGATGTAGTGGCAGTCGCCCGGATGGCAGCCGGAGACCAGCACCCCGTCGGCGCCCTGCTGGAAGGCTTTCAGGATGAAGACCGGGTCGATGCGGCCGGTGCAGGGGAACTTGAGGACCCGCACGTTGGGCGGATACTGCATGCGCGAGGTGCCGGCCAGGTCGGCCCCGGCGTAGGTGCACCAGGTGCAGACGAAGGCGATGATCTTGGGTTCGAAGGCGTGTTTGGGTTTGTCAGGGTGCATGGAACTTCCTTATCTAAAATCTAAAACCGGTCTCACGCAGAGCCGCAGAGAACCGCAGAGAAAGTCAAAAAAAGATTTATGGTTTAACCGCAAAGACTTTAAGCTTTTAATCCTGGTTTTCTCTGCGCTCCTCTGCGTCTCTGCGTGAGATAGCCTTTATAATGCTTCTATCATGGCAACAATCTGTTCGTCAGTATAGCCATCCAGTTCCACCGATTTCGACGGACAGGTGGCCTGGCAGGTGCCGCAGCCGCCGCAGACGCCCGGGTTAACGTAGGCCACGACCTTGATCAGGTTGCCCTGGCGGTCGCGGATCTCCTTCTCCTCCACGGCGCCGTAGGCGCAGACCTTTTTGCAGGCGAAGCAGCCCACACAGCCCGCTTCGCGCACTCTGGCCACGATCGGCTCCCGCTCCAGTTTGTCCTTGGAGAAGAGCGCCATGACCTTGGCCGCAGCAGCCGAGGCCTGGGAGACGGTCTCGGGGATGTCCTTGGGACCCTGGCAGGCGCCGGCCAGGTAGATGCCGGCCGTGGCGCATTCCACCGGACGCAGCTTGGCGTGGGCCTCGGAGTAGAAGTTGTACTTGTCGTAGGAGATGCCCAGCTTCTGGGCCAGGGTGTCGGCCCCCTTCTGCGGCTGGACAGCGGTGGCCAGGACGACCATGTCGGCCTCGATCTCGACCTGGACGCCGACGGCGATGTCGCTGCCCTGGACCACGATCTTGTCACCCTTCTGGTAGAGGCGCGAGACCATGCCCCTGATGTAAACCGCTTCTTCCTCTTCGATCGATCGGCGCCAGAATTCGTCGTAGCTCTTGCCCGGGGTGCGGGCGTCCATGAAGAAGACGTAGGCCTGGCCGTCGTGGACCTTGTGGTGGTAGAGCATGGTGTGCTTGGCGGTGTACATGCAGCAGACCTTGGAGCAGTAGGAGATGCCTTTCTCCCTGGCCCGCGAGCCGATGCATTGAATGAAGACGATCTGTTTCGGTTCCTTGCCATCCGAGGGGCGCAGGATCCGGCCGCCGGTCGGGCCGGAGGCCGAGGCCAGGCGCTCGAAGGTCATGCCGTCGATGACGTCGGGGATCTTGCCGTGGCCGAATTCGCCGTAGCCCTTGATCATGGAGCCCTTGGGTTTCTCGTCGATGGTGTAGAGGTCGAAGCCGGTGGCTACGACGATGGCGCCGACCGCTTCGACGATCAGGCGGTCTTCCTGCTCGTAGTCCACGGCACCCGGGCCGCAGACCTTCTGGCAGAGGCCGCATTTGCCGGTCTTGAACTTGATGCAGTTCTCGCGGTCGATGACCGGGGTGTTGGGGACGGCCTGGGGGAAGGGGACGTAGATGGCCGGGCGCATCCCCAGGTTGCAGTCGAACTTGTTGGGGATCTTCCTGACCGGGCACTTCTCCATGCAGACCCCGCAGCCGGTGCATTTGTCTTCATCGACCGAGCGGGCCTTCTTTTTGATGGTGACCTGGAAGTTGCCGATGTAGCCTTCGACCAGCTCGATCTCGGACCAGGTGTAGAGCTTGATCTTGGGGTGGTTGGCGACGTCGACCATCTTGGGGGTCATGATGCACTGGGAGCAGTCCAGGGTCGGGAAGGTCTCGGAGAGTTGAGCCATGTGGCCGCCGATGGAGGGCTCGCGCTCGACCAGGACCACCTCGTGGCCGCAGTCGGCGATGTCCAGGGCGGCTTGGATGCCGGCGATGCCGCCGCCGATGACCAGGGAACGCTTGGTGACCGGTACGGTAATGGTCGGCAGGACGCGGTTCTTCTTGACCCGCTCGACCATCATGCCGACGATCTCGACCGCCTTGACGGTGGCCTCTTCTTTATCCTCGTGGACCCAGGAGCAGTGCTCGCGGATGTTGGCCATCTCGCACAGGAAGGGGTTCAGGCCGGCGGCTTCGACGGCTTTTCTGAAGGTCCGCTCGTGCATGCGCGGGGAGCAGGCGGCGACGACCACGTGGGTGAGCTTCTGCTCGCGGATGGTGTTCTTGAGCAGGTTCTGGCCGGGGTCGGAGCACATGTACTTGTAGTCGGTGGAGAAGGCTACGCCGGGCAGTCGCCCGACCTGTTGCGCGACCCGCTCGACGTCGACGGTCCGGGATATGTTCTCGCCGCAGTGGCAGATGAATACGCCTATTCTTGACATTCATTTTTCCTTGTAGGGGCAGCCCCATGTGGCTGCCCGTTTATCGCTGCCCGTTTATCGCTGCCCGTTTATCGCTGCCCGCTTATCGCTGCCCGTTTATCGCATATGCCACCGAGGGCGCCCACACGGGGGCGCCCCTACAGCAGGTTTTTTTCCCGCAAAAGCGGCATGGGGTTGACGATCATGGCGTCCAGGCCGAGCTTG
>JAJYBH010000118.1 GCA_021779135.1 Deltaproteobacteria bacterium
GAAGAGGTGGCGCTGCTGGTCGACGGTGTTACCAAGATCAGCAAGATCCACTTCAAGACCAAAGAGGAAAGCCAGGCCGAAAACTTCCGCAAGATGCTGCTGGCCATGGCCAACGATATCCGCGTCATTCTGGTGAAACTGGCCGACCGTCTGCACAACATGCGCACCCTGGAGTTCCAGCCGGAATCGAAGCAGCGCACCATTTCACGCGAGACGATGGATATCTACGCACCCATCGCCAACCGCCTGGGGATATCCTGGATCAAGGTCGAACTGGAAGACCTCTCGTTCCGCTACCTCAATCCCGAAATCTACTTTGAGCTGGTCCGCAAGATTTCCCTCAAGAAGCAGGAACGCGAGGCCTTTGTCGAAGAGGCCAAGGCGATCATCATTGATAAGCTGGTGGCTCACGATATCAGGGGTGAGGTCTCCGGGCGCAGCAAACACCTGTATTCCATCTATCGCAAGATGGAGAAGCGCAATGTTGAGTTTGAAGAGATCTATGACCTGATTGCCATCCGCATCCTGGTGAATGACCTGCGCGAGTGCTACGAAGTCCTTGGCGTGATCCACTCTTCCTGGAAACCGATTCCGGGTCGTTTCAAGGATTACATAGCCATGCCCAAGGGCAATATGTACCAGTCGCTGCACACGACCGTTATCGGCCCTCATGGTGATCGCATGGAGGTGCAGATACGCACCCACGAGATGCACAGTGTTGCTGATGCCGGTATTGCTGCCCACTGGAAGTACAAGGAGGGCAAGGGCTATGACGAGAAGGATGTCAAGCGATTTGCCTGGTTGCGGCAGTTGCTGGAATGGCAGCAGGAACTGCAGGACTCCCGGGAATTCATGGATTCGGTCCGGGTCGACCTATTCCCGGAAGAGGTCTACGTCTTTACCCCGAAGGGAGACGTAAAGGGGTACCCCAAGGGATCAACACCGATCGACTTCGCCTACAGCGTCCATACCGATGTCGGCCATCGCTGCGTCGGGGCCAAGGTCAACGGCAAGCTGGTGCCCCTCAAATACGAGCTCAAAAACGGCGATATTGTTGAAGTCATTACATCTCCTCACCACACCCCCAGCAAGGACTGGCTCAAGATAGTCAAGAGTTCACGCGCCCGCAACAAGATCCGCACCTGGATCAAGACCGAGGAGCGCAAACGAAGCGTCGTCCTGGGTCGCGAGATATGTGAAAAAGATTTCCGGAAATATTCCGTCAATCTTCAGAAGATTCAGAAGAGCGGAGATTTCAAGAAGATTGCAGCCGAATTCGGTTTTGCTGGTGACGATGACCTGTTGGCCGCGGTGGGCTACGGCAAGATTTCACCCGGACAGATTATCGGTAAGATCCTCCCCCATGAGAAGATCCAGGAGCGCGCGGAACACAAGGAATCGCGCCTGGCCGCCGTTATCAACAAGCTCAAGGGAAGGTCATCCAGTGCCGTGGAAATCAGTGGCGTTGACGACGTACTGGTACGCTTCGGCAAGTGCTGCAATCCGGTACCCGGTGACGAGATTATCGGTTTCATTACGCGTGGCAAGGGTGTAACGATCCACACCGCGGATTGCAAGCTGGCTCTTGAGAGCGATCCGGAACGCCGCATCGACGTGGCATGGAACAAGGGCAAATCTTCTGTGCTGCCTGTCAAAATCAAGGTCATCTGCCATGACGTCAAGGGTATCCTGGCCAATATCACCATGGCCATCACCAACAGCGAAGCAAATATCGCCAGCGCCCACATACAGAGTACGATCGATCAACGCGGAGAAAACACCTTTGAGGTAAATGTCAATGACCTGGCCCACCTGCAAAAGGTTATGAACGCGATTATGAAGGTAAAGGGTGTAATCAAGGTAGAAAGGATAAAGCAATGAAACTGAAGACAATCAGCACCGCTCAGGCCCCGGCAGCCATCGGACCATACTCGCAGGCCGTACAGGCCGGAAACCTTCTGTTCTGTTCCGGACAGATACCCCTGGACCCGGCTTCCGGTGAGGTAGTCGCCGGTGACATTCGCAGACAGGCAGAACAGGTGATGGAAAATATCACGGCTGTCCTTGCAGCGGCGGGAACAAGCCTGAATGAGGTAGTCAAGGCAACGGTCTTTCTGGCTGATATGAACGATTTTGGCGCGGTGAACGAGGTCTATGGCCGTTATTTTTCCAGTCATAAGCCGGCCCGCTCAACCGTAGCGGTCATGGGGCTTCCACGCGGGGTACTGCTGGAGATAGAGGTTGTAGCCTGTCTCTGTGAAGTGAATTGAGTTTCCCTGTCGTGGGATCCGCACATAAGAAAAGCCGCGAGCACTTGCGTGCCGCGGCTTTGAAATACTCAGTGGGTGAGTTGCGGTTACAGAGCTTTGGTCACGTGACCGGAACGGATACAGCGGGTGCATGCCTTGACAGTCATTATGCTGCCATTTTTCACTGCCCTGACCTTCTGCAGGTTCGGATACCACACGGTGCGGGTTTTATTGTTGGCATGGCTTACATTATTCCCGAAGCTGGGACCTTTTCCACAGACATCACATTTTCTTGACATATGATCTTTCCTCCGATTGTTTACTGAAAAAAAGTTTATAGCAGAATAATTAACTGGTTGCAAGAGGAAAATGATAAAGGCATGAATGTTATCAAAGCTTTCATAACTATTACGATTATCCTCTTGGTTGCAATTACCGCCCTGTTTATCGATTTCACCTACAAGACCTTTTCATATCGCCAGACTCTGGTAAAGGCTGACGCAATCGTCGTGCTGGCCGGAGGCAAGGGCAGGGTGGACGAGGGGGTGCGACTGTACCGTGAACACAGGGCCAACTACCTTTTTCTCATAGGGGTCGACCCCTCCGTGCGCAAGAGTGATTTCTACCGCCCACGCCCCGGAGACCCTTCGCCGGATGGGGTTATTCTGGAACGGGCATCCCGGAATACCCTGGAAAATGCCATGCTTGGGCGAGAGGTGATCCTGCGCCGGCCGGTCAGTTCAGTTCTGCTGATAACCTCACGCTATCATATGAAGCGCGCAGCAATACTCTTTCGCAATGCACTCCCCAAAGATCTGGCCATCTATCCCTACCCGGTTGATACCAGAAACCTCAAAGAGGCCTGGTGGAATCATGGCGGCAGTTTTTATCTGCTGTTTTCAGAGTTTTATAAATACTGCGTGTTCAGGGCCTTTTTCTCGGTTGCCCCTGAAGAGTTGAGATCGGTCATCTTTCCGGTGGAAACCGGCCGGTAAGGACCTTTCTAAAATAGAAATTATCTGCTACATTCAGAGCGGTTGTACCAAAGAAATACCCCCTACCTGTTCAAGAAAGGATTGGTTTCATGCGTTACATCAGTACCCGCGGCGGTATTCAGCCGATTTGCTTCAAAGATGCCGTCATGATGGGCCTGGCCACGGACGGAGGCCTGCTGTTGCCCGAATCCTATCCACAAGTATCCGGCGAGAAGCTTGAATCCTGGCGTGGACTTTCCTACCCGCAACTGGCATTCCAGGTCATCTCACCCTTTGTTGACGACATCCCTGTGGACATCCTCAAGGGTTTGATCGAGCGTTCCTACGCCACATTCACCCATCCGGAGGTGACGCCGGTGGTGCACCAGGATGGTGTCTACATTCTGGAACTGTTCCATGGAGTCACGCTGGCATTCAAGGACGTGGCACTACAGTTCCTCGGGAACCTGTTTGAACAGATACTGACGGA
Source organism: Deltaproteobacteria bacterium (assembly GCA_021779135.1). Lineage (GTDB taxonomy): Bacteria > Desulfobacterota > Desulfuromonadia > Geobacterales > Pseudopelobacteraceae > CAIPTY01. The sequence continues at coordinate 3,714 of JAJYBH010000118.1, forward strand.
GCGCGGCGAGCGCCTCAATATTGTTGGCGCTACCTCGGGAGATACCGGCAGCGCCGCAATCCATGGCGTGCGCGGGAAAAAGGGCATCACTATCTTTATCCTGCATCCCCAGGGCAAAACCTCCCCGGTTCAGGCCCTGCAGATGACCACCGTAACCGATGCCAATGTCCACAACATTGCTATACACGGCACGTTCGACGATTGTCAGGATATGGTCAAGTCCCTCTTCAACGATCTTGACTTCAAGGAAAAACATTCCCTAGGTGCCGTCAACTCGATCAACTGGGCCAGGGTTCTGGCCCAGGTCGTCTATTATTTCTGGGCATGGCTGCGGGTAACGGATTCCGGATCTCAGAAGGTAAGCTTTTCCGTTCCCACCGGGAACTTTGGCGATATTTTTGCCGGATATGTGGCCAAACGCATGGGGCTTCCCGTTGAAAAACTATTGCTGGCCACCAACGAAAACAACATACTGACCCGTTTCATCAACCAGGGTGACTATTCTCTCAGTGGCGTGGTGGCAACGGTCTCGCCCTCGATGGATATCCAGGTGGCATCCAACTTCGAGCGTTACCTGTATCATCTGTACCAGGAGAGACCGGAAAAGGTCAGAGAGGCTTTTGCGGAGTTGCGCGAAAAGGGGAGGATCAGCTTCAGCGCCGATGAGATGAAACGTGTGCGTGCTGAATTCTGTTCCGCGTCGGTTAACCAGGCCGGAACCCTCGCAACCATCGACAGCTTCTATCGCGAAACCGGTTATTTGCTTGACCCGCACACTGCCGTTGGCGTCGGTGCCGCCAGAGAGCTTCTTCCGGCTGATACTGCCCGGGTTTGCCTGGCCACGGCCCATCCGGCCAAATTCGGAGAAGCTGTCGAAAAAGCCACCGGATCCCGGGTGCCGGTTCCAGACGCCATCGCTGCCCTGGCAGGAATGCCGACCCGCTGCGAAGAGATGGACGCCGACCTTGAGCAGGTGCGAGAGTTTATTGCCGCGCGCGTGGGGTAGGGGCGGTGAGCGAGGCCACCATACGCCTGGTATCATTTCTGGGTGTATTTTCGCTTGTCGGCCTTGCGGAGCTTTTCTGGCCGCGCCGGGTGCTGACCGTACCAAAGGGTCAGCGCTGGTTATGCAACAATGCCATCGTTGTCATCGATTCCGTGTTTGTCCGCCTGGCTCTTCCCGTCATGCCGACGGGCGTGGCCGGAATAGCCGGATTGAACGGCTGGGGGCTATTGAACCTACTGGAGGTACGTCTCTGGTTAAAGGTTGTCCTGGTAATTCTGGCCCTAGACCTGATCATCTATCTCCAGCATCGGGCCTTTCATCGTATTCCGCTTTTCTGGCGCTTCCATCGCATGCATCATACCGACCTGGACATTGATGTCTCCAGCGGCAACCGCTTTCACCCCCTCGAAATACTGTTCTCCCTGGTTATCAAAATGGCGGCGGTCGTTTCTCTCGGTGCCCCGGCCATCGCCATAGTGATCTTTGAGGTGCTGCTTAATGCAACCTCACTATTCAATCATGGAAACCTGCGGATCCCTGCCGTTGTCGACCGCTGGCTACGGCTGGTACTCGTCACCCCGGACATGCACCGCGTGCATCATTCCATCATTCCGCGGGAAACCGACAGTAACTTCAGCTTCAATCTCCCCTGGTGGGACCGCCTGCTGGGCACCTACCGCGATCAGCCGCTGGAAGGGCATATCGGCATGAGCCTCGGGTTGAAGGAGTTCCGTGACCCCGACAGGCTTGGGATAGGTTATCTTCTCATGTTGCCATTTCGTGGTCGTTCGGGATAACCGGCGAAAATCATGTCATGTGGAGTAATTTACAGTTGACAAACCGCCCGGCTCTTGGCATTTTACTCCTCCGTCGCGGGAATAACTCAGTGGTAGAGTGTCAGCTTCCCAAGCTGAAGGTCGCGGGTTCGAATCCCGTTTCCCGCTCCAAAAAAAACAAGGACTTAGCCGATACCGGTTAAGTCCTTTTTTGTTGCTTTAGAGGTTTTGTTTCCGTTTTTGTTTCCGTTTGGCTGTGAAAATTTGAAATATCTAGAGACGTTTTGAAAATTGAAGCGACAATCATTCGTCAATCGTTACTGGTGATTTCCTCGAAGCTTCTAAAATAGCAGCTATTGGCCATAACCCGCAATGTATTGGCTGGGTGCTTAGAGGGCTGCTGAGATCGACGTCAGAAATGGGAATGATTGACATGATCTGCCGTGAACGGAACCGTACACACGTTTATCTGTGTTGGATGACTGATGTAATTCTGTCACCTGCTAGTTGCTTTAGCGCTGTTTGTATCCGTTTGTGTATCCGTTATTATGGTAACATACTGAATTAAAAGAATAAAACGGTTATCCAATCTGAATATCTTTGTAACCGATATCGCGGATCATGTTGCAATTCCCGCATTGAGATAACCAAAAAAATGGGTGAACTCAAAAGCTCACCCATTTCCTGCTTAGTATGTATCGATAGTAATTAAAGCCGGGCCTGTCGTTTGGTATGAGCCCATGGTGCTTTGGTTGAAGCCTATTTCTTCTTGGCCGCTGCTTTTGCTGGTTTTGCATTCAGATCTTTCAGTGCCTTACCAGGGGTGAATTTCCCATTGGTTTTGGCCTCTATCTTGATGGCATTACCGGTCTGAGGATTTCTTCCTGTGCGAGCAGCACGGGTAACTGCACTGAAAGTCCCGAAGCCGACAAGAGTCACCTTGTCTCCTGCTTTGATTGCGGCGGTGGTTGCTGTAACGAAACTGTTGAGTGCCTTCTCGGCTTGTACCTTTGTCAGTCCAGCATCTTCTGCAATTTTTGCTACGAGTTCTACCTTTGTCATAGTTCCTCCTCCGGAAATTTGCTTTACACTGTTATATCGCTATTTATTCGCGGACTTCAATTAACATCTTCTCTTCACATCAACAATCACGGATAAGTGCTGCAAAATAAATGGTCTGCCTCCAAGCATTCCTGCACGGTTAGGCCAAGTTTTCTGGCGTAGCTTTTCCAATCACTCACTACTTTACACACGTCAGTGATGATCTGTTTGGCATGACCTGTGTTCAGTCGGTAATACTCAGCTGTCGAAAGAACGATTTCCAGATCAGGTTGACGATTATATGGGTCAAGCGATAGGGCGTGTTCCTCTTTCTTGAACGAAGGATTCATGTCGAAGGCTGGCGCCAGGGTCCAGCCGGCAGGTGATCGCATGAAACCATGATTTCGTAAATGATCATCACGATTTGCGGTTGCAACATTGAACACAACCCTGGTGAATAGCTCTTGAAGATCACGGGCAATGAGATCTTCCTCGCCGTAGGTAGCGATGAATTCCGCCAACTCCAGGTAACTGGCATCATCGGTATCAATATGTCCAAGCATTGTCATGGCTGAAGCAAAAAAACGTCGATTGACGCCGACACGATCAAACCTTTTTACCAGGAAGGTATGATAGCCGCTGCCTATCTGCATGAGTCGGGACTCGGGCACCGTAATGCCGCATTGCCGTGCAAGGTCTTGGAGAAGCATCTCCCATAGGGCAACATCATAGTCATCATCGGCTGAAGGAAACTTGGCAATCCAGAGACTGCCGTCTCTATCGACCAGGTTGGCCTTGGGACGTGCCCCGCCAAGCGATGAACCCGGTGCAACCAAGACTTTCAGCCACTCCTTGATCTTGTCAAGATCATCCTGTTTCTTTCTCGTCAACTCGAAGGCAACCGCCTGCAACTCGGCAATACGGGTAACCGGTGGAGCTGATCGCGCCTCATCGGCCAGAAAGGTCTGTTCGGCAGGTCGGCTGAAACGTAAAGCACCCATCCGGGTGCAATCCTGGACGCCCAACAAGAATTCCCACGGTCCCAGAGTTCTTGGTGTGAGACCTTCTTCTCTGGCTTCGACGGCCTCCCGGCGTTTCATAAGAATCTGTCCCCAGCGGTCGGGGCACGAATCCATGAATGCACCAAAATTTGAATTGCCCGGGAAGAACTCGCCGGAAGTCAAATCCAACTCCGGGTCAAGGGGGAAAGCGTGGGCATGTTTGAGCCAAGTTGGCTCGTAGGCAAAGCGTACGCTTCCTCGATCACCTCGGGACAGTATGCCTATGTGCTGTAGTGGGCCGAATGCAGGGTCGTCAAGCCAGACCCAAATATGCTCACCCTTTACTTTAGCCATCATGTATCTCCAGCGGGTGTTATTTTGCGTGGAGCCCGTTTCCGCTGCGGCAAAGATTCGTCCTGCAAACGACGCCCCAGAACATCCTCTTTGGCGATCAGTGACAGATCTTCTACCATTCCCAGGACACGCAGAACCTGAACGTAGATTCCCATGGCAACGGAAGGGTCGCCGTTCTCAACCTTGTAGAGCGTCGGACGTGAAATGTCAGCCCTGGCACAGACCGTCTCCATGGAAAAGCGTCGGCGAAGCCGAGCATCCTTGAGTCGCTGTCCCAGAGCTTCCAGTTCTTTCGCTGAAGATGGATAGATAGTAACGGTTCTCTTGTTCATAATGGAAACTATTATTTACATATAATCTGCATATTGTCAAATATAATTATCGTTATGCGGGTTGATGCTGCAAGTCACTCCAGGATGCTGTCCAGTACGCTACCACTGTCGTTTTGCGTTGCAAATGCCGAATGAGTCTTTGTGATAGTTCTTTCAGGCGGTATTTCAATGCAAGGCTTAACATGCTGTGAAGGAATCGTTGCTTGGGTGGGCTCTGTTGTCGTCTTTCCATCCATGAGAGAAAGAACCTGGACTCCTTTCTCTGTTAAGAGGAAATACTTCAGTGCCTCATGGGTGAAAGCCGCCTGCTTTCTATTTTTGCGCAATCGATCAAATGCATCGATGATCGCCGGATCATAGGTGCAAAGTTTGATGGAGTATTGGGCCACATTACACCCCCTTACCAAAGGCGAGTGTCTGAAATCCTCTGGCATTTGCGTATTCAGGTTCGGGCAGCACAACTACTTCAATGTTTCTTGCCGGCAATCCGTTTTTCAATAAGGCAGCCCCTCCACCGAATAAAAGAACTCGATCAAAATCCGCGTGCATACCGACATGCGCCTGCAGCTCCCCCTGAATGTCCCTTATAATATGCTCAATGTACGCAACGCCGGCTTCCTGGATCTCTCGCGTAACATCGTGACGTTCAAAACCGTATTGCAAATATCCCTTCTCAATCAGGAATGCTATTTCGACCGGTGTGAAAGTTCCAGAAGGGGCTAGGTCTTTGATGCGAGGTAGGAGGAAACTGGTAGCCATCTGGTGTACGCCTCGCTTGTTGAGGGTCTTGCCATGGATGATCTGTTTCCGTTGCGGTGAGAACAGAGTAAAGATTATAGTGTTAAATCCGATGTCGATGCCGAGA
>JAJYBH010000119.1 GCA_021779135.1 Deltaproteobacteria bacterium
TCTGTTCGAAGAAGGAACGGGAACGGATCATGCGCATGAAGAAGACGCACTCCAGCGGCTTGATATCGGTGCCGGTGGCGATCATGTCCACGGTGACGGCGATACGCGGCATGGGGCTGGTGCGGAACTCGGCGATCAACTCCTCCGGCTTGCGGCCGGTGGTACGGTAAGTGATCTTCTGGCAGAAGTCGTTCCCCTTGCCGAACTCCTCGCGCACGATGCGGACAATGTCCTCGGCGTGGGAGTCGTCCTTGGCAAAAATCAACGTCTTTGGCACCCAGGTGCGGCCGGGGAAAATCTCGGTCAATACTTTGTCACGGAAAGTCCTGACCACGGTACGGATCTGGTCCACGGCCACCACGTCCCGGTCGAGATGCCCTGCCTCATAGGTCAGCTCCTCATCCAACTGTTCCCAACGCACGGCCCGCGTCTCCCGTTCACGATGATCCACATAATGCCCGGCCTCCACGGTCGAGCCCTCCTGGGTAATTCTGGTCCTGATGCGGTAGACGTCGTAATTGACATTGACGCCGTCGGCTACAGCCTGTTCGTGGGGGTATTCCATGACCAGGTTTTGGTTGAAGAAGCCGAACGTCTGCTTGTTGGGGGTAGCGGTCAAGCCGACCAGATAGCCGTCGAAGTACTCCAGCACCTGGCGCCATAGATTGTAGATGGAACGGTGGCATTCGTCGGTGACGATCAGGTCGAAAGTCTCGGGTGGGATGGCCGGATTGTAGACCACCGGCGGCGGTTCCTTGAAGAGACTGACCTGATCGAAGAGCGATTCCTCCTCCAGCTCCGGGGCCAACTCCTCGCCGCGCAGGATCGAGTAGAGCCGCTGGATGGTGCAGATGCAAACCCGCGCCGTGCTGTCGAGGCGACTCGACTGCAGGTGGTTGACAATGTACTCTTCGGTAAATTTGTATGGCGTGTAGGGTGACTGATACTGCTGGAACTCTTTCAGGGTCTGGCGTCCCAGGTTGGCGCGGTCCACCAGGAACAATACCCGCCGGGCTCCGGCAAACTTGAGCTGCCGGTAGATGAAAGAGACAGAGGTGAACGTCTTGCCCGAGCCGGTAGCCATCTGCACCAGCGAGCGGGGACGGTCGGCGGCCAGGGATTTTTCCAGGTTGTTGATTGCCGTAAACTGGGCAGGCCAGAGCCCTTCTGTATGCAGCGGCGGCATGCGGCGCAGGCGGCTGCGATAGCACTCCGGCGACCAGACTACGCCCGGCTCGGCCACCTCACCAGGCTGGTGGGTGACGTCCTCCACGCTGCGGCAAGCCGTGTCCAGCCATTCGGCCAGAGTTTCTGGGCGATGAAATGAGAAGACCTGGCGGGAACGGGGATCGGGATCAAGCCCGCTGGTGAAGCGGTTCTCAATGCCGGTGGACTGGTAACGGAAAGGAAGCGGACGGAACCAGGCAGGAAGCGTAACCGGCAGCCCCTGGGTGTAGCGGTCGGACTGGATCTCGACACCGGAGAGGGTCACTCCGGCCCGCTTGGCTTCGATTACCCCGGCGGCTTTGCCGTCGATATATAGCAGGTAGTCGGCGAAACCGAAGCCGCGCTCCAGCGGGAACTCGCGGATGACCACACCCCGGCCGGCAAGCAGGTTGACACTTTTCACGTCCTGCACCAGCCAGCCGGCTCCTGCCAGCATGCGGTCAATCTCGATGCGCGCTTCCTGTTCCGGTGAGGGGGACACTCGTGCCGCTCCTGACGTGACGTCATCACAAAATAGCATTAAAAGTGCTACACCTTACCCCGCCCGCGCACGCCTGTCAACGGCACAAAGAACCCTTTCCGGACGGATACATACAATGACTGCCAGTGATCAGCAGATTACTTTGAGTTTTCCCTGAGAATACAAAAGAGGGGCTAATCCGGAAGTTAACCCCTCTCTTATATATCCAATTTCAATTCGAAATCTCGCAGGGCGAAAACGCTGACTAGAGCCACCTGCAGGAGCGGGAAACTGTTACCGCTTCAGGTATCAATTATCGGCGAGAAAATCCAGCAGGCGCTTCACCTCACCCATCAGGTGTTCAAAACCGGGGAACGTCAGCGACTGCGGACCGTCTGACAGCGCCTTCTCCGGTTCGGGATGCACCTCCACCAGTACGCCGTGGGCGCCGGCCACCATGGCGGCCAGGGTCATGGGGGGGACCAGGCTGCGCTTGCCGGTGGCGTGGGAGGGATCAACCATGATCGGCAGGTGCGACAGCTCCTTGATCAGCGGGACGATGGAGAGATCCAGGGTGTTGCGGGTGGCGGTCTCGTAGGTGCGGATGCCGCGCTCACAAAGGATGACCTGCTCATTGCCCTCGGCCAGTATGTACTCGGCCGCGGCCAGGAACTCCTCCACCGTGGCGCACATGCCCCGTTTGAGCAGCACCGGCTTGCGGATCCGGCCCAGCTCGCGCAGCAGATCGAAGTTCTGCATGTTACGCGCCCCCACCTGTAGCAGGTCGGAATATTCGGCCACCAGTCCCACGTTATCCGGACTCATGATCTCGGTAACGATCGGCAGGCCGCTGGCCTTGCCGGCGATGGCCAGCAGCTTCAGCCCCTCTTCGCGCAGCCCCTGGAAGGTATGCGGTCCGGTACGTGGTTTGTAGGCGCCCCCGCGCAGCATATCCCCGCCACATTTCTTGACGAAGAGGGCGGTCTTGACGATCTGCTCTTCGCTCTCCACGGCACAGGGACCACCCACCATTACCGGGCGGCAGCCCTGTCCGACTTTGACACCGGCCACATCCACGATCGTGGCATCGGGATGGAAATCGCGCGAAACAAGCTTGTAGGGTTTGGAGACATGAATGACCCGCTGCACGCCGGGCAACTCCAGGATCTTGGTATCGTCAACGTAGCCGTGGTTCCCCAGTACACCGATGGCGGTCCGCTCGCTGCCGGGAATCGGCTCGGCCCTGTAGCCCATATCCTGCACGGCCTTGACGATGGTATCAACTTCCGCCTGCGTGGCGTTGTGGTTCATGACTATCAACATTGGCAACTCCCCCGGCTATTCATGACGTTCGCACAGTTTCTGCAGTTTTTCCATCTGGTGTATCACCACACGATTGCCCTGCACCTCGATGATGCCTTCATCCTTCAGCTTGCGCAGGGTGCGGGAGACGGTTTCGCTGGCCGTACCGAGACGCGAGGCCAGTTCACCCTTCTTTATGCCCAGATCCACATAGGTAATACCGCCAAAGCTGGTAGACTTCTCATCGGCGCGCCTGAGCAGAAAAGAGGCCATCCGCGAGGTCACATCCGCGAAGGAAAGCTCCTCGATCTGGCGGGCAAAGCGGCGCAGCATGAGCGACAGGGACACCACCAGATTGAGGGCGAATCCCGGGTTGCGCCCCATCAGTTCCAGAAAGCCCTCCTTGGGCAGGTACAGCACCTCTCCTGATTCCATGCCCCGGGCCTCGGCCGGGTACTTGCCATCTCCGAAAAAAGCGGCCTCGGCAAAGGTCTCGCGCGGCTGGACGAAGTGCAGCACCTTTTCGCGTCCATCGTGCGCAATCCGGCAGAGCTTGATGGAACCCGACACCAGCAGATAGAAACCGGTCGCCTTGTCACCCTCGCCAAACAGGGTTTCACCCTTCTTGAATTTGCGGCGAACGGTGATGGTGGCCAGTTCGGCCAGGTCAGGGTCATTCATCCCGGAGAAGAGCAGGGACTGTTTGAGCAGTTCGATCAGTTCCATTGAGACAAACCTTTATTAGCCACAGAGTTCACAGAGGACTCAGAGAAAACCATAACATGTCGACATCCTAATTATAAAAGGTATTCGTTTATAACTACCTCTGTGAACTCTGTGGCAGTGAATCAAGATTTTATCAGGTAAGCTGAAATCTTTTCCGCCACCTGCGGGGCGGTGAAGCCGAACTGTTCGGCCAGTACCTTGTCCGGTGCCGAGGCACCGAAATGATCGATACCGATGAACAGGCCGTCGCAGCCGATCAGCCGCCCCCATGACTCTCCCCGGCCAGCCTCGAAGGCCACGCGGGGAATCCCGGCCGGCAGGACGTCATCCCGGTAGGATTGCGGCTGCGCCATGAACTGCTCCAGACAGGGTATTGATACGATACGGGCCTGGATGCCTTGAGAAGCCAGGGTGACAGCGGCCTCCACCGCAACATGCACCTCGGAGCCGCTGGCCATGATCACCACATCGGCGGACTCGGGAGCAGAGACGGTATAGCCCCCTTTAAGGACATCGGCAGCGTTGAAATCGGCGGAGCGGGCGACGACCGGCAGTTTCTGGCGGGTCAGGATCAGGGCGGTCGGTCCGGAGGAATGCTGGAGCGCGGAAACCCACATCATGGCGGTCTCCACCCCGTCCGCCGGACGAATCACCTGGAGGTTGGGGATCATCCGCAACGAGGCCACATGCTCGATCGGCTGGTGGGTCGGGCCGTCCTCGCCAACAAAGAATGAGTCGTGGGTAAAGATGAAGATCGACTGCAGGTTCATCAGCGCCGAGAGGCGGACAGAGGGGCGGCAGTAATCGGAGAAGACCAGGAAGGTGGCGCCGTAGGGGATGAAACAGCCATACAGGGCCATGCCGTTGACCACCGCGCCCATGGCGTGCTCACGGACGCCGTAGTGCAGGTTGCGTCCGGCAAAGCTCCCCGCCTCTACCGATGGTGAACCTTTGATATCACTGTTGTTGGATGGCGCCAGATCGGCAGACCCACCGGCCAGGGCCGGCACCAGGGCGGCGACCTTCTGCAGCACCGCTCCGGAGAGTGAACGGGTGGCGCCGTCCTTGCCGGCCACGACCGCCAGCAGTTCATCTGCCAGATTCGCGGGAAGCTTCTTGTTCCACATGGCATCCCACAGTTGTGCCTTATCGGGATTGGCTGCCTGCCAGGCGGTAAAGCCCTGCTGCCAGGCGGCATACCTGAGCTGTTTGGCTTCGACGCTGGCACGGCAGATGTCACGGACCTCCTGAGGCACTTCAAACGGGCCATACTGCCAGCCCAGGTTAGCCCTGGTGGCCGCCAGCTCGTCAGCCCCCAAGGGGGAGCCGTGTGCTCCGGACGTGCCGGATTTGTTGGGACTGCCGAAGGCGATCCGGGTCGTGGCGATGATCAGCGATGGCTTGCCGGTCTCTGCTTTCGCTGCGGCGATGGCGGCAACAATCTGGGTATTGTCGTGGCCGTCGATTTTCTGCACATGCCAGCCGCAGGCGTTGAAACGCCCGGCGACATCCTCGGACCAGGCCAGGTTGGTTGCGCCTTCGATGGTGATGCTGTTGCTGTCGTAGAGATAGACCATGTTGCCCAGCTTGAGGTGTCCGGCCAGTGCCGCGGCTTCATAGCTGATGCCTTCCTGAAGGTCGCCGTCGCCGACCAGGGCATAGATCATGTGGTCGATCGGCGTGAAGTCGGCGCTATTGAACCGCTCGGCGGCCATCCGCGAGGCGATGGCCATGCCGACACCATTTGCGAAACCCTGTCCCAGCGGCCCGGTGGTAACTTCCACACCCACGGTATGCCCGTATTCCGGGTGCCCGGGGGTCTTGCTGCCCCACTGGCGGAAGTTCTTCAGTTCATCCAGCGGCAGGTCAAAACCGAACAGGTGCAGCAACGAATAGAGCAGCATGGAACCATGACCGGCCGAGAGAATGAAACGGTCGCGATTGGCCCAGCGCGGGTCGGCAGGATTGAAGGAAAGGAAATCCCCCCACAGGGCAAAGGCAAAGTCAGCGGCCCCCATGGGCAGACCGGGATGGCCGGAATTGGCCTTTTCAACAGCGTCAGCGGAAAGGAATCGGATGGCGTTGGCACACTGCCGCGCCTTGTCGGCAGGAATGGTGGTCTGCTGCATGGTGGTGATACTCCTTTTTAGAAAGTTAGAAGTCATTCTGTTGTTTTTGCAGAGATGATTTCGTGAACGCACTTATCCTGTTTTACAGGGCAGGAGAATTATGGTGCGAAGTGGTTAAAACCCTGTTTTTTTGGTAGAAAACTGGCTCCGTCAGCGTCAAGAACCTGCACCTCGGGAGAGCTTGTCACTATACCAACAGGCATGCCCGCAAGGCTACACTTTTTCAGAAGTTCGGTAATTTTTTCCCGGTGGATGGGAGCGGCGGTGAAGCAGAGTTCGTAATCCTCGCCGCCGGAAAGTACCAGATGGTGGGGAAATTGGGGAAATGCGCGGACAGCAGTGCGAAAGGGAACGGAAACCGGCAGGTCGTTCAGGCGGAGAGTCGCGCCAACCCCCGACATCTCGGCAATATGACCGAAATCGGCCAGGATTCCGTCACTGATGTCGATCATGGCCGTGACCAGTCCGGCCCCGGCCAGAGCAAGGCCGGCTGCGCTGCGCGGGGTCGGGTCGAGCTGACGGGAGACCAGATAATCACCCCCACCCTGACCCTCCCCCGTCAAAGGGGAGGGAACACAGCCATCTTCCAGCAGCTTCAACCCCATCGCCGCATCACCCAGCGTGCCGGTCACCCAGACGTCATCTCCGGGCCGCGCGCCAGAGCGGCGCAGAATGAGAGCAGGAAGCTGTTCTCCCATGACGGTCACCGAGATGACCAATCCCGATCGCGATGAGCAGGTGTCGCCCCCGATCAGAGTCACGCCATGTTCGCCCGCCATTGACAAAAAACCGCGGGTGAAGTCATCAAGGAAATTCAGCGGCAGATCCGAAGGCATGGCCAGCGAGAGCAAGGCCCATCGCGGTATGGCACCCATGGCAGCGATGTCGGAGATGTTGACCGCCAGCGATTTTCGTCCCAATCGATAGGGGTCGTGCCAGCGGCGGCGGAAATGCACATCCTCCAGCAACATGTCGGTGGAGGTCAACAACTGCATACCCTGGTCAGTGACGGTAACGGCGGCATCATCTCCGATGCCGGTGATTACGTTGTCCGGTGCAAAAACGCCTGCCGCAATGCGGGAAATCAGGCCAAATTCACCCAATTCCGAGATCTTTTTGTCTCTTGTCATAGCTGCATTCAATACCACCACGGCGGCGATATATCAATCAAAGAGTCGCTTAACGGGCCTGTCGCGGAGACAGTTCAATGTGTGAGTTGGGTAGTGAGGCAACGGTGGGACAAGCGGGGTAAGGCGATGTAACGCGGTCTGTTCCTTCATCAATTCTAGGCGCTGGCAAAACCAGCCAGACCGGTTTGCTCTCCGAGGGTGTTGCTGAGCCGCAACTGAACCCGGTCACAGGCATTATTCAGCAGACGTTCGGCCTCGTCGGCCGGCACGGGCCTGCTGAACAGGTAGCCCTGCATTTCGTTGCACCCCAGGTGATGCAGTGTTTTCATCTGGTAGTTTGTCTCGACCCCCTCCGCCACCAGATGAAGATCAAAGCTTCGGGCGATGTCGGCGATTGCCTGGACAATCGCGGAACTGCGATGCTCATCCGACAGATCACGGACAAAGGACTGGTCGATCTTGATGGTGCTGATCGGGATCAGGCGCAGATAGTTGAGGGAAGAGTAGCAGGTGCCAAAATCGTCAATCGAAATACGGACTCCCAGTTCCCTGATGGAACTCATTTTCTTTACTACATTTGCGGCATCATGCAGAAGAATGTTTTCCGTTATCTCGATCTCAAGTGAATCTTCGGCAAGCTTATGCTTGCTCACCTGGGTCGAGACCCGCTCCACCATGTCGCTGCGCTGGAACTCCTGCGGAGAGACATTTATCGACATGCGCAGATCGCCCAACCCCATTGCATGCCATTTGGCCAGTTGCCCGCATGCCTCGGAAAGTACCCAGTCGGTAATTTCGCCGATCAGCCCGACTTCCTCGGCCAGATCGATAAAGGTGCGCGGGTTCATCAGACCATGCAGTGGATGATGCCAGCGGATCAGGGCTTCCATGCCGACTATCTGAAAGGAGATAACGCTGATTTTGGGCTGATAATACAGCTCGAATTCAGAGTTGACAATCGCATGCCGCAGATCGTTTTCCAGGTTTATTCGCTCATGGTAACAGGCATTCATATCCGGGATATAGAATCTGGTGCCGTTCTTGCCATCGGCCTTGACCCGGTACATGGCGATATCGGCATGTTTCAGCAGGACATCGACACTTTCCCCGTCACGCGGAAAAACGGCTATTCCGACGCTGGCGGTCACCCGGAACTCCACCCCGGCCACAGGAAAGGGAGAACTCAGTTCATGCAGTATCTTGTCTGCAATGATGCCGGCATCTTCCGCCTGTATCAGGTCAGGCAACAGCACGGTAAACTCGTCCCCCCCCTTGCGGGCGAGGGTGTCGCCGGCACGCATGCAGCCAAGGAGGCGATGCGCAACCTTTTTCAGGAGCTCATCACCTTCCGCATGACCATAGGTATCGTTCACCAGCTTGAAACGGTCCAGGTCGATGAACATTACTCCGACCATCCCGCCATGGCGTTTTGAAAGGGCCAGGGCCATTTCCAGACGATCCTTGAACAAGCGCTGGTTGGGCAGATGCGTCAGCTGGTCGTGAAGCGCCTGGAAGGTAATCGTCTCTTCGGCAAGCTTGCGTTCGGTAATATCGCGGGCCACGCCATAGGTACCCATAAAGCATTTTGTCGCAGCCGTCGATTCGTTATTCTTTTCGGCGTAGATGCCGGTGGCATTCATCATTGCCACAATATAGTGGCTGTCAAAGTGGCGGAATTGATCATTCTTGCATTTCAGGCGCACCTCAAGGTTGGCCGTGGCCCGGTTGTCTACGCGGCGTTCATTGAAGGCATAGTGGGCCTTTTCGACATCCTCGTCGTGGACGATGGTGCAATATTTTTGGCCGATCAGCTCTTCGCGCGTGTAACCGAGCAGCGACTCGACCCGGTTATTGATAAACATGAACCGTCCGCTGTCATCCAGGGTATAGATGAGGTCGGGAGAATTTTCCACCAGGAAACGGTGCAGCTGTTCCGACTGCTGAATACGCGCGGTCATCTTGGCATAGCTGCGTTCCATGCGGCGGCGATAGAGG
>JAJYBH010000120.1 GCA_021779135.1 Deltaproteobacteria bacterium
GTTGTCATGGAAGACGAACAGATTCTGCTTGCTTCCGACAAGATCAAGCTCGCGGCGTAACGACTACCCGCGTGCATTTCCCCTGCGGATGAGTGTTGCCACCGCCGGCAGGGTCACCAGGGCAAAAAGTGCGGTGAATCCGACACCCAGATTGGTGGCCCAGCCGATGGAGGCCAGCGCCGGATAATCGGCGAAGGCCAGGGAACCGAAACCGACAATGGTGGTCGTGGCGGAGATCAGCACCGCCCGTCCGGACTGGACAAAACGATCTTCCGCCACCCCTTCCGCACCAGCCAGGCGATGACCGATATGCAGACCGTAATCGCTCCCCATGCCAACGATGGTCACCAGCACCATGGCATTCATGAAATTGAGCCCCATCCCGCAGAGCGCCATGACCCCCAGCATCCCCGCCGCACCGGCAGCCACCGGAAACAGCGTATAGAACAGGCCTGACTTTGATGAGAAGTGTGACATCAGCAGGAACATGACCAGCACCCCGCCGATCAGGAAGCTCCACAGGAAACTGCGCGAGACGGAATCCGCCAGCTGGCTGCTGATCAGATCCACGCTGGTCATGCGCGCCGCAGGGTCAATGGCTGACAAATCCTTGATGAAACGCCCCTGATCAAATTCCGCGCCACGGTAATAGAGAAAGATGAGTGCGTGATAGCCGGAGGCATCCTGAATCAGGTGGCGATTGACCACGCCGCGCAGGGGTGATGTCAACAGCCGGCCGATCGCTTCGGATTCGGGCGCCGTCGTCGCGGTTTTGAATCCATTCAGGGCATCGATGGCCGGATGAAAGGATTCGGCATCAAAGCCGCGCTTTTGCAGGGCTGTCCGCAGGGCATCCCCCAACGGTCCTCCGGATGCGGATGCGCGCATTGCGGCTATCAGCTGCTCCTGTTCACCCCTGTTGTTGATGACCCGTCCCAGGGAAGACCACTGAACAATCCCGCCGGAAGAACGGTACCGTTCGGCCAGAACACCGACACGACTGGCGCGGTCCAGCACATCCACCAGATCAGGGCCTTCAATGGCCACCATCAGACTGCGCGGCGCGAGACTCAGATGCTTTTCAATCTTTTCCTGGGTCAGAAAGGATTCCGAGTGGCGTGGCTGGAGGTTTTTCAATTCACCATCAAACTGAATAAACAGTGAGGACGCGGCAAGGCTCGCGGCAATGATCAGAGAGGCACAGACGATGACACCCGGATGGCGACCGGTCAAGCGCCACACCGAACGCATGCCCAACGGAGGAATCTGACGGTATGGCCGGGGAAAGCGGCGCTCCATGAACAGCAGAAGGGGCGGAAGAAAAAAGAGGGTCGCATACAGGGAAAACAGGACCCCCAGACCGACCAGAAGCCCCAGCTCATACAAGGCCCGCACATCCGATACCAGCAGCGCGAGAAACGGCAGGGCCGTCGTGGTGGCGGCGGTAACGAGACCGTGTCCGGTATCGACCACGGCCAGGCGCAGCGCTTCGTCGGGGGATTTGTCCACTGCCCGCTCGCAATGGTAACGATCATAGAGGTGGATGGAGTAATCGGTCCCCAGACCGACGATAAGCGCCATGAAGGCAAAGGAAATGATGTGGATCGAGCTCAGGAACAGGGATGCCGTAGCCAGGGCCATCACGACCCCGACCGTTATGATCAGCGGCAGCAGAATCGTGGGCAGAAGCCGACGATACACGAAATAGAAAATCGCCAGCACCACCAGGATAGACGAAAGGATGCAGGCGAGGATGTTCGATTTCATCTCCGCCTCATCGAGCACGGCGCTGATATGCGCCCCGGCGCAGGTAATCCGGGCGTTGAGCCCGCTTCGGGCCTCATTGATGCCGGTCACCAGGCGTCGGGCAAAGACGATGTCCTGTACGGGGCGCGCCGGTTCGGCGATGACGATCATCACGCGGCCGTCGCGGGAAAGAAAGTACGGCGAAGACGGGTCCAGGTCCAGGGCCTGGCTGCCGGCCTTGATCCGCGGCAGGATGAACTGGCGCAGGTTGAGCGGATCGGCCGTGGCCAGTGCGGTCATACTGCCGGCAAATTGCCCGGCCAATTCGGACTCCAGCTGCAGCAATGACGCGTCGAATGTTGCCGGGTCAAGGCGCTGCGCGAGCCGGGATGCATCCTGGGGCGGCACAAAGAACTGCGGCCGGGTGACGGCGTAGGCGATGAATTCAGCGAACCTGCGCCCTTCGCTTTCATCGTAGAGACGCCAGGTTACCCGCTCGAAGGCCGGTTTGCCGTCAATGCGCAAACCCTTCAGGCGCTGCACCAGTTTTTCGGTTTCACCGGGGAGCTGTGCCGGCTCACCCTCCAGAAGAAAATAGGCCTCTTTGGCGCTTCCCGTCCACTCCAGTGAGTCAAGCATCAAGCGCAGGGCCGGCAGACGGGAGGGAAAGAGACGGAAGATATCCGCTTCGAAGCGGACCGTGGAGATGACCAGCAGAGCCAGGGCGGTCAGGACCAGAGAGGCGACGACAATCCTCAGCGGCGAGTGAACGGTGACCCGGTAGATCCATTCCAGGTGTCGGCGGATAAGCGAGTTGCAGGCAGCGGTAAGACGGGAAAACAGGGAAATTGGCATGGGTGGCTACGGCCCCTGCAACGCGGACAGGGGATAGCGCTTATAACCGTCAAGATGCGGTCTGAACGCGTCAGGTGCCAGTTCGCCATTTACCTCGGGATCCGTGACCTTGATGCGAAATCGCCCGCCATCGTGGCTGTCCATGATGATCTCGGTCGCCAGGGGCACACCATTCACCAGTTCATAGTCCCGGTAGCGGACCATATCGCCGTTTGCCAGGCTCTTGGAGACAACCAGCCCGTTCTCGAACGTCACCTGTTCCTTGTTGCCCAGGCTGTTGACCCGCTCCAGGGTTCCATCACCAACGAAACTGCCGGGAGGGTCCATTTCCATGATCCAGCTGGCATTACGCCAGGTTTCCCCCTGCCCCTCGCGGGGAAGTTCGTCCAGATTGCCGCTGAACGCCTCCCCCTTGGTGTTGCTGATAATCGTGATCCGCTTGCCGGTTACGATCGCCTCCATCAGCGTCGTGCCGAAGGGAGACAGGATTACCAGCCTCATCCGGTCAGGGCGCTGGTAGAGCAGATAACCGTTGGCTCCCATACCCTGGTCTCCCTTGGTAATGGAAAGTGAGGCGGTAGCGGAAAGCGTTTCCACCACGGCGCCCGGTTGATAGATCAGGTGCGGCGTTTGGAACGTGGCGCAGCCACACAACGTGAGCAGTGCCAGGGAAAATAAAGCGATACGGATTATTCGGGTCATATTTAGTCCAATTCTTGGGTGGAAGAAGATACCGCTTACAAGTTTTACGTGTCAGGCTAACAGCAGGAATCATCTTTTCCGAGGCGGATATTGAATCCCGGCAACCAGCGCTTGATCATGATCACAGCCAGGAGATCCGGGCGGCATAGCGGCGGACAACCGCCAGGTATTCCTCCTGGTCAAGATAGTAGAACCCCAGAGAGATCCTGTCCGTTCCCAGCGGAACGCCAGGTGAAGGTTGAAATCAGGAGGTGCGGTATCCACGGGGGACACACGGTCGACCAGCCTCTCGAGCTTTTCAAACAGGCGATCCAATTTTTCGACGGTAACATCCATGATCAGCATCCGCAGCCGCAGTTGTGACAGACCTTGCGGAACTCTCCGGCCGGCGCGACGGTCTCGGGTGCAAAGGCGACCCGCCTGATGGCCGAACCAACGTCCTCCATGATATCCAGGTGTTCGCTCTTGCCGATGATATGACCGATGCAGTGGGTCCCCTGGCTCTCTTCGGACGCCACCTTGACACAATTGAGCAGATCGGCATAACTGTTGATGGAGATCGACACGTCGTGATTGCGCACGCAGGTCAGGGCGTATCCCAATCTTCGCATCTCCCTGGTCATGCCGTCGATAAACCGGCGGAACGTCTCTCCGTCAAAATCGAACAGCCAGTCTTCCCTGATATGCCGTTGATCAAGGATCGTCACCGTTATCGGCTTCAGTACTTTGCCTGCCATCTACCCCTCTCCTTCAATACTCAGCTCTTGAGTGGACACTCCGCTTCCCAGTCAACGTAGCCGTCTCCGTAAATGGCCAGAAAGCTCTCGATGCGCTGCCGGTAGTAGTCCGGTTGCGCGGCCTCCTGCTCAAGCCAGGTCAACTCCTCACGGGAGATAAAGTGCCGGCCGTGAAGATAACGATAAAATTCGCGGATCCCCTCCAGGTGGCGCTCCAGCATGGCCATTTCGGGATCCAGGGTGTGCGTGATGAACCAGTTGGCCGCAAAGCGCTTGATAATGCCCGGTTGCGGCCTCATGACATTCTGGCGGCTGAAATCCAGCACATAGTCACGCAGGTAGAAATCGACGGCATAGGCCAGATCGGAGGCCTGCTGGGGGGAGCGGCCACTCAGCTGCAGGTGCTGGTAAAAATGTTTGAGCAACGACTGGCAGAGTTCATCGACCCGCAGCTCGTCCTCCAGGGTGGTGAAATCGAAATCATCGTGTTCGAACCCGATTTCCGGGCGCTGTTCTTCGCTCATGGCACCTCTACTTCTCCGGGTTTAATATCAGCAGGTCCTTGTGAACGAACCGGCCGTTTTTCTGAATCAGTACGTCGTCAAACCAGATCTCGCCATCGGCCAGGATACGGACCAGGTCCCAATGCACCGCTGAACGGTTGCCGTTGTCACACTCGTCATAGGCCTGACCCGGGGTCAGATGGATCGATCCGAAGATCTTCTCATCAAAGAGGATGTTGCGCATGGGTTGGCGGATGCCGGGATTAATGCCGAGGGCAAACTCGCCGATGTAGCGGGCGCCCTCGTCGGTATCGAGGATCTTGTTGAGAGCGGCGCTCAGGCCGGCTTCAGCCGAGGCCTTGACGATCCGGCCGTCTTTGAACTCGAAACGGACGTTGTTGTACTCCTTGCCCTGGTAGATGCTGGGGCAGTTGTAGGTGATATACCCCTGCACCGAATCACGGACCGGCGCGGTAAACACCTCGCCGTCCGGCATGTTGAAGCGGCCGTCGCACTTGATCCCCGGAAGTCCGTCGATGCTGAAGGATATGTCCGAATCCGGGGCGGTGATGCGCACCCTTTCGGTGCGGTCCATCAGCCGCTTGAGCTTTTCCTGTTTCCTCGATTCCGCATTCCAGTCGATGCAGCAGGCCGAGAAGAGATAATCCTCGTACTCCTCCAGGCTCATCTTGGCCTCCTGGGCGGCGGCGTGGGTCGGATAGCGGGTCACCATCCAGCGGGTGTGCTTGACGCGCTGATCGATCAGCGGCTTGGTGGTCTTCTGGTAGGTCACCATGGCCTGCTGACGGGCATTGGCCATGACCATCGAGTTTTCGCCGGCGGAGATACCGATGTAGACCGTCAGCTGCCTGAAGAAATCCAGTTTGTGCTGGGGGAAATGCTCCAGCTGCGCCTTGCTGGCCAGGTTGTAGAACTGGCGGTCGATTTCGGGATTGGAGAAGCTGTATTCGACGTACTTGGCACCTCGCTTCAGGCAGAGGGCATACAGCTCCTTGACCAGCGGAGCCGCCTCAAAACCGGACGCACTGATCAGCACCACATCACCTTTTTTCACACGGGTGGAATAATCGACCAGAATTTCGGCAAAACGGGCAATGCGGGGGTCTTTCATCGAACGGTTCCTTTAAGAAAGTATTTTCGTCTTCAGGGCAGATCTGCTACTGTATCGACCACTGCATGACCATCCTGCACAACCATGGAAATTTACATGAACAGACCTAAAATTGAAACCAAAATCATGAACCCGCTCATGGGCGGCAATATCCAGCTGCCCGCATATTCCACAACCGGTTCGGCGGCCATGGACCTGCGCGCCTGCCTGCCGGAACCTCTGATAGTGGAGCCGGGCGAGACCGTCATGATACCCAGCGGCATTGCCATCAGCATCCATGATCCGGGCCTGGTGGCACTGCTGGTGCCACGCTCAGGACTGGGGATCAAGCACGGGATTGTCTTGGCCAACACGATCGGGGTGATCGATTCGGACTACCAGGGAGAGATCGGCATCGGGATTTATAACCGGGGAACAACGGCCTACACGGTTGAGCCGGGAGAACGGGTCTGCCAGATGATGTTTGTACCGGTCACCCAGGCAGCGCTAGTTGTCGTGAAGGAATTCAGCGTGGACAGCGCCCGCGGGGCCGGGGGCTTCGGTCACACCGGCAGGACATGATCGTGGTTGCAATCAGAGCTGCAGGCTGTCGACCGTCAACCCCAACCCGCCGACCTTGCCCATCAGCTCAAGGTTCAGGCACTCTCCATCGAACAACACACCAGCACAATCCATGACCGCCTGCGGGGTTACAGCGTCAAACCCTTCCAGGATCTTTTCGATCGGTTGATGGTGCCCCAGATAGATAACATTTTTCGCCAGGCGGGTCATCAGGCTGTCGCTGCTCTCCAGCGACATGAGCAGCTTCCCTTTGAGCTGTTCCCGGGCCGAATCCAGCTCAGCCTGGGTCACCGGCTCATGCTTCAGACGCTTCATCTCCGTCAGCGCGATGTCGATCACCTCACGGCAGTGTTTCTGCTCGGTACCAGAATACACCACCAGCGCTCCCGAATCGGCGTGGGAGATGACGTAGGAATACACGGAATAGGCCAGCCCCTTTTTCTCGCGTACCTCCTGAAACAGGCGCGAGCTCATCCCCCCGCCCAGGATGGTGGTCAGCAGGTGCATGGCATATCGATCGGGATGGTCCTGCTGAAGCGCCCGGGTCCCCATGCAGATCAGCGTCTGTTCCAGGTCGCGTTCACACAGATTGAGGCGACGCCCCCCTTTGGGCCTGAAGCCGTATCCATCGGGCTTCCAGGACGATGAGAGCGTTGAGAATTCCGCGGCCACCAGCGCCACCAGCTCCTCGTGGTTCACATTACCCGCGGCTGAGACAATGATATCGTCCGGACGATAGCGGCTCTGCTTGTACTGTACAACGGCATCGCGGGAAATCCCGTTAATGATCTCTTCCGTGCCCAGGATCGAGTTTCCCAGGGCATGCCCACTCCAGAAGTTCTGGTGGAAACGGTCGTGAATGGCCTCTTCCGGTGAGTCATCCCGCATCTTGATCTCCTGCAGGATGACCTTGCGCTCACGTTCAAGCTCGTCGGCCGGAAAGGTGGAGTGCAGGAAGATATCCGACAGCAGGTCTGTCACCCGGGGCAGGAACTTGGACAGCACCTTGGCATAATAGCAGACATACTCGTGGCCGGTAAAGGCGTTGAGGATTCCCCCCATGGAGTCCAGCTCCATGGAGATCTGGCGGGCGGTTCGCCGTCCGGTTCCCTTGAAGAGCAGATGTTCGATGAAATGGGCCACGCCGTTGCATTCGGGCGATTCGTTCCGCGACCCGTTTGCCACCCAGATGCCAATGGCAACCGTATGCATGTGTTCGACGTGCTCGGTAATCACCCGCACGCCGTTGTCAAGGATTGTTGAAGTTATCATGCAGTCTAGCATACTCCCTTTTTCCGATTATGCCAGCGGCATTGAGAAGAATGTTGCAGCAAAGAATGTATTGCGGCCACGAACCCTTTTTGCTAGAACAGAAACATTAAAATATCCGACGGAGCCAAGATTGCCATGAAAATCATCTCAACCACCATCCCCGATATATTGATCCTGGAGCCCAAAGTATTCGGGGATGACCGTGGGTTTTTTTTCGAAAGTTTCAACGAACGCACCTGGCGGGAGTTGACCGGCCTGAATGTCCGCTTTGTCCAGCACAACCATTCCCGCTCGGCTCAGAATGTCCTGCGTGGGCTACACTACCAGATACAGCAGCCCCAGGGAAAGCTGGTGCGGGTAATCGCCGGTGAAGTCTTTGATGTGGCCGTTGACATCCGCGCAAGCTCCCCCACCTTCGGCCAATGGTTCGGCGCGACCCTCTCCGCGGACAACAAACGACAGATGTGGGTACCGGCCGGCTTTGCGCATGGCTTCTGCGTCACCTCGGAATATGCCGAGTTCCTCTACCTGACCACCGATTACTGGGCTCCCGAGCATGAACGCTGCATCGCCTGGGATGATCCCGAACTGAATATCTCCTGGCCGGTCAGTGCCCCGCCGCTGGTTTCCGGAAAAGATCGGGAGGGCAGACGGTTCAAGGACGCGGACCTGTTCCCGTGAATTCTACCAGTACCGGCAGGCAGACGCAGCCTGTCAGCGACAACGGCCGCTGGCTGGTCCTGATGTGCATCTGTCAATTGTTCATCATGCTGGTCTTCATCAACTACTCCGCCGTCCTGCCCCTGCTGCGGAAGGAATGGGGCATGAGCAACACCCAGGCCGGCATGATCTTCTCGGTCTACCAACTGGGTTACATCGCCTCCGGGGTCATCCTGAGCGCGCTGACCGACCGGATGAACACCCGGGTCATCTTCATCACCGCCGCCTTCTGGTCGGCGGCCTCCAACCTCCTCTTCGCCCTCTACGCACATGACTTCACCAGCGCAATGGTCCTGCGGGCCCTGACCGGCATCGGCATGGGCGGGACCTACATGCCGGGACTCAAGCTGGTTGCCGAGCGCTTTGACCCCGCGACCCGCGGCCGGGCCATCGGCATCTATGTCGGTTCCCTGGTCTTGGGGGCGTCGCTCTCGCTGGCCGC
Organism: Deltaproteobacteria bacterium; assembly: GCA_021779135.1. Taxonomy (GTDB): domain Bacteria; phylum Desulfobacterota; class Desulfuromonadia; order Geobacterales; family Pseudopelobacteraceae; genus CAIPTY01. Next base: position 8,671 of record JAJYBH010000120.1, read on the forward strand.
GACCGGATGGCTGACCGGTCTGGCCGGATGGCGCACCGCCTTCATCTGCTGCTCGGCCGGCGTCTGCATCGGGGCGCTGCTCTCATTTTTCATCTTTCGCGGTTACAAGCCTGCAGCACGCATAAAAACAGAGGCCGGCTTCAGCGGCGAGGTCGTCCAAAACCGTCCGGCCCTGTTGATGATCCTCGGCTATGGCGCCCATA
>JAJYBH010000018.1 GCA_021779135.1 Deltaproteobacteria bacterium
ACCTGGAGATTCTGAACGAAGTGGAGTCCGGAGAACTGGAAGCACGCCAGAGGGAGTGGAAAAAGTGAAGACAGTCATGATGTGGAAGAAAACGCCCCGTTTCCTGGTCAGGAAGCGGGGCGTTTTTGCTGGTATCCGGAAACGATCGGTTATGCTTCGATCAGCCTGGCCGATTTGATGAAGACCGGTTCAAGCGGGACATCGCCATGTCCGATCTTGTTGCCGGTCTTGACTTCGCGAATCTGGTCAACGACGTCCATGCCCTCCACGACCTGACCGAAGACACAGTAGCCGAAGTTCTCCGGTTGCTTGTTCTTGTGGTTGAGAAACAGGTTATCCACGGTGTTGATGAAAAACTGGCTGGTGGCCGAGTCAACGACAGCGGTGCGGGCCATGGCCAGGGTGCCGCGAGTATTGGAGAGGCCGTTGGTGGCTTCATTCTTGATGGCAAACTTCGGTTTTTTCTGCTCCAGCGACTCGCTCATGCCGCCACCCTGAATCATAAAATCCTTGATAACGCGGTGAAAGATCAGGCCGTCGTAAAAGCCATCCTTTACATAGCCAAGAAAATTCCTGACGGTGATGGGCGCCTTTTCCTTGAAGAGTTCAATGGTGATATTTCCCATGGATGTTTCCAGCAAGACCTGCGGATTCTGCTCAGACATGTGCTACCTCCCGAAATATTTTGAAGCAAATCTATGTGTGCCTGTTTTCTATCATAAACTTGCATAAATTAGAACTAGTATTGAAGATTGCCAAACCAGGGGTGCTGCGGTATCTTTGAGAAGAGTTGAATGAATCTGGGGGTGCTTCCATGAGATACCTGATTGCATGTAGTTCGTTATTGCTCGCCCTTTTCATGTCCGGAGTTGTCGGCGCCACAACGGTTTCCAGCAGCCACCCGGTCAACCAGGATAAGGTCGGGTATGAGGTGGGGTCGCTTGCCCCGGATTTTAGCCTGGATGCGGTGGTCAACCTGGAGTTCAAAAAGATCAGCCTGGCTGACTACCGTGGGAAATGGGTGGTACTGTTCTTCTATCCGGGAGATTTTACCTTTGTCTGCCCGACCGAGATCAGAGGCTTCAACAAGTCGCTTGATGAGTTCAAGAAGGCTAACGCCGAGGTGCTGGCTGTCTCCGTCGACAGCAAATACTCACATCTGGCCTGGCTCAAGAGCGGCGCACTGGAAAAGCTGGAGTATCCGCTGCTCTCCGATTTCAGCAAGCAGACGGCTCGCGCCTATGGTGTGCTGGACGAGGAGCAGAGCACTGCCCGGCGGGGGCTGTTCATCATTGACCCCAACGGTGTGATCCAGTACCGGGTCGTGCATAGCGATAAGGTGGGACGCAGTGTTGACGAGACCCTGCGGGTGCTGAAGGCCCTGCAGACCGAGGAACTGTGTCCGCTCAACTGGCGGCCGGGCGACAAGACCATCAAGAAGTAGGTGTGATCACAGCACATATCGACCAAGACCGCTTCCACAGTCCCGCACGTTCCCCTGGACGGCACACGTCAGCCGGAGAATGAAAGATTGGAGCTCATATGGCTATTACACTCGCGTTCGATGTCTATGGAACTCTCATCGATACCCATGGCGTCATCATTGCCCTGGAAAAGCTCATTGGCGATAAAGCCCCTGAATTTTCCCGCACTTGGCGTGAGAAACAGCTGGAATACTCCTTCCGCCGCGGGCTGATGCAGAATTACGAGAACTTTGCCGTCTGTACCAGTAACGCTCTTGATTACACGAGTTCATACTATAAGGTTCCGCTCAGCCAGAAAGACAAGGCTGATCTCTTGGGCGAATATAAGGTGTTGCCGGCATTCGATGACGTAGTGGAAGGGTTGGCGCGGGCAAGGAAGGCTGGATTCAGGATGTTTGCGTTCTCGAACGGCAGCGCTGAAGCGGTCGAAATGTTGCTGAAGCATGCCGGCATCAGGGACTATTTCATCGGGGTGGTGAGTGTTGACGAAATGAAGTCGTTCAAGCCAAACCCGGGTGTGTATTGTCATTTTTTGAGAAGGGCAGGCGCGTTGGGCGCAGATGCCTGGCTTGTTTCGAGCAATCCCTTTGATGTGATCGGGGCGGTTTCGTCCGGGATGCGGGCCGCCTGGGTCAAGCGTTCGCCGGACGCCGTATTTGATCCGTGGGGAATAGAGCCGACAGTGACGCTCCGAAGCCTTTTGACCCTGGCGGAGCAGATTGAGGATGAATGCAGCTGACCGCTGCATCCACATGGCAGGAAACCAGTTCGACCGGCAGGGCGGAGCCGTCGGCCGTAATGGAATACCGGTTTATCGATCCGCCTTTCTGAGCAGTTCATTCTCCGCGCTGAGGTGGCTGATTTCAACCTTGAGGCGGGCATTTTCCTCTTCCAGTTGTTCAAGCGTCCTCCCCTGTGGAGTCACTTCGGCATCACCCTTCCTCTTGATAACTGAGCACAGGCCGTTGACGTTCTTCACCGGTTTTTCCAGCAGTAAACTTGCAGCCACGTCCTCAGATATGCCGATTTGTCTGCATTTCCCGGACGCATACTCCCTCAGGGCCTTCTGGGTTGCAAAACATGCGCTTGGATTGAACAGGTAGTTGAGTCCGCTGCAATCAGCGGCTTCCCGCTCCTTCAGGAGCTTCTCCTCCGTGATGCATCTCTCATACCCCGTGCCGGCCAGGGCAAGTGCTGATATCGACAGCAGCAGTGCGGATATGGTCAGTATGTATCTCATGTAGCCCTCTTGCGTGCCGCTATCCGTATGGTTCTCATGGTTATCAAGGAATGGGACTATAACTGCCTGGCGCTTAAAAGTAAACAGTGGCCTGGCAATTCCATGATCAATTTCGGGCACCTGTATACACGCTGCTGCAGCCTATCTATTTCGCGCCTGCTGTAGTAGTATGTCTGCTCCCATCCCCACACCGGAGTTGTCATGAAACCGACTGACGAACAAACAGGCAGGTTGCTTCCCTATATCATCGAGGCGACCGGCCTCAAGCAGTTTCAGGTAGAGCAGACCGTGGCGCTGCTGCAGGAAGGTGCCACGGTGCCCTTCATCGCCCGCTACCGCAAGGAACAGACCGGTGAGCTGGACGAGGTGCAGATTCGCACGGTTGAGGAGCAGTTCACCTACTTCTGCGAGCTGGAGGAACGCAGGACCACGGTGCTCAAATCCATCGAGGAGCAGGGCAGGCTGACCGATGAGCTGCGGCTGCGCATCGAAGCCACGCGACAGAAAACCGAGTTGGAAGACCTGTACCTGCCCTACAAGCCCAAACGCCGCACCAAGGCGACCATTGCCCGCGAACGGGGGCTGGAACCGCTGGCCGATATCATGGCGGCCCAGGAGTTGACTTCAGGAACTGCCGAGGCTGCGGCCCTGCCGTTCATCGATCCCGACAAGGGGGTCTCCGATGCGGCCTCCGCCCTGGAGGGGGGCGGGCATATCCTGGCCGAGCGGCTTGCCGACAACGCCGATGCCCGGGCCATGGTGCGGCGGCTGACGAAAGAACACGGGGTGCTGGTCTCGCGGGTAGCGGCTGACCATAAAGGGCAGGTCAGCAAGTTCGAGATGTACTATGACTATCAGGAGCCGCTCAAGGCGGTCCCTTCGCACCGCATGCTGGCCATGCGACGCGGGGAGAAGGAGGAACTGCTCTACCTCGCGATCGCCGCGCCGGTCGATCAGATCCTGGCGGGGTTGAAATCGCGCCTGATCCAGGGGGCAAGCATCTTCGCTCCGCTGCTGGAGCGGGTGGCAGAAGATGCCTATAAACGGCTGATCGCCCCATCCATCGAGGTGGAGCTGCGCCTGGAGAGCAAGGAGCGCGCCGACGAGGCGGCCATTCTCGTATTTGCCCGCAACCTGCGGGAGTTGCTGCTGGCCCCTCCCGTCGGCGGGAAGCGGGTACTGGGCATCGACCCGGGTTTTCGCACCGGTTCCAAGCTGGCGGCAGTGGATGAGACCGGCCGTTTTCTGGAGCATGTCACCATCTACCCCCACATCGGCGAGGGGCGCGTCCCCCAGGCCAGGCAGGATCTGCTGCGGATGGTCGAAAACCATGCGGTCGAGATGGTCGCCGTCGGTAACGGAACCGCCGGCCGCGAGATGGAGATCTTTGTCAAGGAGACCCTGGCCAAAGCCGGACGGCAGTTGCCGGTGGTGTCGATCAGCGAGGCAGGAGCCAGCATCTACTCGGCCTCGGACATGGCCCGCGAGGAGTTTCCCGAGCTGGACCTGACGGTGCGCGGAGCGATCTCCATCGCCCGCAGGCTGCAGGACCCGCTGGGTGAGCTGGTCAAGGTCGATCCCAAGAGCATCGGCGTCGGGCAGTATCAGCACGATGTCAACCAGACCCTGCTGAAGCGGTCGCTGGATGGCGTGGTGGAGTCGTGCGTCAACTACGTGGGCGTCGATCTGAATACCGCCTCCTGGGCGCTGCTGGCCTACGTTTCCGGCGTGGGACCGGCCCTGGCCAGGGCCATTACCCGCTACCGCGACGAGAACGGGTCCTTTGCCTCCCGCAAGGGGCTGCTCAAGGTGCCGCGTTTCGGGGCCAAGGCCTTCGAGCAGGCGGCCGGTTTCCTGCGTATCCGCGATGGTAAAAATCCGCTGGATAATTCGGCAGTACATCCGGAACGCTACAAACTGGTTGAGACCATGGCTGCCGACCTGGGCGCTTCCCTGGCGGGGTTGGTCGCTGATGCGGAATTGGTGGAGAGGATCGACCTGAAGCGCTATGTGACCGGGGACGTCGGCCTGCCGACACTGGGAGATATCATCGCTGAGCTGAAGAAACCGGGGCGCGACCCGCGCAGCCAGTTCCAGACGGCCGCATTCCGGGATGACATCCGCGAGATTAGCGACCTGCACGTCGATATGATCCTGCAGGGCGTGGTGACCAACGTGACCGCTTTTGGCGCCTTTGTCGATATCGGGGTCCACCAGGATGGTCTGGTGCACATCAGTCACCTGGCCAACCGCTATGTCAAGGATCCTAACGACGCCGTCAAGGCCGGGCAGGTGGTCAAGGTCAAGGTCCTGTCCGCAGATCCCCAGCGCAAACGGATATCGTTGTCGATCAAAGAGGCCGGAGTCTGATACATCCCTCTCCCTGAGGAGCAAGGAACGGGTGTGAGCAGTGTTACTCAGAAATTAATGTAAAGTCAGGGGTGTCGAATAATGGAAGATAAACAAGGTAACAACAAGGTCTGGCGGTTGGCGGCGGATTCAACCGCCGGCAGGTTGTCATCCCGCAAGGTGAGCAGCGATCTACCGAATATTGCTGAGGATGCCTCGCCGCAGGTTGCGCGGGATAATATTGTCAAGGATATGATGAGAATATTTGATGGACTGCTGGGATGTTCGACGAAACGGAGCGGGGTGAGTCTGGCCTTTCTGCATGCCCACAAGTCCAAGCCTGTCAGCGGCACACAGAAAAAGCTGGAGCAGGAAATCTACCGTATAATCAAAGGGTTGGTTGAACAGAATTCTCCCAACACCGGATTCGCCCTGGGTGTTCTGTACAATAACGCTACGTACTACTACAACAAGGCCAATGTGCCGCTCTCATTCGGAATCTTTCTGACATCACTGGTCGAGTTTCTGGAAGGGCATGATTGCCTGAGCATCTGTTCCGATGAGATGCTAAAGCTGAAGACACTGCTCTCCCGGGGGTAGAGGGGGAAATATCCGCGCCGTCAATACCGGTCGCCTGTTTCTCAGGAGGCGTGTTTTCCGGTCTTTTTCGATGGTTTCAGCTGGCCCACGAAGACCACATGCCGGAGACCGCCCCGGCCGGGACGATCAGTGGTTACCGTGAAGCCGGCACCTCGCAGGCGTTTATCGAAGGCCTCGTCATACATTTCCCCCCATATTGCCACGACACCGCAGGGTTTGAGCGCGGCCCGCATATTCTCGATAGCCCGGCTGCCATAGAACGGGTCGTCGCTGTGGTGTGTCTTTGCGTGGGGTCCGCGGTACAGGTCGAGAATGATGGCATCGAAGCGCGCCCCACCGCCATTTACGGCACTGCGGCGAATCCGGTGGGCCACGTCTCCGATCTCGACAACCACCCGCGGATCGTTGACGGCGTTTTCCGTGAGCGCGGCCAGGGGCCCCCGGCACCACTCCACGACGGTCGGGTTCAGTTCGCTTACGACGACCTCGGCCGTGGGGGGCAGGGTGTCCAGCATCGCTCTGAGCGTAAATCCCATGCCCAGACCACCCACCAGTACCCGCGCATGCTCACTCTCCACCAGGTGGCTGCAGCCGAGCTGGCCGAGTACCACTTCGGATCGGTTTGCCAGGCTGTTCATAAGTACCTGGGGGCCGAGCATGATCATGAAGTCCCGCTCGCCACGCTGACGCAGTTCGAGTGTCCCATCGTCGGTGGCAATGCTTTCAATGATGCTCCAGGGTTGTGCCATGGTTATCTGCCTTTCACTACTTTTTCTGGTGCGGATAGTCCCTCAATCCTGCTTTACAATTCTTTCACCTGGATCCATCCGGTTCAGCCATTAACAGGCGGTTCCTGAGGAGCGGTCCATGGCGTCAGCATACCTCGACGATTTCGAACTCTGTACCTTCGCGGCCGATCCCGATCCTGACCGAATCCCCGGCACGCTTGCCGATCAGGTCCCGGCCCAGTGGCGAAGCCGGGGTGATGACCACGATCTCGGTGCCGTTCAGCTTGTCGCTGATCTTCATGCCACCCTCCAGCGGTCCGATGAAGACCGTCCTGATTGTTCCCTCCGGGCTGGCCAGGGTGGCCAGTGCAGTCAGGCCGATGGCATCGGTGTCGTCGAAGTTCACCAGCACCAGTTGCTTATAGGTCTCCAGTGCCCGCCTGATTTCCTGGGCCCGGTTGGCCTGTCCCTGGGCAACATAGGACGCTTCAAGGGCAAGGGTTTCGTATTTGTTGTCGGGTATGTTTTCCTCGTGGGTAGAGGCCTCATGGGCAGCTTTGGCTGCATTGAACTGGACGGCCAGGTCGTGGGTGAGCTGTTCGATTATGAGTTGGAGAAGATCTGCTTTATTCATGATTCATACGCACAGTGTGTTCCCTTGAATATTTTAGTGATCGAGTGAATTGCGTCGGAATACCGCGGAAAATTGACTTGGGTCATAATTCCGGGCCGCGCAATCGAGTAAGTTGCGAACTATAACATAAAAACAGAAATTGTACGACAGGAGGAATAGATATGTGTGAGTGCGGATCGTCAACGACAGCGGGGGTAGGGCCGTTTGCTTCCGGCAGGGCACTGGTGGAGTTTGTCATGAATGCCCACGGCGGGTCGGTTGCGGTGTCTCCCTTGCCGAATGGCGGGCTGGAGAGCACGTGTCAGGGGTGCGGAACGCCGTTTGTTCTCGAAACCTTTGTACAGAGTTGTCCGGCCTGCGGTGGCGTGCATGCCGTCTCGCCGCCGCGCGCCACCGACCCGGCAGCGATTCAATTCGCCGGGGCCGATTTCATTCTTCCTAAGGTAAACTGAAATCGCTTACCCTGATTTCTCCAGAAGAGATCAGGGTGATTTTTTCAGCGCGGGTCAGGGCCTTGATCTCCAGCTCCCTCCGGCCGGCACTGCTGCGCGTATGGCCGTTCTCCTGATAGACCACCTGTAGCGGCTGGCGGCCACGGAAGTACTTGGCTCCCCGCCCTGCGGCGTGCTGATCGAAACGACGAGGCAGGTCGGTTGTGATGCCGGTATAGAGCGTGTCGTCCGTGCAGAGGATGATATAGACCTGCCAGTTCAAGGTTGTTCTGCCGATACGGTCCTGATCCGGGGGATGAGTCCGGGATCCAGCGTATCCATACGCTCTTTGCCAAGCTCCTCCAGGGCAACCCGCATCCTGGCCGCATCGGCAATCAGCGCGGCAACATCCACCCACTGACAGTGCCCGGCTACATGGCGTAAATAACCGGCACCCCCCTTGAGCAGGCTGATGGCCCCGCCGAAGTTCCCGTTGCGCCAGTGGTGCAGCGCCACCGCAATCTGGATCAGCCCCTGATAAAAATCACGCACTTCACCCTGTTCTCCAATCCAGAGATCTTCAACCGTTTCATGGCATTCGAACCACTCGCTGTTGTTGAACTCACGTATGGCCTGGAGTAGTTGTCCCGGCGGGGATTCGTTGCACAGTCTGTTCATGAAATATCCACTCCCTGGCTATCTACACCAGCAGCGAAACCGGCTTTTCCAGGATGCCCCGCAGTTCCGCCAGGAAGCGGGCCGCATAGGCGCCATCGATGACGCGGTGATCGCTGGACAGGGTTACGCGCATCGTTGCGGCAGCATGCAGCTGGCCATTGCGAACAACCGGCCGCTCGGTGACGGCGCCTGCCGCCAGGATGGCCGTCTGTCCTGGCATGATCAGGGCGGTAAAATCATCCACACCATACATGCCCAGGTTTGATATCGAGAAGGACGCGCCGCTCATCTCTTCGGCGGAGAGCCGCCCGTTGCGACATTTTTCAACAAGACGCGCGGTTTCAGTGCCGATCTCTGTCACCGTCAGGCTGTCGCAGCGTCTGATAACCGGCATCAACAGACCATCCGGCAGAGCCACGGCAAAGCTGATGTGCAGGCCGTCGCCGGCTGTTGAATTCGCAGGGCAGAGCAGCGGAAAGTGCGCCAGCGCGCTGGCGCAGGCCTTTGTCAGGAGAACATTGTATCCAACCGGGTGTGATCCGGTCTTCAGCTCGCGTATGATCTCGCGGCAGGCCTCCATGTCAATTTCAACCGTGACGCTGAAATGAGGGATGGTCTGCCAGGATTGGGTGACCGCAGCCGTTATCGCCTGACGCATGGATCTGGCCGGCTTGGCCGCAGGCTCCTCTGGCTGGGGCGGCTGAGTCGTTTCGGCGGAAGGAGCCCGAGGAGGCGTGGGCTTCTCTCCCTTCTGCGCGGATTGTGGCGGAGTAAATCCCGCCAGGTCTTCCTGGGTGATTCTTCCGTCCGGGCCGCTGCCGTGAACCTGTCCCAGATCGATGCCCTGATCGCGTGCCAGGCGGCGCACCAGGGGCGAAGCCTTCTCATGCTCCTGTTCGGTGTGGACTGCTGCTGGCTGCGGTGCGGCTGCCAGTTGCGGCGCTGCCGGAGGCTCTGGAGCAACTGGCGCTGCCGCGGGGGCGGCTGCTTCAGGCTCGTTCACGGGTGCCGCGGCAGGTTCCCCGGCGAGTTCTCCCGCTTCACCGATCAGCCCGAGTACGGTTCCGACCGGAACAAGTTCGCCCTCCTTGGCCATGGTCTTGAGCAGGACTCCTGAAGCAAAGGCCTCCAGTTCCATGACCGCCTTGTCTGTTTCCACTTCGGCAATGATGTCGCCGCGTTCGATGCGGTCGCCAACCTTCTTGCGCCAGCCGGCAAAAAGCCCCTCCGTCATGGTATCGGACAGCTTGGGCATGGTAATTTCTTTGACCATGGATAACTCCTTAGATTCAAAAAATAATTTGCCACAGAGTTCACAGAGCTCTCAGAGGAAAATCAAACCGATTGTTTGTCCTTTACAGATAAAACCCGATTAACCTCTGTGTCCTCTGTGCCCTCTGTGGCTAAAAGCCGTTAAAGCCTAACCCTGATAAACAGGATAATTAAGTTATCAAGATTATTTTCTGCCTGAAAAGCGCAGAAAATAATCTGTAACTTACTAATAACCGCCGGACAGGACGTCCCTGATTGCCTGTTTGATCGTCTCGGCCTGGGGGATGCAAATCTTTTCGATCTTGCGCGAATAGGGCATGGGCACGTCCAGCCCGGATACGCGCCTGACCGGGGCCCGGAGCACGTCGAAACACTTTTCGAAGATGATGGAGCTGATTTCCGCTCCCAGGCCGCAGGTGCGCCAGCATTCCTCAACCACCACGGCCCGGCCGGTCTTGCGGACCGAGGCCAGGATGGTCTCCGTATCCAGCGGCGCCAGGCTTCTCAGGTCGACTACTTCGCAGGAAACGCCTTCCCTGGCCAACTCTTCCGCCGCCTGCAGTGCCAGGATCGTCATGCGGCCATAACCGACGATCGTGACCTGCTCGCCCGCCCGCTTGACCTCGGCTTGGCCGATGGGCACCAGGAACTCCGGGTCTTCCGGCACTTCGCCCTTGCTGTTGTAGAGCAGCTCGTGCTCCAGGAAGATCACCGGATTGTTGTCGCGGATGGCGCTTTTCAGCAGCCCCTTGGCATCTGCCGGTGTGGCGGGGTAGAGCACGCGCATGCCGGGGCAGTGCATGAAAAAGGTCTCCAGGCTTTGGGAGTGCTGGGCGCCCAGCTGGCTGCCGCCCCCGCCCGGCATGCGGATCGTCATGGGCAGATGGGTCTGGCCGCCGAACATGTAGCGGATCTTGGTCATGTGGTTGACGATCTGGTCCATGGCCAGCAGCGCGAAGTTGACGGTCATCAGCTCGGCCACCGGTCTCAGGCCGCCCATGGCCGCACCGATGGAAACGCCGATGATCGTGTTCTCGGAGATGGGGGTGTCCTTGACCCGCTCCTCACCGAACTCCGCCAGCAGGCCCCGTGTAACCTTGAAAGAGCCTTCGTACAAGGCCACGTCCTCACCCAGCACAAACACCGACGGATCGTGTCGCATCTCTTCCTTCAGGGCCAGATTCAACGCATCTCTATAGGTCATCTCAGACATAGATATCCTCCCACACCGCACTGTCTTCCGGCCAGGGCGACTCTTCCGCGAATTGTACGGATTCGTCAACCAGTCGTGCACAGCCGGCCTCGATGCCGTCCAGTTGTTCGCGTGTCGCGATCCCTTCCTCAAGCAGCTGGTTGGCAAAATTGGGCAGCGGGTCGCGGGCCTTCCAGACATCATGTTCGGCCGCGGAGCGGTATTTGGCCGGATCGGCCATGGAGTGCCCGCGGAAACGGTAGGTGGTCGCCTCGATGAAGTAGGGATGGCCGCTCTCGCGAACCTTTTCGGCGGCATATTTGACCGCCTTGTAGACGGCGATCACATCCATGCCATCCACCTTCTCGGAGGGAATGTCGTAGCCGCAGGTGCGCTTGTGGATGGAGGCCAGGGCCGAGGAACGGTGCACCTCGGTGCCGATGCCGTAGAAATTGTTCTCGCAGATGAACAGCACCGGCAGTTGCCAGAGTTGCGCCCAGTTGAGGGACTCGTGGAAGGTGCCCTGGTTGACCGCGCCGTCGCCGAAGAAGCAGGCGGCGATGCGGTCCTCGCCGCGGTAGCGTGCGGAAAAGGCCAGGCCGACCGAAATGGGGAACTGCCCTCCGACGATGGCGTAGCCGCCCATGAAGTTCAGGCTTGGGTCGAAGAGGTGCATGGAGCCCCCCTTGCCCTTGCAGATGCCGGTGGACTTGCCGAACAACTCGGCCATAACCCTGCGGGGATCGGCGCCCCGTACGATGGCCTGGGCATGTTCGCGATAGGCGGAGAGGATGTAGTCATCCTTGTGCAATCCGGCCGTTGCGCCGACAGCCACCGCCTCCTGGCCGCTGTACAGGTGCAGGAAACCGGTGATATGGCCTTTGGCATACTGTTCCGCGCAGCGCTCTTCAAACTCCCGGGAAAGGAACATCTTTTCATACAGTTTGATGAGTTCCTGATCCGGCAGTACCATGCGTAATCTGGTTTGCATGTTCACCTCCGTGATGTTAGGCCGGTATGCTCATAACTTGGCTTTCTATTGACAGTATGGCAGATTTTCCGGAGCGAAAGAATGTAATTCAGCTCCTGTGACAGGAGATGTTTCACGGCTTTTTCCGCCAGGTTCAATTCTTGACAAGTTTACCACAAGGCTGTTTACTTGAAAGGAGAAGATGATTCTGAGTCTGTTTTTTTCCGGAAGGAGGGAGAGGCATGTCATCATATACGATAACCTGCAGTTCGTGCGGGACGGTAAACAGGATTCCCGCCGATAAGCAGGGAAAAACGGGACGTTGCGGCACGTGTCACAATCCCCTGCTAGCGTTGTATTTTCAACCCCAGTCACTCAACGAGCGGAGCTTTGACGACTTTGTGAAAGGCTATCATGGCCCGGTTCTGGCTGAATTCTGGGCGCCGTGGTGACCGCACTGTGTCTCGTTCGCACCGGCGGTGCGAAAGGTAGCAGAGCTGTTGGCCGGAAAAGCGGCTGTCGTGCAGATTAATACCCAGGAAAACCCCACCCTGGCGGGACGCTTTGGTGTGCGTGGCATTCCGGTTGTGTATCTGCTGAGAAACGGCGGGGTCGTCGATCAACTGGCAGGAGCCCAGACAGCGGAAGCTCTTCTGGCCTGGTTCAGGCGTCATCAGTAATTGCCATCGGACGGCAAATTAAATAGGTGTAACTGCCTCGGGGGCTCGGCACCCGAAAATCCAACAACATCATTCAATGGATCGGCAGAACAGGGGTTCACCGCTGTCTCTGTCTGGTTGGACATTTCATCTCTCTCAATAAATTTGCCGGTTGACTTTATACGTCAATGCCGTATATTTAATACATGGTCACTTTTGTCGAATCGCCACTGTTCACGAAACAGGTTCACGATTACCTGACAGATACCGAATACGGAGTCTTTCAGGAATATCTTGCCGCCAATCAAGATATGGGCGACATTGTACGCGGTTCCGGCGGGGTTCGCAAGGTGCGCTGGAGCCGTCGAGGGACCGGCAAGAGCGGCGGTGTCAGGGTACTCTATTTTGCCCGGACAGAGGCCGGGCAAATCTGGTTGCTTCTGATTTATGCCAAGAGTGCCGTTGACAGTATTCCCGGTCACATTCTCAAAGCCCTCAAAGAGGAGATGGAACATGCCACTAAATGAAAAAGAACTGCTTGAACGTGATGCAAAGCGCAACATCGGCGAGGAACTGATCCAGGCCGTGCGGGATCTCAAAGCTGGCAGGGTCGGGCGAGTGTCTACCATAGAAGTCTCTCCTCTGGCAGCGTCCCGTCTCAGGATTGGCCTCTCCCAGAGTGAGTTTGCCAAGCTGCTCGGTGTGTCGCTCCGTACCCTTCAGGAGTGGGAGCAGGGGCGTCGTACGCCGTCGGGCGCGGCAAAGTCACTTATCACTATTGCCATAAAAAAACCGGATGTTTTGAAAGAGCTGCTTGCTGCCTGATTCCCCCAAATTTTATAGTTGATTCATCTTGATACGGCCTTTACTCATCAGGTAGAGGCCGATTATCATCGTAATAGCGCCTAAATAACCAGAATAAGCTCGCGTCAGCAGAATGCTCGCCAATACAACATTCAATCCGATCACTACCAAATACATCGTTGACCTCTTTAGTCTTCTGTTCAACGGGGTCGGGGCACCAGCGGCTTGACCGCTGTTGCCGATGGTGTACGCCCGTCATGGGCGTGAACTTATGGGGTGCAAGTCCCCTGTAAAAAAAGGCAGCCTCCGGGGAAGCTGCCCAATACCTGTTTAAGTGCATTGATGCTGTATTAGTCTAAAACTTTATAGTCTTTTTTATCTGCCGCGAAGCGGTTTAGCTCAACCATGATCTATACCCACTGCGTCCCGGTCAGGACGGTCAAAGAGCCGAAAAGCCCGCTGGATTTTTGACCGGAGTATATGTGAGGGAATCTTTCAAGGGCGCAGGGATCAAGGGAACTGAGAGTCTTATTCGGCACAGCAGGAGAGCAGGCTGATATCACGGTTGAAGCCCTGGGCGCACAGCTTGAGCCCTTCGCCGATGGAGGGATAGACATGCATCGTGGTGGCGATATCGGTCACAGTTGCCCGCATGTGCAGGGCCAGAGCAGCTTCATTGATCATGTCCGCCCCCCGGTGGCAGACCAGGTGAACCCCCAGGATCCGCCCGGTAACACGGTCGGCTATCATCTTGATCACGCCATCGGTCTGTCCGATTACATGCGCCTTGGGTATCGCACTAACCGGCATGCAGTTGACGATGCAGTCGAAGCCGGCCTGACGTGCGCTTTCCTCGCTGTGCCCCACCATGGCTACTTCCGGGTCGGTAAAGATCGCCATCGGCGCTAGCAGATAGTCCATGGTGCACCCGCACCCCCGGTTGAACATGTCATCCACCGCAACGATACCCTCACGGGCGCCGACCGTGGCGATCATCATCTTTCCGACCACATCGCCGGCGGCCCAGATACCGTCAGCGGTTGTACACATGTTCCTGTCGGTGACGATGAATCCCTTCTCGTCCAGGGTTACGCCGGTCGTTTCCAACCCGATGCCGGCTGTGGCCGGGGCGGTGCCGACCGCCAGAAGCAGTTTTTCGCAGGTGAATTTATGGCGTCTTTCATCGACATCCGCATAAACCACGTTCAGATTCCCGAGTCTGTCCAGGGAACATATCTTCACGTTGGTTACGACCGTGATCCCTTCCCGTGTCAGGATTTTTTCCAGCGAGGTTGACAGCTCGGGCTCGATGTTCGGTAACAGGCAGGGACCATGCTCAAGGATGGTTATCCGGCACCCCAGACGGTGGTACATCTGACCCAGTTCAACGGCGATCACGCCCCCGCCGATGATGACGAGGGAGGCCGGCAGTTCCTTCATCAGCAGGGCGCTGCGGCTGGTGTAGTAGGAACACTTCTCCATCCCCGGAATATTGGGGATGCGGGGTGTTCCTCCCACCGCGATGAGTACACGCTCGGAGCGGTAGATATGGTCGTCACACTCCACGGTGCGGGCATCGATGAATCGCGCGGTGCCCTTGATCAGTTCCAGGCCCTTCATGTTACCGAGAACGTTGAGATAGCGCTCCTGACGCAAGTCGGTTACCACCTTTTCGCGATGCCTGAAGAGCCGTTCCGCGTCGATGGGATGGTTGCCGTCATCGCTGTCGACTCCAATCGTGCTTCCCAGGTGGGCTTCATGTCTGAAGAGGGCGGCATGAATGAGCGTTTTACTGGGTATGCACCCCCAGTTGATACAGGTCCCTCCCAGTACACTTTTCTCGAACATCAGTACCCGCGCACCGTAGTTGGTGGCGCGCAATGCGGCAGCAAATGCGGTGGAACCGGATCCGAGTATTATCAGGTCATATCTGGAGTTCATGCATACTCTCTTCGACTCTGCCAGCATGTCGCACGCAGAAATGGAATTTCTTCACTCTGTAAGGCTGTTACTCCGGCAACCTCTTGTACAAGCCGCTGGAGCGACTCTATGAATCGACCGCGTTGCCTTTCGTTTCAACATCGAAAATTTCCATCAGAGTTTCCGGGGTAAAGGCACACTTGTTTACCTGTACACCTGTTTTGCCTTTGTGGGTCCATTCGACCCTGTCGCCGTCCCTGCCATGCAGCAGGGTCACCCGTGATCCGCTGACTCGCCTGACCTCGTTCCACATGTCATCCATGGTCAACAGGTCTATCCCACCGATCTCTTCGTTTCCCCGGGTGTTCTCTACAAACCGGTCAATCAGATCGTAATCAAGGAAATCTTCCTCTTTTCTCCACCACTTAACAAAACAGTCCTTTTCTGTCCGCCGTTTGTTGAGTGCTTCAATGGCTTCCTGACCTCTCATGGCACACCTCCTTGTCCGTCATACCCCTTCGGACCTATTGCGTACTCTCTATGAGATTATTATACCCCCGTGAAAAAACCAGGAATAGCTATTTATTACGGCCATGCAATGCCTGTCGCGAAAGATGCCGCTGTCAACACCCCTTTGTCCTGAAATCATATAACGGACGTAACATGCTGTTCAACTAAAAGTATTCTTTGTAGTTAACCGCGTAACACAAGATTAGATATGCCGCGAGGGCAAAAAATGATACTATTAAGACGAGGAGTTCAACGAACAGCCCGAAGAAATTTTATCAGAGAGGTGAAGGAGTGTAAAATGAACATACTCGAATGCACCATAAAGATGAAGCAGGAAACACGGGCACATTATCAGCAACTGGAGAAGGTTGCAACGGACAAGGAGTTGAAGCGCCTGTTCTCCCTGATGGCCGCGGCAGAAGGTGAGCACATAGATAAGCTGATCGAGATGAAGGACAAGATGGCCAGGCTCAATATTCCGGGGAGTGACAAGCTCGTTGAAAGCGTCTGCGTCTACAGTCCGCACATCGATCCGCGGCATCTGGCAGAGGCCTTGCGCAATGACCCGGATGCCTATCGTCATGTCGTACAGGAGGAAGAGGAAACGATCGAGTTTTTTGACCAGCTTACCAATCAGGCCGAGAGTGAAGAGCTGAAGAGGATTTGCCGGTTGCAGGCCGACAAGGAGCGCGAGCATCTGGCGGTGCTCGAAAATATCTATTTCTTCGTCGAGGAACCCCGGACGTATCTGGAGTGGGGCGAGTTCAGCAACCTCAAATCCCTCTAGCCATTGGAGAGGAGGTGTCATCATGACCAACACCAGCTATGACAAGGTATGTTATTGGACAGAACAGCGGGAAGAACATGTACCGCTTCGCAATGTTAAAAACGGTCAACTGGGCTATTCCTTTGGCTGTACCCAGGCTGGAGAGACCGTGCAGGTGAAACTTACCAACGGAGAGCTTGATTCATGGAGCCGTGACGAGTGCGTGGAGTCCAATGAGGAGCCGCTCTGAGATGAAATGACCTTTGCCGGAGATTGCAAGCCCGCCCGGGCTTGCAATCTCATTTTCAACGATCGCGAATTGCCCTGGCCGAAATCTGGAGCCCTCGTCCTTCCGCAGTACCCATCCCCCCTCGTAGCAAAACCTGTGTATTCCATACCGGAAAACAGCTTCGGCAGGATATTATATTAATTTAACTATTTGGTTTATGGCATTTTACATGCTTATGTACCAGACTAAAATAGTATTGCAATTCAGTTGGTTAAATGATTTACCGAGGGGGCTGTTTGTATGCTATACAACAAATGCGCGGGTTTATCTGCGCTTTCATTAATACTTTTGTTTTCATTGATATTTTCTATTTTTCTGGTATGTGCGTCAAATAACGATGCGGTTGCCGCCATTCAGTGTTATGACTGCCACGGAACGCGCACAACCGTTGACAACCGGCCTGAGGATGCATCCTTTAGAAATGTCTCTACCGGCGGTTTCCCGGGAAACCACCAGCGGCACCTAGCCTATGGGGCAACTCCCAATTCCTGTCAGAAATGCCATCCCGGCAGCGCCGGTTACGTCTCAAGCCATAGGGACGGTCGAATCAAGATCTCCGGCAACATAAACTCCTCACCTCTTGTCACGACCTATCACAACTCCACCTCCGCCTTCCCCCAGACCGCAACCCCGACCCTGGCCAGTTGCAACAGCGTCAACTGCCACTTCGAATACGGTACCCCGGACTGGGGAAGCGATCCCCAGAATACAAACTGCAGTACCTGCCATGCCTCCCCCCCCTCGGATGGCAGCCACCCCGGACTCACCGGCTCCGGCAAGAAGCATGGTGATTACCTCGGCACCGGCACCGGAAGCTGCATCAAATGTCACGCGAACAACACCACCTTTGCCCATGCCACCAGTGCCGGCAAGCGTGGCCTGGTGGTGAGATTCACCGCCGCGCCCAACAGCGGCGGCAGCTACAGCAGTGACGTCAGTTACCCCAAATACCTGCCGAGCCAGTCCCCGGCCCGCAACGGCACCTGTTCAGGCATCTATTGTCACAGTGATGGGCGGGGTGGCCCCGCTCTGATAACCCCGCAATGGTCGGGCGCGGATCCTCTCCCCTGCTATGGATGCCATCGCGGCCGCACCACCGACAGCAGCCAGGCCAACTGCAACAGCAGTGTCGTGCAGGGGATCTGGTCATCCTCCAGCAGCAAATGCGTACCCGACCTGACCATGTCGTCGAACGGCCATCATCGCCTGGTCGGTCCGCAGTGGATCAGGAAATATCCCTGCTACTACTGTCACAACAATACCGTTGACACATCCGGAACCATAAAAAACACCGCGGTCCACGACAACGGCGGCAAGGATGTAAAGATCGCGCCCCAATGGAACATCCTCGGGAGGTATTCCGCCAGTTACAACCCGTCGACCAAGGTGTGCAGCGATGTGTATTGCCATAGTGATGGCACCACCGATCCCGAGGCGGTCAGGCCGTTTGCCTGGACCGAACCGAAGACGGAGTGCAACTCCTGCCACGGACATCCTGCCGGAACCTGCTCAACCGACACCTGCCACGACGGTAAAATCCACCCGGATGGCAGGCTCTGGGCAATAAAGACAGGCTATCCTCCCGGCAGCGAATGGATGGGGGCGATGCCGATGTTCCCCAACCAGGGTGCGGGGACGGCCCGCGCCAACTCGCATCCCCGCCACAGCCAGACCAATTTTACCTGCGATAATTGCCACGCCGCCACGGTCATTAACGGCTCCTGTACCACCTGCCATGCCGGCGGAATCCCCGCCGGCGGCATGGGTGAAGTGGCCCATATCAACCCGACATATCACGTCAACAAGAACAAGGATGTCGTCTTCAAGGATGGCGGCAGTTACGACGCCCTTGGAAAAACCTGTTCGGGCACCACCTGCCACAGCGGCACCATCGATCCGGTCTGGGGCGGTTCGGTCAATGGAGCGGTCACCTGTCTGGGGTGCCATGGCGGCACAACGGACGTTGACGACTTCGGGTCATTCAATGGCGTCCAGGCCAAGATCAATATGGGGCAGTGGTACACGAGCGGCCATGGCCGCTACTCCTCGTCGGGCAACTATCCCGAATCCGGCAACCCGGCCGCCAACTTTCCCGGCAATCCCTGCTGGTACTGTCACGACAACAACGTACTGCACAAAGATGCGGCCAACCCCTACCGCTTGCGCCACCATACGCAGTACGAGCAGCGTTTTGAGAAGGAATGCGTCTACTGTCACATGCAGGGGTTGGACAGTGAATGTCTTGCCTGCCATAACGCCGCGGAATCGCTGGCGCCCCAGTTGGCCAGCACGGCAGTTGTTACGCTGCACGGCGGCACTCCAATGTCAGGCTGCCGTAACGGCGGCTGCCACGATACGGATGCCACGCTGCACAAAACCGACAGCGTCAGATTCTGGAGCAGTTCCGAGAAGGCGGATGTCAAGAATCAGTATGTCATGATGGGGGTCTGTCTGCAGTGCCATGACGACGATTCCGGCGGCCAATGCACCAGCTGCCACACCGCGCCGGTCGATAATCCGCTGAAGTATTCGCTCGGTTTCGATCCCAAGGTCGAAGGGAGCCGCTTTGTCAAGCCTAAGAAAGCCCGGGCCTCGTCGTCGCACTTCGGCTACAAGCACTATCGCGCCTATCAGACTGACGGCACCTGGATGGGGGGTAAGTTCTGCTGGGATTGTCATGACCCCCATGGCGATTCGAATATCTTTATGATCCAAGGCAAGGTGGCAACTACCACCGATGGCACCTTTGGCATACCGCTGACCCGCGCTGATGTCGTCTTCAGCCAGAAGAGGTCCGGAACCGATTATGTGCGCATCAAGGACCCGCAAAACCCGGATTTGCCGATAAACGGCATCTGCAATGTCTGTCATGTGCCGACCGGTAAGCATTACACCAGAAATGGCGGCGATTCACACAACCTCGGCCGGGTCTGCACGACCTGCCACGAGCACCGCTTTGCCGACAGCCACGCCAACAAACAGAGCTGCGACAGTTGCCACAGCAACAAGAAGCCGGTTCCCAAGCATACGGCATTCGGGCTGCCGCGCGACTGCACCAAGTGCCACAACGGCACGATCAACCAGCGCATGGATGTCATGGGACAGTTGAAGTCCAATTCGCACCATATCCAGGGCACCGAGGTCAACAACCGCCACTGCTATGCCTGTCACTGGGAGGCTACCCCCGAGGGGCTGATCGACGTCCGCCACCACGAGGGGTACAACTTCAAACAGTACACCTCGGTTAAGAATGCCAAGGTCGATCTGGTGGTCTGGCGTCCGGGGACCAGTTCAACAATCGGCGTTCGCCCCACCTATTACAACAGCACCACCTCCATCCAGTTCCTGGCAGCCAATATGGGTACCGCCGGAGAGCGCAACGAGGTGTCCAAGGTGAGCAACCATTGCCTGGGGTGCCACAGCGACCAGAACAATGACAACGCTCCCTTTGAAAACGATTGCCGGACACCGCGGCAGTACGCCTGGGATCGCCAGAGCGTCGCTTCCCGCTATTCCCAACCCGGGACCACGACCTGGGGCAAGTACAACTCGAATACCTACCCGGCCGCCAACAAGAAGGATACGATCGTCAAGGCGTTTTCGGCCCATGGCAATGCAGCCGGCAACAAAGGTGGCTGGAGCGCTGCCAGCGGATATGACGCCGCCATTCCGATAACGCGGGGAGCCGCCGGCACACAGAACGTACAATGCTTTGACTGCCATAACTCGCACGGTTCCAAGGCGGTCGGAACTACTTCCAGCTACGTGACCTTCAACGGCACCAGGAATGGCGCCAATCTCAAGGAAACCCAGAAAGGGAAGGGCGGCTACAATGTCACCTATAAGGCGTCGGCGAACACTGCCGGTGTCAACCCGTACAACACCGGAGCCGGGCAGTGTTTTGACTGCCATGAAACCGCCAGCGGCGGCATAACCACCCCCTGGGGGTACGCGTCGACCTTCGGTGCGGCCGCACCGGTCATGGGCTACCAGGACACCCCGCATTTCGGGGCCGGGTCAAAGGGTTCGGTTGCCCGCTACGACTACCGCGATTCCCGGAAAACCATCGTGAGCAGCCATCTCAAGGCCCAGACCTTCCTGAATTATTCCGCGCAGGGGACGATCAACGGCCTGTGCACCCCCTGCCATGACCCGCATGGGGTAAGCAAGACGCTGGGCGCCAATCAGGAATACGCGGTGCCGCTGCTCAAGGGTACCTGGATGACCTCGCCCTATCAGGAGGACAAGCCCGAATCGCGGCCGAGCGGTTCCACCGGTATCTATGCCCAGCCCCCCTGGCGTACCGACCGGAACACCTTCTCCAACATGTATGACAACAGCAAGCGCATCCGGGAGAGCGCCGACAAATTCGCCGGCCTCTGTCTGCAGTGCCATCGCCAGGAAAAGCTGACTGACGGCGTCAACAAGAATACCCCCTTCAAGAGTCTCGACCGGGTACATGAGTCGGTCCAGGGCTGGGGCGCCAATGACGAGCATTCCTATCCCTGCTCCAAGTGCCATCAGCCGCACAGCTCCGGTCTGCCGCGCCTGCTGCAGACCGACTGCCTCAACGTCAATCATCGCGGCAACGTGGCCTCCGGTGGCTATCCCAACCAGAGCGGCTGGCGTGCAGGCAGGGTTTACGGTTTCCCCATGGGCACCTATGCCTACAATTACGGGTTCCGCTGCCACACGGATACCTACAACAAGGATGACAAGTACTGGCCTCCCAACGCGGCCGGCGCCCGTTGGAACAATGTCAGCCCCTGGTGATCGAATGTATTCAGACACGCTAAACACCATTACGAGGATAGTTATGAAGATAGTGAACAATAGATCCCGGCTGCTGTCGCGGAGAGGCTGTCATTGGCCGATCTCCGGTGTGTGTTGCGGCTTGCTGCTCGGCATGGCTGTCACCCTGCTGTCCGGATGGTGTACCTCCGCATATGCCGTCGGCGGTGACACGATCTCTCCCTTTCCGAAGAACGATGCCCGTAGCGGCCTGCAACGTGCAACCGCGGCGGTGGTGGATAACGGCGGTAACCAGATTGTCGCCGGGTATCAGAACCTGAGCGGCGGGACGGATGACGAGTATCTGACCGTCAAGGTCAATACTGATGGTTCGGTGGCGTGGCGTTCCACCCATAATCACTCAACGGGGTCGGACCGGATTGTTGCCGTCGTGGTCGACGGCAGCAACGATGTCATCGTGACCGGCTATGTCTGGAACGGCTCCAACAACGATATCCACACCATAAAGTACCGTGGTACGGACGGAAGCGTGGTCTGGGAGGATACCTGGAACGGTGCGGCCGGAGGGGCCGACATGGCCACCTCGCTGGCCTATGATCCCGTCAACAATCTGCTCTATGTGGCGGGCTCTACCCAGAACGGCGGCGGTTACGACGATTTTGCCATCCTCAAATACGCAAACTCCTCCGGCGGTCCGGCCAACCCGCCCAGCGGCGTGTATACCTATAACGCCACCGGCAAAGGCCCTCACCGGATCAAGGCCGTGGCGGCCAATGCCGGCGGATTTGTAGTGACCGGCGAATCCTATAACGGCACCGATTTCGACGCGCTGACCGTGCAGTTCACCCTGGCCGGCGTCAAATTCCACGAGTGGAGTTACGCATCCAGTGGCGGGCAGTACGATGCCGGCAAAGCGGTCGCGTTCGATTCCGCCGGAAACATCGTGGTGGCGGCCAAGGTGTCCAATACAGTCAACACTGATATCATGCTCCTGAAATATGACGCCTCCAGCGGGGCCGTGGTGTGGCAGAAAAAGATCGACGGCGGCTTCGATGATGAACCTGCAGGGCTGGCGGTGGATGGAAGCGATATCTACCTGCTGGGGATGACCTGGACCCTGGCCGGTCATGAGGACTTCTATCTGGCCCGGCATCTCGGCACGACCGGTGACCCGGTCTGGTCCGGCGCCCTGGTCTACAATTCCGGCGGCGCAGATGCCGATTTCCCGGTCGGGCTGGCCGTGGGAGCAGGTGCCAACGGAGGTGTCTTTGTAACCGGCTATGCGATTACCGTTGTCAGCAATGACATTCTGACCATCAAGGCGGCCAAGGCCAATGGGACTCTGCTCTGGCAGCAGCGCTACAACGGTACCGCTGACCGGGACGAGCGCCCGGCCGGCATAGGCCTCGCCGCATCAGGCGCCGTGTGTGTTGCGGGCTGGACGGACGCCTGGAGCGGCGGCGCGACGGACTATGACCTGTTGTCGCTCAGATATGATTCTGGCCCTCTCGACCCGCCCAGCGCACTGACGGCGACCGCCGTTTCCAATACTTCGATCCAGCTCAACTGGACCAACAACGCCTCCAATGCCGACGGCTACAGAATCGAACGCAAACTGGGCGACTCCGGCAGCTATGTGGAGATCGCGACGGTCGGCCCCGCTGTCGCCACCTATGCCGATCCGGGATTGACAGGCGAAAATTATTATTACTACCGCGTGCGGGCCTACAATGCCGCCAATGGCAACTCCGCCTACAGCAACGAGGCGCATGCCCTGACCAAGGTTGTCAGTTACGTTTCGCCGGTCTGGACCTTCCTCTACAATGGCGCCGCCAACAGTGAAGACTATGCCCTCTCCATTGCTGCCGGCAGTGACGACCATCCGGTTGTCACCGGCTACAGCACGCTGGAAGAGGAGGGTGTCCCGGGCAGTTTTTCGACGGATTACTATACCCTGAAGCTGGACCGGACCAGCAAGGCCGTCAAATGGAATGCCCGATACGACAGCGGTTCCGGCGGCATGGACCGCGCTACCCTGGTCTCGGTCCTGCCTGACAACGATGTACTGGTCACCGGCAATGCCTATCTGTCCGGGGCCGGCGGGTTTGATACGGACGAGATCTATACCATTAAATACCAGGCCTCGACGCACAGTGACCCCCTGCAGCCGCCGCCCGAACTGTGGCACGACCAGTTCGGCTACAGCGGTTCCGATCGTGCCTCGGCGGTGGCCGTGGCGACCGATGCCTCCAAAAAATCGGTCATTACGGGATTCGGGACCAATGCATCCGGCAACGACGACATCTACGTGATCAAGTACAACGCCGATGGCAGCCGCTCATGGCCGGCCGCCATCTATGACAGTGGCCGCTATGAGTATCCCACTTCCGTGGCATTTGACACCGCCGGCAATGTCTTTGTAACCGGTTATACCGAGAGCGTGAGCGGTGATACCGACTGGTTCACGGCCAAGTATGACGGTGCAACGGGGGCGCTGCTCTGGTCGGATACCTTTGACGGCGGTATTCACGGCAATGATTATGCCCGTTCGCTGGCTGTCGATGCAGCCGGCAATGCCTATGTTACCGGCTACATTACAACCGCTGGTGGCCAGGATTTCCATACAATAAAATATGATGGCGCCGCGGTATCCGCGCAGCGCCGGATCTGGGAAAAGAGTTATGACGGTCCGGTGCATGGCGACGATGAAGGTGTCTCCGTCAAGGTAGATCCGATCGACGGCGCCGTGATGGTGACCGGGACACAGACCACCGCCGCCGGTGATACCGATTTTCACCTGATCCGCTATCAGGCGGCAGACGGTGCGATAGTCTGGGAGCGGACCTTTAATCGCCCCGGCAGCTATGAGTACCTCTCCGCCATGACCCTCGACTCATCCGGCTACATCTACGTCACCGGAAACAGCCGGGGCGGCCCGGACTATGATGCAAGTTTTGACGCATCATCCAATATCCTTTCGCTGATCTATGATTTTGAGGGGACATTCCTGGGGGCGCTGCTCAATAATGGCGGGGGCAGGCAGAATGAGGCCGAGGCCATAGCCGCGAACAACCGGGGCGAGGCCTTTGTCGCCGGTTTCTGGAAGAATGCCGCCGGCAACGGGGATTATGCCGTGCTTAAACAGACCAATAGCTACATCCTGGTTCCGGCCCCGCTGACCGTTACGCCGCAGGCCGATTATACCAGGCTGCGGCTGGGGTGGCAGGAAAACAGCCCCGGGGCCTCATTCCGGATCTGGCGCACCCTGGGGCCGGCTACCCCGACCAGTGACTGGGGTACCCCGATCTACGACGGTCCGGCGGGTGTCAGCACCTTTGACAATAGCGGACTCGGGCAGGGGATCAACTACTGTTACCGGATCGAGGCCTACATCGGCAGTCTGAATTCAAGGCGTATCATTGCCTGCGCGACCACGACCCTGCCGGCGGCAACCCTGGCTGTCCCCCAGGTGATCTCGACCAGCCAGATCAACCTCTCCTGGGGCAACGTTCCGGCCAACAGCGGCTACCGGATCGAGAGAAAGATCGAGGCCGGCGCCTGGAGCGTGCTGGCCGAAACGGCAGCCGATGCGACCAGCTTTAGCGATAGCGGCCTTACGGCCGGCACACTCTACTCGTACCGGCTAACCGTCTTGAATGCCGGCGGGGTGTCCGCGACCAGTAATGAACGATCTGCGACAACTATCCCGGATGCACCGCTACAGAGTGCGCCGACAGCTATTACCGCAACACAGGCAACATTGAACTGGAGCAATGTCTCGGGGGAAACCGGCTACAAGATTGAGCGTAAGCAGGGTACGGGCGGCAGCTGGTCGCAGCTTGCGTCAATCCCGAGTCCGAACGTCGTAACCGCTAACGACAGCGCGCTCACAGCGAATACCCAGTACTACTACCGCATCCGGGCGACGAATGCCGCCGGGGATTCCGTCTACAGCAACGAGCAGGGAGTGCTGACGCTGTTTGATTCGACCGTGTTGAGAGCCGCCGCCGGAACTTCAACCGCCACGATCGATCTGAGCTGGGACAATGTCGCCGGAGAGACCGGGTATACCATCCAGATGGGGGCTTGCGGCTACAATGGCGGATCGTATGACATCCCCTACTGTATTGCCGCCTATGACTGGGCCTGGAACGGTTGGGTGAATCTGGCCACGCTGGGGCCCGACGTGACAACCTATCAGCACGCCGGCCTGGCAGCCGGGACCGCGTATCGCTACCGGATTATCGCCAATGTTGCCGGAAACAGTTCCGCCCCCAGTAATACAATGATAGGATGGACCGCCCTGGCAGCTCCGGCGACCATTGATGTCGCTCCTGCCTCGCAGACCGCGCTGACGGTCTCCTGGAGCGATGTTACCGGCGAAACCGGGTATGCCGTCGAACGCACCCTGGCCAGCCCGGTGAGCTGGGCCGTGGTTGCCGGCGCCGGTGCGCTGGCCGCCAACACCGTCTCGTATGCCGATAGCGGGTTGGCGCTTCAGACGGCCTACTGCTACCGGGTCAGGGCGATCAGCAGCATTTCCGGAACCTCTGCCACCAGTGCCGAGAAATGCCTGTCAACGCCCTTATCGGCTCCGGCGCTGAATGCCCCGATTACGGCGTCTACCACCCAGATTGACCTTTCCTGGAACAATATCAGCGGTAATACCGGCTATGAACTCCAGAGGCGTACCCTCAACGACCCGAATAATCCGGCCGGCGGAGCCTCGGAAGGGGAGTGGGGCGCTTGGGGCGCGTCGGTCGTTATCCCGGCGGACACGACATCATATTCCGCCACCGGACTTACCCCGGGATACACATACCAATTCAGGGTGCTGGATACCTATAGCGGCGGGAAATCGGCCTGGAGCAACCTGCGACAGTTGACTACCATACCGCCGGCCCCGCTGATCAGCGGGGTGCGGATCGACTCTACCTCGCAGATGACGATCCTGTGGAATGATGTGTATGGTGAGACGAGCTACGGTCTGGAGTGGAAAGCCGGCAGCGGCGGGGCCTGGAGCGCGCCGATACCTGTGGCTGTCAACGCTGCGAGTTATGCCCACAGCGCCCTCACTCCCGACACGACCTATTACTACCGCATCCGGGCCACCGGCCCCGGCGGCACCTCGGCATACAGCGCGGAGGTTTCACAAACCACATCGCTGCCCCAGCTGAATCCGCTGACCGGTATTACTGCCTCCAGGATTGACCTCTCCTGGAACTCGATTCCAGGCAATAGCGGCTATACGATCGAGCGCAAGATAGAAAATGGCGCCTGGGCCACCCTGATCACCACGGCGGCCAATGCGGTTGCGTATACCGATACGGGGCTGACTGCCGGCACCCTCTATTCCTACCGCCTGAAGATGCTGACCGGAGCCGGCGCGACAGCACCAACCAATGAACAAGCCGCGACCACAACGCCCGCTTCGACACCCCTGACGGTTACCGTGGTAAACGCATCCCAGGCGCAGTACTCATGGCCGGTTACGCCGGGTGCAACCAATTACAAGATCAGCAGAAAACCGGGGAGTGGCGGGGGCTATGTGGAGATTGCAAATATAGCCGCCGGTTATGCAAGCAGTTATTGCGGATATCCGGTACCCCGCATCGATTGCGCGGCGCCCACGCCGCTGACGGTCAGCGGCATTGATGGTGGTCTGGCCGGCAATACCCAGTACTGCTATAAAATAATCGCCTGGAACAGTACCGGCGGTGATTCGGCCTCCAGTGCGGATGTGTGCGTGACAACCTCCGGGCTGGCAAATGACAATCTTTCGGCGGAGGCGCTCAATTCCTTCAAGGTCAGGCTGTCCTGGACGGAGCTGTCCTGCGTCCCGGTCTCGTGCGCGGCCCCGCAAGGGTATGAATTGGAGCGCAAGGTCGCCTATGGTACCTGGACATCGGTAGCAACCGTCCCCGGTTCACAAAAAGAATTTACTGATACCTACGGATTGGAGCCGCTCAAGGTCTATACCTATCGCGTCCGCTCCTACAGCGCGGCAGACCACTCGCCGTACAGCGAGACGAGCATCACGATGCCTGCCTACCAAGCGGACGACACGGCCTGCCAATGAGGACGTGACCAGTAATTGACGGAAGCTCAGATAACATCAACAGCCAAAGCCCTTTGCAAACGGCGCGTATTTTGCTACAGTAAAAATATCTGTAATGAAGGGTGGTGAGGACTGGTGAAGAAAACGAAATACGCTCGTCCCAGGATTGTGGGGAGTGCAGTGGTTCACCCCTGCTGACAAGAGAGGTCGGGAGGCATCGGTGCATACCGGTGCCTCTCTTTATGTATTCAGCGTCACCACAAGGTTCGGGTCCTCTCAATCACATTACAAATTATGAGATACCATAACTACATATCGCTAATTCTCTCCAGTGCCCTTTTCGTACTTCTGTTGAATTCCCCCGTACAAGCAACCGTTTTGACCGCGGATACCGTCTGGCATGGCGATGTGGTCGTCACTGATGACGTTCTGGTGCCTGTGGGCATTACGCTGACTGTCCTCGCCGGAACGCGTATCACGCTGCAGGTCGCCGAAAACACCAAGACCGATCCCGAATATCTTTCACCGCTTGCCGAAATCACGGTCCGGGGCGCCTTGCGGGTACAGGGGAGTCAGCAGTCGCCGGTTGAATTCGGCTCCTCCGCCGGAAAGCCGGGCACCTGGGCCGGCATCATCATCGATAACGGAAGCGCGGAGATAGCCAACTGCCGTATCAGCGCCGCTGATACGGGGGTCTATCTAACGGGCGGGACCCTGCGGCTCACCTCATCCACCCTGACCGGCAACCGTTACGGGGTTGTCGTGCAGGGGGCAAACTCGACGGCGATCCTCGGCAACAGCAGGATAACCGGCAATGACGTTGGTCTGTTTACCTACGCTGGTGCAACGGTAACACGGCAGGATACGCAGGTAACCGGAAACGGCAAGCGCGATCTGTACGAGCGCCCTGCTGTAGCGGCGACTCCGCTCATGCACGAATTTCCCTACAAAGAGCTGCCGGTCGCCAGGGAATATGGTGATGAAGCCTTGGCAGGGGAAACTGTCTGGCAGGGGAGGATCCGGGTGAACGGCCTCATCCGCGTCCCCGATGGCGGGAGACTGATTATCCTTCCCGGTACGGTCGTCGAATTCAGCAAAAAGGACACCAACGGAGATGGCATCGGCGAAAACGGTCTTTTCATCCAGGGTCGCCTGCTTGCCAAGGGGACCCGCGAAGCGCCGATCTTCTTCCGCTCAGCTGAAAAAAACCGGAAAATGGGTGATTGGGACTCCATCAACATCATGAACAGCGATGGCAGCCAGAACCTGATCGAATATTGCCAGATCGAGGATGCCTACCGGGGGGCACACTTTCACTTTGCCAATCTAGCGATCACCAACACGGTATTTCGCAACAACTATCGCGGGGTCCAGTTTCAGGAATCGGCCATTGCTATCCGGAATAGCTGGATTTATGGCAACAAGAGCGGTCTGCAGGGGCGTGACTCGACCATCGTATTCAATAATAATCAGGTAGCCGATAATTATGACGGAGCCAATTTCTTCAGGGTCAACCTGACTGCCGAGGGGAACCGCTTCCTGCGGAACCAGAAGGAGGGTCTGCGCCTACGGGAAAGCACCTCGGCGATTACGGGAAATCTCGTGGATGCTAACCGCTTCGGGGTGATGATTGCCGATACATATCGCAGCAGTTTCAGCCGCAATGTCATCTCCGCCAACAGTGAGTTCGGCGTCTCCCTGAAGAACTCCGACAATCTGGAACTGTCCGGCAACTTCTTTACCGGCAACGGTATCAATGGTCTAAATATCCAGGACTCCAGCGCCACCGTGCGGGGCAACCTTTTTGCCGGCAATGGCGAGCGGGGAATCGGCATCCTGTCGTTCAGCGGATATCTGACGGGAAATAATTTTATGAAAAACGGTCTGTACGCGGTCGATTATGAAGGCACTGCCGATCTGGCGGCACCTGACAACTGGTGGGGCGTTGCCAAACCGGAACAGGTTATCGGCGACAGGCGGATCGACCCGCGGCGCGGCAGGGTCACGGCCGACCCCGCAAGCAGCGTGCCGCAGGCCATCACCTGGCCCCTCAACGAGATTTCGGCGGACGCATCCTGGTCTGGCAGCGTTCGGGTGAATGCAACGGTAACCGTTCCCAAGGGGAGCAGCCTGGTTATTGAACCGGGTACCCGGGTGCTGTTCGCCAGGGGAACCGGTTTGACGGTACAGGGAAAGCTGGAAGCGGTCGGTACACGGACGGACAAAATCACCTTCAGCGCTCAAGAGCCGCGCGAGGATTCGCTCTGGGATGAGATAATCATGGAATACGCGGATGGGAGCAAGATCGCCAACTGCATTTTCGAATACGCCACCTGGGGACTGCACAGCCACTTCACAAATCTCACCGTGACAGACAGCCTGTTCCGCAAAAATTCCGGCGGCATCCGCTTCCGGAGCGGTCCGATGCTGATTACCCGCTCGGTCTTCACGGGGAACGGAATCGGCATCAGGGCCTATCGCGGTAACGCCGTCATCCGGGAGAATCTGATAACCGACAATGACACCGGCATCTTTGTCCGGGAAAAGGGGAGCGGCCTGAAGATCACCGGCAACAATCTGGCCGCCAATCGTGGCTATGGTGTCCGCATCGGCGATTTCAACGACGAGGATGTCTCTGCCCGGGAGAACTGGTGGGGGCCTGGCGATCCGCAGCAGTATCTGTACGACGGGCGCAGCGAACCGGGAATCGGTATGATTCTGTATGAACCGTATCGCCATGAACCGCCCAGCCTGGAAGGTGTCCAGCCATGAGCAGCGAATTGACCCATTGCGGCTGTGCCGGCTCAAACCAAGGGCCCCGACAGCTTCGCCCTTCATTGGGACCGGCATTCCGGGCGCTGCGGAAAAGGCTCGCTTTTCCCGTACTGTTGTTGCTGTTGACCTGCTTCTCTCTCCCTGCCTCCGTGTCGGCGCTGGATACGTTCGTATTGAGCGGCCGGATCATGAACATAGACGGCCAGCCGGTCAGCGGGGCTGAGCTCTTTGTCTACGACAGTCCCGTCACTCGGCGGCCGGCGGATTTCATCTCGGCCCGCACGGGACAGGACGGACGCTTCAGTCTGACACTGCCGCGCAAGAAGGTCTGGGCCGTTGCCCGGGTACGCGGTAGTGACAAATTCGGCCCGCTGCTGCCCGGGGACCGCCATTCAGGTGAAGCATTGATTCTGGAGCCGGACGACAGCGCGGAGTTGCGGCAGGATTTTACGGTGGTCAATATTTGGGAAGCGGCGCGGCAGAAGCAGAAAACAAGCGCTGAGTACCAACGTGTGACCGGCCGGGTGCTGGACCGCCAGGGTAAACCGGCTGACAATGCCTATGTCTTTGCCCATCCGCAAAAAACCGTGCGGGGAATACCCGGGCATATTTCAGCCTGGACCGATGAAAGCGGCATCTACACCCTGTACCTTCCGCCGGGTCGTCATTATCTGGGGGCAAGCACCGTCTTCCCGCCTCCTCAAGGATCCAGCGCCAGCAGGGAATTGGTCGTGGAACCCGGCAAAAATGCAGTTGCTATTGATATTAAGTTACCACTATAATCAAAAAATAGTCCGGCGATTAGGTTGCAATCAGCAATAGACCTGCCCGAAGGAGATTGTATGAAACATGTTGTAATTTCACTTTTACTTCTGTGCGCCTTTTTGATGACACCTCCAGCCCAGGCCTGCGTGGGAAAAACACTTTTCGTGGGGATATCCGGCCCCCCCCAGGAGATGCTCCTGGCCGAGATGGTTTCCCAGCTGATTACCGAACGTACCGGAACCACGGTGAAAATCCAGCAATACAAGGACAGTGCGGAGCTTTACAATGCGATCAAAAAGGGCGAGGTCGGGATGCTGGTGGAGAGCACGGACCGTGCCCTCCAGATCCTTGGCCGCAAGGAGGGTAATTCCCAACTGGCCTACGAACTGGTTAAAAAAGAGTATCGCAAGAGCATGAATCTGGTCTGGCTCGATCCGTTCGGCACCAGTCATCCGCATGCCCCGGTAATTTCGCTTGATACCATCGGTCATTTGCCTGCCCTCCCCAAACTGCTCAATAAACTGGCCGGTGTAATGAATGATGACAATTACGCCAAGTTGCTCAAATCCCTCAAATCCGACGAAAAACCGCACCAGATCGCCCGCGATTTTCTGAAAGCCAAAAAGCTTATCTGATCGACGTGGATCATCAGTCACCGCAACCGATATCTACACGCCTGTACCGCTTTCTGGGTGGCGGCAATCTAGCGCTCATTCTGTTCGGCGTTATAACATTGCTGACACTCCCGGGAACCTTCGGGTTTGGCCGTTCTTTATATTCCAATCCGTTTTTCAAGGTCGTACTCGGCCTATTGATGGTGAACCTGCTCGTCTGCACCCTGCAGCGCTGGAGAAGGCTGAAGTGGCCCGTTCTGCTGCTGCACGGTGGGGTTCTGGTTGTCATGGTCGGCGCCTTCCTTACTTCGCTGGGGTATGTGGCCACGGTCAACATCCTTGAGGGCGGGAAGACGGAGCTGGCATACCGCTGGGACCTGGAGCAGGACATGCCGCTTGGCTTTGATCTGGCGGTGGAAAAGATCCATCGGGAATACCTGCCGCTTCCGGTCAAGGTCGGGGTTCTGCAGGGAGTGGAAAAGGTCGGCCTGTTTACCCTCAAAACCGGCGAGAGTTTCCTTGTCGGAGATTACCGGGTCCAGGTTGACTCGATCGATCTTGATTCGGATTCCCTTCATCTGACGATCTTTCAGGGAGAACGCACCCTCGGTACCGCTACAACGGCCGGAGTATCCAGCCTGCCGGTCGGATTTCCCTATGCGTTCAAACTTGTGGCGTTCAAAAACCCGGTGCTCCGGCGAACCTGGGTAGACCTGAAACTCACGCAGGATGCCACACTGCTGACGCATGGCAGCACCGAAATAAACAAGCCCTTTCAGTGGGGTGGCTTGTACTTTTACTCCACTTTGCTCGACAAGGCAGCCAACGGGGAGCCGTTTGCCGGTATTCAGATCGTCAAGGACCCGGGCCGTCCCGTGGTATTCGCCGGATTTGCACTGGCGGGGATCGGTGCCCTGGCACTATTTATGAGAAGGTTGACGGGAAAAAGGTAATCAGTACGATTGAAGTTAACGCACGCATCCTGTTTATCAGGGTTTTGAGGTAGAATTTGTTCAAGATGAAACGTCCCGAAGCCTGTGAAATCCACGGAAGCCATGGGGGACACGGCAATTGGATGCTCGTCGGCATGACCGTGGCATCTCTCGCCCTCATCATGTGGCATGTATGGGCCTACGGACCCAGCGCCCACCTGGCGCCTGCCGGTGATGCATCGGAGCTGTTCCCCGCCAAGCTGGGAAGAGAGTTGTGGGACCTGCTCATTAACAAACACGGCATCCTTGGCGAACTCTGGGAGATAATGCCGTACTTCCTCGCCGGTATATTCATCGCCGGTTATCTGCGTACCTACAAGGTTGCCGTCAAACTGCAGGCATCCCTCAGGAAGTACGGAGTGTTGAGTGTATTTCTCGCCTCTTTTGTTGGCATTATCACCCCGCTGTGTGCCTGCGGCACACTGACCACGGCCATCAGCCTCCTGTTTGCCGGCATCCCCCTGGCGCCGGTCATGTCCCTGATGGTCACCTCTTCCCTGTTAAGCCCCTCCGCCTACCTGCTGACCCTGAACGACCTTGGTCCGGAATGGACCGTTGTCAGGACATTATCTGCTTACTCCATGGGGATCTTTGCGGGACTGGTTACCCATTTCATGAGTAAACATGGCTGGTACAATAATAAAGACATCTTCATCGAAGGCGCCATCATCAGAGGCGACTTCCATGACGATGATTATCCCGATGAACGCCTGCGTTGCAACTGCCGCAGGAATTTCGGCAACCGGGTGGCGGTCAGGACGGGAAACAAATTCCTGGTGTTTCTGGCAAAATCCTCTGAGATGACGTGGGTGGTCGGAAAGTATATCCTGGTCGGGGTTGTTGTCGGAATGGTGGTCGAGCGCTACTTGCCCAGCGAGTGGATATATCGTTATTTCGGGCAGAAGAACCCGCTGAATATCGTCTGGATAACCCTGGCCTCAATACCGATGTTTCTCCACCAGTTGAGTGTCTCCAGTATCCTCTTCCATATCAAGAGCTCCCTGGATGGCACGCTGGACAGCGGCGCAGCCCTGGCGTTCCTGATTGGCGGCCCGGTGACGGCCGTGCCCACCATGGTGCTTTTCTGGACCTTTTTCAAGAAAAGGGTGTTCGTGCTGTACATGCTGATCTGTATATTCGGGACCCTGCTGATCTCTTATACCTTTCAGTTCCTGATCTTTGCGCCGGGTGTGGATCTGGGCAACCCGCTCCTGAAGGCGGTAAATTCGATTTCAGGTGGAAGGTCCGCAATCCTACGGAAAACAGACCCCAACGTACGCATGGTCATGGATCCCTCCGGCAAGGGGCTCATTGCCACCTACAGCAACGACCTGGATGGAAAGGGGCCCATCGTATTCGATGCCTCGCCGTTCCGTTTCAGCACCCCTGCAGCAAACAGCTATGACAACCGCCGATACATCCTCAATGTAGCCGGATGGCTGGAGCAGAATTCCAACTCGCCGGTGCAGAAGAAAATACTGGTCTACAGCCTGGCTGACAATGCCGGTGAGCGCGCGTCGTCACCCCTGGGAGCCGCGGCTCTGGCGGATCTCGCGAGGCAGGGCTTCTCCGTGAAAATGGCCAACCGCCGGGATGCCCCCCGGATATCCGAACAACTGCTGGCGGAATGCGGCCAACTCTGGCTGTTCTTTGCTCCCCATAGCAAAGACGTACTGAGCGCCGAAGAACTGCAGGTGATCTCAAAGTACAATGACCACTACAAGGGCATCCTGGTTGTAGCCTCCGATCCCCGTCCGGACGGGATTGACGATCAGCCGGCCAATTGTGTGTCGTCGCGTTATGGAGTCCGGTTTTCCGGGTGTGCTGATAACAGTCGGGAACTGCACGTTTCCGTTGCCTCAAGCCTTTTTAACCGGACTTCTGAATTTCTCGGCACAATCTTGAAGCTGGTACACAAGGCATAACAAGGTTCACGTAATATGCGGAAGTCACATCTATCTCGGGAGGATTCATGAAATCACAGGTATTCGATGTAAAGAACATCAAGAAATTCACTGATGAAAAACGCCATATGGAAATCATATGGTCCGATGATCACGCCAAGATCAGCCTGATCTGCATGAAGCCGGGGCAGGAAATCATCACCCACACCCACCACGGCAGCCACATCTGGACTGTCATGGAAGGCACTGGCGAGCTTGTTTCCGGTAAACAGGCACAGACCATAACAATGGGGCAGATCGTTGTCGTGCCAGCTTTTGAGGACCATGGCATACGGAACTCTTCGACCGAAAACCTGGTGATCGCCTCGATAACAGGGCAGGGCGACTAGAGCAAAGTAGAGAAAAATAGTCCCCTCCCTCGTTATGGGGGGGCGGGGCTAGTATAACAAATTTGAAAAGCTAAGAAAGCCGGTGAAAGAGATGCA
Organism: Deltaproteobacteria bacterium; assembly: GCA_021779135.1. Classification (GTDB taxonomy): domain Bacteria; phylum Desulfobacterota; class Desulfuromonadia; order Geobacterales; family Pseudopelobacteraceae; genus CAIPTY01. The sequence continues at coordinate 34,872 of JAJYBH010000018.1, forward strand.
AGGTATCCATCGTAATCCCGATGTGCTCTGGCGTGAGGAAGATGAACAGCGCGATCAGGCGCAAACCGCCCTGGAGCAGGGTGGTGACGCCGGGGACATCGCTACGTCGCTGCTGTTCAAGGATGGAGTCATGCTGTCCCTCAACATCCTCGGCACCGAGATCTGGAAGCTGTGCGACGGCCGCACCAGTGAGGAAATCGTGGCCGAACTCCTCTCCTGCTTCGAAGTGGATGAGGACGCGTTGCGTACGGATGTGACCGGTTTCTTGAACGAGTTGAAGGAGAAGGGGTTTATCCACTATGGGGAATGAATGGCTGGTCAAGGCGCCACTTACCATCAATTGGGCTCTTAACAACAGTTGCAACTTTGCCTGCCGCCACTGCTACAGCCGGGTGGAGACGGGTGAGGAACTGGATGGCGACACACTGCGCGGCTGTTTCGACAAGGTGGCCAAGATGGGGGTCATGGCGGTCAATTTCGGCGGTGGCGAGCCGCTGCTGCGTGCCGACCTGCTGGAGATGGCCAGTCACGCTGCCTCCCTGAAGTTGCGGGTCTCCATGAACAGCAACGGCTATCTTCTGGACCGGGCCAAGGCCGGGGAGTTGAAGCAGGCCGGTTTTGCCGCGGTGGGGATCAGCCTCGACAGCCATGATGCCGCGGTGCACGACCGCTTCCGCGGGGTCGAGGGAAGTCACGCCCGGGCTCTGGCGGCCCTCGGTTTCCTGAAGGAGGCCGGCATCAGGACCTCCCTCTCCACCGTGATCTGCACGATCAACCTGGATTCGCTCGACGAGATCATCGCCCTGGCCCGTCAGTACGGCGTCAGCCGTCTCAATCTGCACAACTTCAAGTGCGCCGGCCATGGACTGGCCAACAAGGACGAACTCGACCTTTCGCCCGCTCAGTGGCAGGCCTTTTACCGCCGCGCCATGGCCGCCAAGGACAAGTGCGCCGACCTGGAGCTGTCGTTTGACGACCCGGTGATCGCCTCCCTGGGGCTGCCTACCGAAAGCTCCCTGGTGAAGGGGAGTGTCTGCGGCAAACTCTCCCTGGCCATCAAGGCCAACGGCGATATAACCCCCTGTGGCTTCATTCCGGTCGTGATCGGCAACATCGTCAGGGACGACCTGGGCGAGGTGTGGCGCAATGCACCGCTACTGACCAAGATGCGCCACAAGGAACCGCACGGCAAGTGCGGCACCTGCGATCACTACAGCGACTGTCTGGGCGGCTGCAGCGCCCGGGCCCTGGCCCTGACCGGTGATATCAACAACCCTGATCCGCACTGCTGGGTGGAACCGTGAGCCTGGATGAGCTTGCCCGGCCGATCACCATTTACTGGGATCTGACGCCTGTCCCCACGCCGGCGCCGGAGTACACTCTGATCTGCGATCAGATCAAGGAGATCAAGCCTCTTCAACTGCATCTGCTGGATAGCGAAGTCAGCAACAGCTTGCAGATACTGAAGAGGATGAAGGGTGCGCCCCTGGCGGTGCTGCTGACCGCCGCCCCAGCCGCCCTGGCACCGGCAATCATCGAGGACCTGCACACCCTTGGGCTGAAGGGCCTCCTGCTGCTGGCTGACTCCTTCGCCG
>JAJYBH010000019.1 GCA_021779135.1 Deltaproteobacteria bacterium
TCTTTTTGCGTTGTAGGAAAAACAAGAGTATTGCCGGAAAAATTTGCCACCGAGTATGAAAGCGCGGTGGCATTCGGTGTTGCATCAGAGGTCTCGGGAAACGAGCGTTACGGCGCCCTGGTGCTGCTCCTGGAAAAGTATTCGCCTGCGTTTATCGAGGCGGGCAAATCGTATATTGACCAGCAGGATCATGCCACAAAGGTCGTCAAAATCGAAATTGAACATATCAGCGGGAAAGCTCGCAGATAAGTGCTGCAGATGGAATAAACTCCCGACAGGCGAATCGACACGTTACCCCTCCCTCGGCACGATACTCAATCCACCAGCAGCAGCCCGATATACTGGACAAAGTCATTGCTGTCGCGCAGGGGGGCGAGCGGGATGCCGCAGCTTGCCGCCAGGGCGAAGACATCGCAGCCGCAGGCCTCCAGCGATGGACGGCGCTTTTCCGGGTGGCTGCAGCGCTCCGGCGGGCACTCCTCGCACCAGCAGCAGGGCCCGCCGCTGAAGACCAGCGCCTTTGTGAAGCCGCCCAGAAAGGCCTCCTTCTCCAGCGCCAGCAGTGATTCCTGGAAATCCCCGAGCGGCGGTTGTCCGGCTACCAGCAGGGCGCGGGAGTAGCATCCCAGCAGCTCCTCAAAACCGGCCTGGTCCATGGCGTGGGGTGGGCAGCTCCAGCGAGTGCCGAACTGGGAGCAGCCGTAATTGCACTTGGCCCGCACCCAGGCTTGGCTGCGGATGTCTGCCGGGTTGAGTTCGACGGCGGCGAAGAAACCATGGGAGAGGGCGTGGGTTTTCAGGCCGAAGAGGGACCCGTTGCCCTGATAAGGCGCATTGCGGCTGGCGACCAGGGCCAGGGAAGAGGAGGGGAGCTCGATGACGGCGGTATGTCCGAAACCGGCATCCTGCAGCAGGGCGGTGGTCTCGGCGGTGGAGTACGTTCGGCCGTTGAAGGTGTTGACCAGCATGTGCAGGTCGTACAGCGCGCCGAAGCTGTTGGCATCCCGGAAGAAGTCATGCACGATCAGCAGCCCGTCCTGCGCCAGCAGCTCTCCGGCCTGACCCAGCAGAACCGCATTTTCGTCCGGTCCGTAGCAGTGACAGAGGTTGGAGAAGAGCAGCAGGTCGGCTCGGGCGCGATACCGCTCGACCAGCCCGGCCAGTTCCTTCCGCTCGAGGATGTTGCAGGGATACAGGGCCATGTTTGCCGGAAGGGATTGTGCCGCCAGTACGTTGCAGACATCCGGCAGGTCGCAGGCGACGCCCTGCCACCCGGGATGGCTCGCCAGAAAAGAGCGCAGATAGGTGCCATCCCCGGCGCCGATGTCGATGATGGTACCCTGTTGCGGGAGCTGGGTGATCGCGACCCACAATTCCCCTGAGCGGACAACGGCGGCCTCGCCCATGGCCTGCTGGTAGAGCTGCAGCCGCTCCCGGTAGTGCTCCGGGGCCTGCTCGCTGGTCAACGCCCCCTGTCCCTCCCGCAGAACGGTCCCCAACTGGTTCCAGTTCTCCATCAGGAGCGGTTCGAACTCCAGCACATGCCGCTGGCTGTCGGCACTGGTCCGGCTGAGATAACTCCGGCTGAAACGCGACAGGTAGAGTCGCCCGTCGTACTGTTCCAGCAGTCCGACGCCCACCAGCAGATCGATGAAGCGCCGCCCCTCCCCGGGTTGCAGGGAGGTTGCGGCCAGCAACTCATCGAGGCTGCGCTCTCCGTCTTCCAGCAGATCAATGATGCCGCTGTTGACAGCCTCCACCATGACCCGGAACATGCGGTAGCCGCCGGTGAGGTCGCAGAAGGTGCGGTAGGAGTTGTCGGAGGGGAGAATCTTCATGGTTGTCCCGTCATATCTATCAATAAAACCATTTGCCACAGAGAACACAGAGTTCACAGAGGGAAGTCTGAAACTGGCACCTTAAACATCTGACATTTTTCTCTGCGTTCTCTGTGACCTCTGTGGCAGGCGGAATTTCGTTCAGATTTTATCGCCCCTCAAATCGCAGGCAAACAGTTTTCCCGCCCCGCGCGAGGCGCAGAAATCGCCGCACATGGTGCAGGTGTCTTCGTCTTCCGGGGTGCGGCTGGCGCGGATGGCGCGGGCGTCCTCCGGAAAGAGCGCCAGCTCGAACTGCTTTTCCCAGTCCAGGTCGCGACGGGCCTTGGACATCTCCCTGTCGCGCTCGCGTCCCTTTTCCGGGTACTTGTTCATGTCGCCGATGTAGGCGGCGATCTTGGCCGCCTTGACCCCCATGCGCACGTCTTCCTCGTTAGGCAGGGCCAGGTGCTCGGCCGGGGTGATGTAGCAGATCAGGTCGGCCCCGAAGCGGCTGGACTGGGCCGCGCCGATGGCGGAGGTGATATGGTCGAAGCCGGGGGCCACATCGGTGGTGATCGGTCCCAGCATGTAGTAGGGCGCTCCGCCGCTCATCCGCTTCTGCAGCTGGATGTTGCCCTCGATCTCGTCCAGCGGCACGTGTCCCGGTCCTTCCACCAGCATCTGGCAGCCCATGTCGCGGCCGATCTCGGCCAGCTCGCAGTTGAAGATCAGCTCCTGGATCTGGGCCCGGTCCGATGAATCATGGATCGCCCCGGCCCTGAGGCCGTTGCCCAGCGAGAGCACGGTGTCGTATTTTTTGAGGATCGCGGCTACGCGGTCGAATTTCTCATAGAGCGGGTTTTCGCGCTTGTTGGCGATCATCCAGGCCACCATCGAGACCCCGCCCTTGCTCACCAGGCCCCCGTAGCGGTAGCCCTGCTTGCGCAGGCGTTCGATAGTGCAGAGGTTGATGCCGCAGTGCACTGCCATGAAGGCCATGCCGTCGGCGCACTGCTGCTCGATCAGGTCGAAGAGCATCTCTTCATCCAGTTTGTTGGGATCGCCGTATTTGCGGGCCGCCTCGCAAAAGGCCTGGTAGAGCGGCACATTGCCGACTGGCAGATCCACGCTCGCGATCACCTCGCGCCGCACCCGGTCCAGGTCGCCCCCCACGGAGAGTTCCATCAGGGTGTCGGCCCCCGCTTCCTGGGCTGCCAGCGCTTTCCTGACCTCGGCGGCATAATCGACGATGTCCGAGGAGGTGCCGATGGAGGCGTTGACCTTGGTGGAAAGTCCCTTGCCGATCCCGGCGATGCGGGCCGGTTTGCGGTTATGGTTCCAGGGGATGACGATCTTCCCTTCGGCCACCATGCGGCGGATGTACTCGACCTCGAGTTTTTCGTTAACGGCGACGGTCTGCATCTGGGGGGTGATGATGCCCTGGCGGGCGGATTCAATCTGGGTCAGCATGTGTTCTCCTTGTATGTTTAGCTTCCCCCTTTGCAAAGGGGGATTGAGGGGGATTTGCCTTTGAAGTTTCAGAAGCAAATCCCCCCTAGCCCCCCTTTTTCAAAGGGGGGAATTGAGTATGCATTCCCGCCAGCCGCGCACCGAGTTGACCAGCCAGATCGTGTCGGCGGCCTGCAGGTCTGCCAGCCTCAGCACCGCCTCGCGCATCGCGCCGACCTCCAGCAGTTCCTCCCGCAGCACCCCCGGCAGCAGGCCGCACTCCAGCGCCGGTGTCAGCAGCTCACCCTTCAGCGAGATGACGATCGTGTTGTAGCTCCCCTCGGTAAGCTCACCCCGCTCATTCAGGAAGATGCAATCGTAACAGCCGGGGTGCGCCCGCAACTGTTCATCATAGAGCGCACGGCGGCTCGTCTTGTGGTACAGGAACGGGTCGGACGAATCAACCCGTTGCAGTGCGATCATGATCTTTGCGGCGTGTACGGCACGGTCCGTGGCGATGAGCGGCTGGGAAGCAATAGTTATGTTCCCGTCGGGTTCCAGCAGGACGCGTACTTTATGTACTCCGGTTAGACTGTGTCTAAACTCCCCAAGCCGATGGCGCAGGGCATCGCCATCAAACCTGAATCCAAAGTAGTCAGCCGAGCCGGACAGGCGCTGCAGATGCCGCTCCAAAAGCAGATAGCCTTGAGCGTCGAAGCGCAGCGACTCGATCAGGCTGAACGCTTCACAGTCTCTGGTCAGAAAGGCGCTCTTGTCGAGACACTCGCGAAGCTCGGCGGCTGCGTCAGAATCCCAGATGATGCCGCTGCCGATGCCGATTTCGCCCTCTCCCGTCATCGTATCCATTACGACCGTGCGGATGGCCACGCTGAAGACAGCGTCCCGGCCGGGCGAGACATAACCGATGGCGCCGCAGTAGACCCCGCGCGGCTGCCCTTCCAGTTCCCGGATGATCTGCATGGTGCGCCGCTTGGGTGCCCCGGTGACAGAACCGCAGGGAAACAGCGCCCGGAAGATGTCGCACAGACCGGCCTCCGGCCTGATCCGCGCGGTGACCGTGGAGGTCATCTGGTGCACGGTCGGGTAGGTTTCGATATCAAAGAGCGCTGGCACCGCCACGCTGCCGGTTTCGGCTATGCGGGCCAGATCGTTGCGCACCAGATCGACGATCATCAGGTTCTCGGCCCGATCCTTGGTGCTGGCGGCCAGCAGCTCGCGCTGTCGTAGATCATCATCGGCGCGCGGTCTGCGCGGGGCGGTACCCTTCATCGGCCTCATCGTCAAGCGCTCTCCATTCAGAGCGAAAAACAGCTCCGGCGAGGCCGAGAGGATACGGTGCGTGCCGATGTCGAGCCAGGCGCAGAAGGGAGCCTGCTGGTTGCGGCACATCCTGCGGTAGAGCACAAAGGGGTCGCCGCTGATGCGGAAGCGCTGGCGGAGCGTGTAGTTGACCTGATAGGTCTCGCCGCGGGCGATGGCCTGGCGGATGTCGCCCACTGCGCCGATATAGTCCCTGGCGCTGATGGTCGGTTCTGGCGCTGAGACCTGGCAGTCGCCGGATGTGGCAGCGTTTGTCTCTCTGCTACAGTCAATTCGTTCGGCAAATACGGCGAACCAGACCAGCGGCAGTTCAGTTTTCCCGTTTACGGGCAGATCGGGGTTCAGTCCCGAGGCGGCTTCGTAGGAGATGAAACCGGCGGCGTGCCTGCCCCGTGCGACGGCCTGCTCTACCTTTGCCAGGGCAGCGGAAACTTGATTGGGTTCATCCGCCCGGATGATTGCCTCGCATTTGCTGAAACGGTAGGAGCTGGAGTTTGCCCCGCCGGCGAAGGATTCCAGCAATATGTCCGTCTGGTCCGGGTACGGGCTGCTCACGGCTGATATCCCGCCGAAAATGCTATCAAGGCGACTATTTCAGCGATTTCGCTGATGCAGCCGACGATATCGCCGGTCAGGCCGCCCAGGCGCTGCTGGAAGTAGCCCTTGATGATCAGGGTGACGGCAAAGACGGCGGTCAGGGCGATCATGCCCTTGAACGGCAGTAGTGCCAGGCAGGCGGCAACGGTGATGCAGAGCGCCATGAACAGATGTCTGGTGGCCATGCCCTGAATGATGGTTGCTCCGAGGCCGTCCTGACGGGCATGCTGCGCCCCGCCCAAGGCCAGTACCTGGGCGAAGCGCCCCAGGGTCGGAAAGAGCAGCAGCGCCTGCCAGGTGATTCCGGACGGAACCACCAGCAGGGCCTGCCATTTCAGCAGCAGACCCAGCGCAAGGCCGGCTGCGCCCACTGCCCCGACATGGGAGTCCTTCATAATTGCCAGGAAACGCTCCCGCGATCCCCGAGCCGCCAGGCCGTCACAGACATCGGCCAGACCGTCCAGATGCAGGGCACCGGTGACCGTAGCCAGGGCAGTGACCAGCAGGGCCGCGGTCAGTGAACGGTTCAGCCAGGGTGCGATCAGCCAGTTCAGGCCGAACAGCAGGCCGCCGATCGTCAGTCCGACCAACGGAAACCAGGCCGTGGCCCGCCCCAGATCCTCTTTCTGACAGCGGGTGTCAAAGGGGAGCGGGATGATGGTCAGGAACTGCATGGCGATCAGGTAGAGGCGCATAAAATCTTTCTTTGCCACAGAGGGCACAGAGAACACAGAGTAAACCGAAAATCTGATTGTCAAGATGGTGCGGATAAATCCAATTGAGTAAAGTGTTAGAGCTGATTTGATGTTGTTAGAATCGAGAATTCTTATGGTGAATCTATTAATGCTCCAGAGGTTTTCTCAGTGACCTCTGTGTCCTCTGTGGCAATAGCCGTTTGTCAATGTGACACCCCGGCCTGTTCGAAGGTGGTCATTTCCTTCAGCACCTTAACCCCGGCTTCGATGAGTCCCATGGCCAGGGCTGCGCCGGTGCCTTCTCCCAGTCTGAAATCCAGATCCAGGATCGGGCGGACGTCGATGCGCTCCAGCATGAAGCTGTGGCCGATCTCCACCGACTGGTGGGCGGCGAAGATATAATCGCGCACATTGGGATGCAGTTCCGAGGCGATCAGTGCCCCGGCGGTGGAGATGAAGCCATCGATGACCACCGGAATCGAGTTGGCGGCGCAGCCCAGCACCAGTCCGGCGATGGCGGCGATCTCCAGTCCGCCCACCTTGGCCAGCACGTCCAGCGGGTCGGTCCCGTCCGGCTTGTTCAGGGCCAATCCCTGCTCAATGACCTGGATCTTGTGCTCCAGGGCCTGGTCGTTGATGCCGGTGCCGCGATGGGTCAGATCACGGACGGACAGTCCTGATATAGCGGCGATGATGGCCGATGAGGGGGAGGTGTTGCCAATGCCCATCTCGCCGGTGCCGATCAGGCCAACTCCCTCGGCTTTGCACCGGTCGGCCAGTTCGACGCCGACCTGCAGGGCGGCCAGGGCCTCGTCACGGGTCATGGCCGGCCCTTTGGCGAAGTTCCGCGTGCCGCGCGAAATCTTGCGGTGGATCATGCCTTCGGTATTCCCGAAGTCATAATCAACGCCGACATCCACCACCCGTACCTCGGCCCCGACATGGCGGGCCAGTACGTTGACACCGGCGCCGCCGGCCAGGAAGTTGAAGACCATCTGGGAGGTGACTTCCTTGGGGTAGAGCGATACACCCTCTTCAACAATGCCATGGTCGCCGGCAAAGGTGTAGATGACCTTCTTGCCCAGGTCCGGTTCAAGCGAGCCGCTGATGGCGACAATGCGGCGGGCAAACTCCTCCAGCCGTCCCAGCGAGCCGGGTGGTTTGGTCTTGTTGTCCAGCCTGGTCTGGGCCTGTTCCAGCAGTTCCGAGTTTATTGGCTTGATGCGGGCCAGGGTGGATTGGATGATGTCCATGTCAGGCTCCTTACTTCAGTTTAAGCGGTATCCCGCTTGCCACCAGCCAGGCCTCCGAGGCGGCTGCAGAGATGATCTGGTTGGCCTGTCCGGCGATGTCGCGGAACATTCGCGCAAGTCTGTTCTCCGGCACGATGCCCATGCCGACCTCATTGGAAACAATGATGACCGGGGTTTTCATGCCGCGAAGAGTTTCCGCCAGATTACGCACATCCTCCAAAATCCGCTCCTCTGTCTTTGCGCCGAGATATTCGTGGAGCATGAGCAGGTTCGACAGCCAGAGCGTCAGACAATCGATGAGGACCGCATTGCATGTCCCATCATGGTTTGCCAGTGTCTCTGCCAGTTGCAGTGGCTCCTCGATCGTCAGCCAGGCATCCCCGCGGCGTTGTTGATGTTTCAAGATGCGCTGGCCCATCTCGTCATCCAGTATCTGTGCTGTTGCCAGGTAACAGAGCGGAGCACCAAATTTGTGTGCCGTCTGCTCAGCAAACCTGCTCTTGCCGCTACGGGCGCCGCCGGTGATAAATATCGTACGGGACATACGGTCTCTCCACGGTTGTTATGCAGAAATTAAAAAGCCCCTGTCCTGATCGGAAGGGGCTCGAAATCGTGGGTGTTGGATGCACTCCGGTTCCGGCCCCTCGTTCCACGGAGGTCCCAAAACAGCATCGGCATGGCAGGTTTCCTGGCTCGGGTATCGACCCTTCTTCGCGCCTTCCCGGGTAACCCCAGTGGCATGCTGCGAAGTCGGTACTCCCTTACAGTTGCGGGACAGCGAGGGATTTGCACCCTCTTCCCTTTTAACCGCACTCGCTACGAGTACGGCACCAGACCGGTAATAACAGATTTCTTGCTTTGTAACAGCCCTCAACCCAAAAGTCAAAAGTAAAACCCTCCTGTTTTTTTTCAGATACCCCTTGATTTTTGAAAGGCCGCTGTTTATATTCCCCTTGTGTTAGCACTCAACGGATTCGAGTGCTAAATTTATCTCGACTTTACAAAGAGTCATCATACGAAAGGAGTAGGACAACATGAATTTGAGACCGCTGCAGGACCGCATCATCGTGAAGAGAGTCGAAGAAGAGAGCAAGACAGCCGGGGGCCTTTTTATCCCCGAAACCGCAAAAGAGAAACCGCAGCGCGGCGAGATCGTGGCCGTCGGCAATGGCAAGAAGACTGAAGACGGCAAGGTTCTTCCGCTGGATGTCAAGGTTGGCGACGTTGTTCTGTTCGGTAAATATGCCGGTACAGAGATCAAGGTTGACGGCGCAGATTTCCTGATGATGCGCGAAGACGACATTTTAGCTGTTGTTGAATAATTTCGTAGGGGCGAATCTTGTATTCGCCCTGGTTTGATCAACGTTAGAAAGGCGGGCGATTACAAGAATCGCCCCTGCACAATACATAAAACACAATGGAGGAATACTCGAATGGGAGCAAAGATCATCAAGTTTGACCAGGAAGGGCGCAACGCCATCCTGAAGGGTGTTAATATCCTCGCCGATACCGTTAAGGTTACACTCGGTCCCAAGGGACGCAATGTTGTTATTGATAAATCCTATGGCGCACCGCTGATCACCAAAGACGGCGTAACTGTTGCCAAGGAGATCGAGCTGGAAGACAAGTTCGAGAACATGGGCGCACAGCTGGTTAAGGAAGTAGCTTCCAAGACCTCCGACGTTGCCGGCGACGGCACCACCACTGCAACTGTTCTGGCCCAGGCCATCTACAAGCAGGGTTCCAAACTGGTAGCCGCTGGCCACAACCCGATGGAAATCAAGCGTGGCATCGATCAGGCTGTTGAAGCAATCGTTGCTGAGCTCAAGAAAATCTCCAAGCCGATCAAGGACCATAAAGAGATCGCCCAGGTCGGCACCATCTCCGCCAACAACGACAAGACCATCGGTGATATCATCGCCGAGGCCATGGAAAAAGTCGGCAAGGAAGGCGTCATCACCGTGGAAGAAGCCAAGTCCATGGAAACCAGCCTCGAAACCGTCGAGGGCATGCAGTTCGACCGTGGTTACCTCTCCCCTTATTTTGTGACCGATCCGGAGCGCATGGAAGCTACCATTGAAAACGCCATGATCCTGATCCACGACAAAAAGATCTCCAACATGAAGGACCTCCTCCCGGTTCTGGAGCAGACCGCCAAGTCCGGCCGTCCGCTGTTGATCATCGCCGAAGACATCGACGGCGAAGCGCTGGCTACCCTGGTGGTGAACAAGCTGCGCGGCGTACTGAACGTCTGTGCCGTCAAGGCCCCTGGTTTCGGCGACCGTCGCAAGGCCATGCTGGAAGATATCGCGGTACTGACCGGTGGACAGGTGATCTCCGAAGAGGTCGGCTTCAAACTCGACCAGACCACCATGGACATGCTCGGCACAGCCAAGCGCATCACCATTGACAAAGACAACACCACCATCATCGATGGCGGCGGCAAGGAAGATGTCATCCAGGGCCGCGTCAAGATGATTCGTGCCCAGGTTGAAGAGACCTCCAGCGATTACGACAAGGAAAAGCTCCAGGAGCGTCTGGCCAAGCTGGTTGGCGGCGTTGCAGTCATCAAGGTCGGTGCTGCTACCGAAGTAGAGATGAAAGAGAAGAAGGCCCGCGTGGAAGATGCACTGCACGCAACCCGTGCTGCTGTTGACGAGGGCATCGTCCCCGGCGGCGGCGTGGCTTACATCCGCGCTTTGCGCGCGTTGGACGGATTGAAGCTGGTAGCCGAGCAGCAGTTCGGCGTCAACGTGGTCAGGACTTCCCTTGAAGCCCCGATCCGTCAGATCGCCGAGAATGCCGGCATCGATGCCTCCATCGTGGTGGACAAGGTCAAGAACGGCAAGGATGCCTTTGGCTACAATGCCGCCGACGACACCTATGTCGACATGCTGCAGGCCGGCATCATCGACCCGACCAAGGTCTCCCGTTATGCCCTGCAGAACGCATCCTCCATCGCAGGTCTGATGCTGACCACCGAGGCGCTGATCGCCGAGAAGCCGAAGGATGATGGCGGCATGGGCGGTATGGGTGGCGGTATGCCTGGTGGAATGGGCGGAATGGGTGGCATGGGCGGCATGATGTAATTGAGGGAAACGCCGCTTTTACGCCAGCTCAGCGTTGCCGACGTCATCACTTGTGCGACGTAGCGCTGCTACGTCTCCGCGTTCTTCCTTGGCGCCTTGATCTGACGAAAAATCGACGTTCCCTTGATTGCTGTTTAACATACAAGAAAAGGCCGGGGGCTCTATGCTTCCGGCCTTTTTCATGTAATAACAGTTGCCAGTGAGGCGGTGTACCCCTAATATGAAGGTGTATGGAATGTCTCTTTTGAGGAGGATGGAATGGAATTAATCGGAAATGCACATACCATGAGCGAGCTGGTGGCATATGCGGCTGGCTCGGTTGTCAGCAAGACCCTGATCGACAAGAAGGTCGGCACGGTTACCCTGTTTTCGTTCGATGCCGGACAGGGACTATCGGAGCACACCGTACCCTATGACGCCTTTGTGCAGATTGTGGACGGCGAAGCTCAGGTTACCATCAACGGTGAACCGCATAGTGTTGCTGCCGGGCAGATGATCATCATGCCGGCCAACATCCCTCATGAACTGAAAGCGGTTAAACGGTTCAAGATGCTGCTGGTCATGATCCGGGCGTGATGTATGTCTGATAAAACCGCCGTGTTGCTGCTTCAGATGGGAGGGCCGGATTCGCTGGATGCCGTGGAGCCGTTCCTCTACAACCTGTTTTCAGACCGGGATATCATCAGGATCGGGCCGGCGTTTCTGCAGCCCTTCATCGCCAGGATGATCGTCAAGCGCCGGGCCCCCAAGAGCGCCGCCAATTACCGGGATATCGGGGGTAAATCACCGCTGCGTGAGTTGACGGAGGAACAGGCTGCAAAGCTCGAGAGCGTGCTGGGCGACAATTATCGCTGTTTTGTGGCCATGCGCTACTGGAAACCGTTTACCGACGAGGCTTTGAGCGCCATCCGCAGGGAGGGAATCCGGCGCATTGTTGCGCTCTCGCTGTATCCGCACTACTCGCGAGCCACATCCGGCTCCAGTTTCAACGAGTTGGAAAGATGCCTGGCCGCTTCGAAGCCGCGACCTGAGGTCTCGTATATCCGCCAGTTCTACGACCACCCGCTCTACATTCAGGCGCTGGCGGAAAAAATCGAGCAGGGCTTGTCAGGATTCCCGGATCGCTCCAACGTACAGCTCTTCTTTTCGGCCCATTCCCTCCCTCAATCGTTTATCACGGAGGGTGATCCCTACCTCGATCATATCCAGGCTACCGTCAGGCTGACCATGGAGCGCTTCGAGGGGGTATCGCACCACCTGGCCTTCCAGTCGCGGGCCGGACCAGTCAAATGGCTGGAGCCCTCCACGCAGGAAAAACTGAAGGATCTGGCCGCTCAGGGGCATACCGAGGTACTGATGGTGCCGCTTTCTTTTGTATCCGATCACATCGAGACGTTGCATGAAATTGACATCGAGTATCGCGAGGAGGCTCACAAGCTGGGTATCCTGGATTTCCGACGAACCGAATCACTCAACAGTTCACCGGTCTTTATCTCTTGCCTGGCGGAGCTGGTTCGATCCGTATGACATTGTCAAGTTATAATTAAAATACAATATGTTGATTTCTATAGGCATTTACGCACAATAGGCCGAAATATAATTGCATCCGGGTCTCTTGAAGGCTGACGTTAGGGTCATGCTATGCGTAATCGTCGTATCTTCATAACGATAACTGTAGTGCTGCTTGCCATAGGTGTGTTCATCGCGGCAAAGGTGAAATTCGTTTATCACCAAGACCACGAAGGGATATTTCTCCTCAAAGGGCAGAAGGGCGCCTGGCTGGAGGTAAGCGACGACCTGTTCCCCGAAGAAAGTCATCGCCTGCTGTGGGGGCAGCCGCTGTCCAGCATGAAGAATGTGGTTACAGGCGGGGCCTGTGATTCCTCGATCAAACCCTGCCTCAACTATGAATGGAACGAGAAAACAGGGAGGGGATTCATTAAAAGTCTCTACCCGGATGGCAGAAAGCTGGTCATTAACCTGGGGCGCTTCCGGGATAGCGACGAGCGCACGGTGTCCGGTTTGTTTGTGGGCGGCGGCTTGCCCCCCAGCGACCCTGATTTCAAGCTCTTCAACAAGAATGAAACCGGCATGGCCTACTATGACGGCCGCCGTTATTATCATATCTGGTGTAACGTCAACGAAGGCATCTTTGACGCCGCAAATACCCCCATCTATCCCTCCCAATGGCAGTTCGTCTCCAGTAAAGTCTTTGAAAACTCCCAAGATGACCTGACTATTGTCAGCCGGCATCGGGTGCTGATCAACAATGTGCCGGTCACAATCGAGCGGTTTCTGTTTTACCAGACCGGCGATGCGTTTGTTACCCTGGTTACAAATCTTATAAATGTCGGATCAAGGCCCACTCTGTTCAGCTATATGTATGGCGATGAACCCTGGGTCGGCGATTATGGGTCTTCCGCGGGCAATGTCGGCTGGCTTGAGGGCAGAGTCGCTCTAACGGAGATGCTGATTGATACCCGTCGATATACCTATGCCGGAATATTTGATTATGGCAATCCACTTGCCGGAGAATCCCATGACTTCGCAACCGGGAAGGCTAATTTCATTGAATGGCACCAGGAAAGCCGGCCTGATCTTGCATATTTTTCCAATCAGTTCGGTGTAATAGCTCCCGAGGAGAAAAAAGTTCCTCTTAACAGTCAGAACAACCGTGTCATAGCCTTGCAGTGGGGGCCGAGGGTTTTGAATCCGGGGCAGTCATTTTCTTTTACCATTTCGGTCGGCATGGCTGATAACGATCCAAAAACGGGATTCCCGGTAAAACCGGATACCAATCTCTACTAGCCCAGCTCCGGAATAGGCTCTTTGCTGGCTCTCGAACATTGCAATTGCATCTGGTATTGGCGTATAGTTCAAACTATACATGAGCTTATGGAGCTCGCGGAATAAATTCTAACTTGGTTGAGGGAGAAGATTTATGTTTAAGAAGATGGTATTCGTTGTCATCGCGTTACTTGTTTCTGTAGGGATAGCCAGTGCTGCCGATGCAGTCAAGCAGCCCAAAAACCCTGTCGTGCTCATGGAGACCAGCATGGGCAATGTAAAGATGGAACTGTTTGAAGCCGAGGCGCCGATCAGCGTCAAAAACTTTCTTGCATATGTCAACAACGGACATTATAACGGCACCATATTCCATCGGGTTATCGCCAACTTCATGATTCAGGGGGGTGGCTTTACCGCGGACTTCAAGTCAAAGCCGACCAGGGCAGCTATCAAGAATGAAGCCGGTAACGGGCTTAAGAACCAGCGTGGGACACTGGCCATGGCCCGCACCGGTGTTGTGGATTCCGCCATGGCACAATTTTTTATCAATGTGGCCAATAATGATTTTCTCAATCACCGCGACAATACCCAGCAGGGTTTCGGGTATGCCGTGTTCGGCAAGGTTGTAGAAGGGATGGATGTGGTTGATAAAATTGCTGCCGTGAAGACGGTTACACGCGGTTTTCCCGATGTTCCCGAAAAACCGGTAGTCATCAAATCCATCAAGGTTCTCAAGTAGGAGTCACTATGGGCAGGGCAGCGGAACTGGTCACCTGGACCCACGAAAAAAAATGCCGTAAGGCGGTTGATTCCTTGCTCAAGAATGGCTTCGGTGCTGTGTACTGCGCCACGCCGCAGGAGGCCTTCGATAGCATTGTTGCCGAATCCGGTGATGCCACTAGCGTGGGGTTTGGTGGTTCGATGACAATCGCCGGAATGGAAATCGAGATGCGCCTGCGTGAGATGGGCAAGGAGATTCTCAATCACAGTATTCCGGGGCTTTCCCGCGATGACAGGATGGCCGTCATGCGCCGCCAACTTGTGTGTGATCTGTTTCTTACCGGTACGAACGCCTTGACTCTGTCCGGTGAGCTGGTCAATATCGATGCTACCGGCAACCGGGTAGCGGCCATGTTCTTCGGCCCTCGCAAGGTGATCGTTGTAGCCGGCCGCAACAAGTTGGTGGATGGAACGGTCCATGATGCCATTCATCGAGTGAAAAACTGGGCTACTCCGCCCAACTCCAAGCGCCTTGACTTCAAAACTCCCTGTGCCAGCAGCGGTTTCTGCAGCGATTGTAATTCTCCCGATCGGCTTTGCCGGGTCACGACTGTCCTGGAACGGAAGCCGCGTTTCACTGATGTGAGGGTGCTTGTAGTTAATGCCGATCTGGGCTTTTGAGGGGTATCAGGTTTGAACGTGTAAAGAAAGGGCATAACGATTCGATCTTATGCTCTTTTTTTTCGTCCAGTTGGGGACATCGTGAGAAAAAATGAGGTTTAATCCATTCCTGCATGCCGCACTAAATGTTCTTTTCCCGCCGATCTGTCACGTCTGCCGCAAATTCATCCCTGCTGCCGGTTCTCTGCATATCTGCCCCGCCTGTCGTGAACGGCTGACTCCGATCGTCTCACCTGTGTGTAAGGTTTGTGGTATTCCGTTCGCCGGTGCTGGTGAAGACCATGTCTGCGGTGATTGTATCACGTCCCCCCCCCGTTTTGATGCGGCCCGGGCGGCGCTGGCCTATGAAGACGTCAGCCGTGACCTGCTCCACGCCTTCAAATACCGTAACAAAACGCATCTGCGTCGTCCGTTGGCACTTCTTATGATTGAGCGGCTTTCGGATTTTGTTGGCTTGAGGCCGCCAGACCTGATCATGCCGGTCCCGCTGCATCGAAAGAGGCTGCAAAGTCGTGGTTTCAACCAGGCAGTTCTGCTCGGAGAAATATTGTCGTCACATTGGAAGTTGCCCCTGGACCGTTACAATCTTCGCCGTACTCGCTGGACTGAGCCACAGGTGAACCTATCCGCGGGTGAACGCCGGGCAAATGTCAGAGGCGCTTTTTCCGTTCAGAAATCCTGCCTGGTACTCGGTCGCCGGGTGCTGCTGGTGGACGATGTTCTTACGACCGGCAGCACGGTCGAAGAGTGTTCACTGTTGCTGAAAACAGTCGGAGCGAAAGAAGTGACTGTTATCACTGCCGCCAGGGCACTTGTTTGATGTTGTTAGTAATCCATTCGGTACAACCAGCCTTGATCTTACCTGCAAAATATACTATCTGATTGTGTGGAATTGTTTGATTTTAACTAGTTTTTGTTGACAGTCCGGGTGTGTTACAGTAATCATCTGCTGACGTATTCTGATGTCCTGGAGGAAATTATGCGCCTTTCAACAAAAAGCCGCTATGGTCTTCGTGCCTTATTTGATATAGCCTATAACTGTGGGGAAAAACCGACTCAGATACAGGATATATCCCGGCGGCAGCAGATTTCTCCTCGATATCTGGAACAAATTTTCCAGAACCTTAAACGCGCCGGTATTTTAAAGAGTAAGCGCGGACCTCAGGGGGGGTATTGCCTGGCCAAAAAACCGGAAGACATAACAGTACTGGAGATTCTCAACGCTACCGAACAGGATGTTCTTCTGGTTGACTGCGCCGGAGCGACCGCCAAGAAACGCAAACGCAAGATTGAATGCCCTTTTGAGGGGCAGTGTGTTACCCAGACTGTCTGGGAAGATGCCAACACGTTGTTGAACCAGCTATTTGGCAAATTGACGCTGCAGACTCTCTGTCAGCGCGGGCAGGAAATGGGAATCAAGAAGGAGTTGGATCCTCGCATCATGTACTATATCTGATTAGTGTCTAATCTGACCTTGATCCGTCTCTCATATGAGAATAAACGCGGCATGCGGGGTAGGCTACGGAACGTTGCGTACACGCCAAAACGTGGTCAATTCCTGCCTTCGCGCTTTACTCCCCACCAGTTTGTTCAAAGCTGCAATCGCCTGTCGGCTGAATTAAAATTCGAAAATTCCATGAGGAGGCCTTATCATGCTGGAAACCGTGGATTTTTACCGCGAAATCCTTGACAACCTGTACGATGGTATTTTCTTCGTTGATACGGACGGACGCATCACCTACTGGAATAATGGCTCGGCCAATCTGACCGGCTACAAGGCCACGGATGTTCTGGGCAGAAATTATTGCGACATTTTCAAGCCGCTGGACAAAAATGGCAACAACCTCTGCGAAATAGGTACCTGCCCGATCCGCAGGGTGCTTGAGTCAGCCCATTTGACTGAAGTCGAGGCATATGTCTGCCATAAGGAAGGGCATCTGCTGCCTATTTCCATCAGGATCGCACCGGTTCGGGAGGTCGAACTGCAACTGGTGGTGGCGGTAGAGATTCACAGCAGCAATTCTCCCCGCTATGCAATGCGCCAACGCCTGGAAGAGTTGCAGGAAATGGCGATGCATGATCCCCTGACCGGTATAGCCAATCGCCGCTTTGTCGAGATCAGTCTGGCGGCGCGGCTCGAAGAACTCAAACGCTACGGATTTCCGTTCGCGGTACTGTTCACCGATATCGACAATTTCAAGCAGATCAATGATACCTACGGACACACCGTTGGCGATCGCATCCTCAAGATGGTCAGCGCCTCACTGGCACACAGTCTGCGCTCTTTTGACGTCATTGGCCGTTGGGGTGGCGAGGAGTTTGTTACTCTGCTGGTAAATGTCAAACACGAGAATCTGTTCGGTCTGTCTGACCGATTACGCAAACTTGTGGAAAAGTCGATGTTGACGCTGGAAAATGGCGAGACAGTTGGAGCGACAGTGTCTATCGGTGCTACCGTTGCGGAAATGGGAGATACCACGAGCACTCTGATTGAACGGGCCGACAAGCTGATGTTTGAGAGCAAGCGACGGGGCAGGAATCAGGTCTCTCTCGAACTGCGGGAAGGTTGAGATCACAAGGCTATGTAACGACAAAATCCGGCTATGTCGGCTTTTGTCGTTACAGGTCAAGGATCATTGCGTTTTCGTCACAATCCGGAAATTTCACGCACTTGATGCAGTCACCCCAGACCTTGTGGGGTAATTCAGATTTATCTACCAGACGAAAGCCGTGTTTGCCGAAAAAATCTGGTTTATAGGTCAGGCAGAATATCCGTTTGAGGCCGATCTCGCGCGCATCGGCGATACAGGCCTGTACCAGAAGACTGCCAATTCCTTTACGGCCGGCAACCTCGGATACCGCCACGGAGCGCACCTCGGCCAGATCATCCCAGACGATATGCAGTGCCGCTGCCCCCAGAAGAGTTCCATCTTCCTCATACACATAAAAATCGCGCAGGGATTCATAGAGTTCCGACAGCGAGCGGGAGAGCATGTCACCCCGGCTGGCATACGTCATCAGCAATTTCTGGATTTCTTTGACATCACCAATCTGTGCCTTGCGGATCATTACGGTTCCTTCCTTAATGAGTTGTTCCAACCTTGACCGGGATCGGTCGCAGTACTCGGACAAGCTCGGCTGGTGGCATACTCACCAAGTAGCCGCGTTTGCCACCATTTATGTAAATTCGCTCCAGTGAAGAGATGCTTGCTTCCATGTAGACGGTCATGCTCCGCCGGGTTCCGAATGGCGATGTTCCCCCCACCAGGTAGCCGCTGTGTCTTTGCGCAGAGTCCGGAGTGCAGGGACTGACCTGCTTGACCCCGATAATTCGAGCCAGTTCCTTGGTTGAAACCTGCATATCGCCATGCATCAGAACGATCAGAGGATTCTTGCGCTCATCTTCCATGATCAGTGTCTTGATCACGCAGTGTTCGTCAACACCCAATTCTCGAGCGGATACGGCTGTACCACCCTTCTCTTCATAGTCGTAGGGGTGATCCGTGAATGCCACCTCTTCCGCGCGAAGCTGTCGGACTGCCGGGGTAACGGGTGTCTTTCCCTTTGCCATCTAGCAGATCCTCGGCAACTGTTCCCCAGCCAGCATCTCCACCGCCCGTGTGCCGCCGATGATGGTCTCCATGCGCACTCGACCGGCTTCTCCGTCGGTTACTCTACCAATAACGGCAGCCTTTGCACCGAGCGGGTGTCGCCTGATACGTGCCAGAACCTGTTCGGAGGCATCCGCTGCAACAAAAATCAGCAGTTTGCCTTCGTTGGCAACGAAGAGGGGGTCCAGTCCAAGTATTGAACAGACCCCGCGTACGGCAGGATCGACCGGTAATGCTTCTTCGATCAGGGTGATAGAGACGGACGACTGCTGGGCAATTTCCTTGATGGTTGTGGCTACACCGCCCCGGGTTGGATCGCGCAGCACATGCAGCCTGTCTCCGGCTTCGGCAATGATCTCGGCGACGAGCCCATTCAGGGCCGCAGAGTCGCTTCGGATGTCTGTGCTGACATTGAGGCCTTCTCGTCCGGCCATCACGGCAATGCCGTGGTCGCCGACAGTACCGTTGATGATTATCGCATCCCCTGGCTGTGCATTGGCGCCATGGATGGCGATGTCGTGATCTACAACACCGATGCCCGAGGTAGTGATGAAGATCTTGTCGGCCTTGCCGCGGGGAACGACCTTGGTGTCGCCGGTGACTATCCGGACACCGGCCTTGTCGGCCGCTTGTCGCATATCTTCCAGAATGAGTTTCAGATCTTTCTTGCTGAAACCCTCCTCCAGTATCAGGCCCACGCTGAGCCAGAGCGGTTGTGCACCCATCATGGCCAGGTCATTGACCGTGCCATGTACCGCCAGGCTGCCAATGGTCCCTCCGGTGAAAAACACCGGGTCTACCACAAAGGAGTCGGTAGTGAAGGCCAGGCTTCCGGAGACCGGCTCAAGCAGGGCGGCATCGTTTTGGGCGAGCGGCGCAATGCCGCTCAATACCGGAATGATCAGTTCATCCAGCAACTGGTGGGAAAGGCGTCCGCCGCTGCCATGACCGAGTAGAATGAGGTCGTTATCCACGTTCTGTTGATTCTCCTGACGATTAGTGGTGAAGGGCACAATAACACGAATAGGGATCCTTGTCACGCCGTCTGCGGCCGCTTTTTTAGTTCACATTACGGGCCGGTTCATGATACTAATCACAACTCAACTTTGTAACGAATCAGATACTAGGGACAGTGCTCGTGGGGGAGAATATGACGGAATACAGGCCAATGCAGGAGTTGCCGGAAATAGCGGGATATAAAGCCGGTGATGTTCTGGTGCTGGCGGGAGAACTGTTTGGGCGTGGCTACGCTAACGGTTTGGTTGATGAGGCCAAACGTCTCGGCATGACCGTGATCGGGACCACCGTGGGACGGCGTGATGCGGATGGCTCGCTACGCCCCCTGAACAGTGATGAATTGGCCGAAAGTGAGGCCCTCCTCGGTGGAAAGATCATTAACGTGCCGTTGGAGGCTGGATTTGATATGGAGGCGGTCAACGGACATGCGCCTGTGACCGAACAGCTCAAAAAGGCCCGACCGGATGACTGGAACTCCATCACTTTTGCCGAAGGCTTTATCGAACAGGCACGCGCCGCCGGAACGGCGCGTTTCCGTGCAGCCCTGGCTCTGGTCGCGAAGGAAATTGAAGGGCTGCTCCCCGCTGGTGCCAATGTACTCTTTGCCCATACCATGGCCGGCGGGATACCCCGTGTGCGGGTGTTTATGCCGCTCCTCAACCGCGTTTTCAAAGGAACCGGTGACAAGTACCTGTCATCGGGCGATTTCTGGAACAGTCAACTCGGCCGGTTGTGTGACGTCAGCTTTAACGAAGTGACCGCCGACACGCTTCGCTATCTGCTTGAAGAAACGGTTGCCTTGCGAGAACGCATCTCAGCCAACGGTGGCCGGGTGCGTTATGTCGCTTACGGATATCATGGCACCGAGGTGCTGGTGAACGGCGAATATCGCTGGCAGTCATATACACCGTATGTTCAGGGACTGGCCAAGATGCGTCTCGAGGATATCGCTGCCGAAGCAACTTCAAAGGGTGTTGAGGCGACTGTCTTTAACTGTCCCGAGATCCAGACCAATTCCAGTGCCCTGTTTCTCGGGGTGGAGATTTCACTGTACCCCTTGTTGACGGCCATTCGGCGTGAAGCGGGTGCTGATGCCTCCAGGCAGCTCTTTGAACGCTGCCAGGCCATGCTCAAAGAAGGTGAAAGCATCGATAAGCTGCTGGAAAGAGCCAACAGTTACCTGTCTTCACCGATCCTGTCCGCTATTGTCGACTATGATAGCTGGCCGCAGCACAATACGCTTGAGCAGGCCGAGTTGATGCTGGCAGCTTCGGCGGAACTCATGGGCATGCACGCCGACCAGAAGCAACTGGTCTGTGCGGAACTTTCACGGGTCGTTTTCTTGTCCACCGGCCGTTTGATGCTTCATGCCTCATGGAACCCCGTAGCACCGGTCCTGTGGTTGAACCATGGAATTATTGCACGTCTCGTGGCTGGTGATCGCGGCAGGGACATTCTTGAAGCGTGATCCAGTCTAACCGTTGGACGATTGCGAGGGGAACCATGAAGACTCGGGCCAAAATTGCTTTTCTCACAGTTACAATTGCTGTCCTGCTCCAGGGGTGCGCTACGACGAAGCCCAGCGGTACTCCGGACGAAATGTTCAAGGATGGTGAAAAGTCCTTTCAAAAGGGTAGATACGAGGATGCCATTGCTCAATGGAAGAGGGTCAAGGAAAGTTACCAGTCCCCCGAGCTTTCGGCCCGCGCAGAAATCAATATTGCTGACGCCTACTTTCTCAACAAGGACTATATTGAGGCGGCCGCTGCCTACGAGGATTTCCGCAAGCTTCACCCCAAACATGAGCGGGCCGCTTACGCGCTCTACCGCCAGGCCATGAGCTACTATAACCAGATCACCGGCATTGACACGGACCAGACACCGGTCAAGAACGCACTGGTTACCTTCCAGTCATACCTGGCGCAGTATCCGGGCGGGGAGTACACCGCCGAGGTAAACGAAAAAATCGAAAACTGCCGGGATAAACAGCTCCAGTACGAAATCTACGTTGGGCGATTTTACCTGAAAACCGGTAAATATACCGCCGCCATCGGACGTTTCGAAGTGGCGCTCAAAAACTTTAATGGACTGCCACGCTGCGACGAAGTGCTGTATTACCTGGGGAAGGCGTATCAGAGCGCAGAACAGCAAACCAAGGCGCGCGAGGCCTTTGAGCGGCTTGTGAAGGAATATCCGAACAGCCGGTTTGCTGATTACGCCAGCAAGGCAGCCGGGAAATAGCGGTCGGGGTTTGTGAATTTACCGATGGCCAATGACCACCTATTGCTGATACTCGTGCTTGCGGGGGCCTACCTGCTGGGCTCGATTCCGACCGGACTGCTGCTTGGCAAGGCTTATGGCATTGATGTACGCAGGGAAGGCAGCGGAAATATTGGCGCCACCAACCTGTATCGTACTGTCGGCCGCAAAGTAGGTGTCATGACTTTGGTTGGTGATTGTCTGAAAGGTATGTTGCCCGTACTGGCCGTCAAATACTCGGCTCTGCCACCTGAATATGCCGCCTGGGTGGGTTTGGCCGCCTTTTGCGGTCATGTATTCTCTGTTTTTCTGAAGTTCAAGGGTGGCAAAGGGGTTGCCACCGCCCTGGGAGTGTTTCTGGCGTTGTCGCCTCTGGCCGTTGCAGTAGCGCTCGGGGTATTCGTGGTCATGATGCTGGCCTGGCGCTATGTCTCACTCGGTTCTATCAGTGCTGCCATGGTTATGCCGATAACTGTCTGGGCGCTGGGGGAGGGGAGGGAGATGATTGTAGTGACCATGCTCATCGCGCTGGTCGTCATTATCCGGCATATAGAGAACATCAAACGACTGGTGGCTGGAACGGAGAGCAAGTTCAAGGCGTGAACGGATGTTGAGTTACTCCTTGTCACCTACATAGATGCTGGCAATGCCGAAGGTGAGTTCTTTGATATGCACGCTTCTAAAACCGGCATCCTCTATCATGGACGCGAACTCTTCGTGAGAAGGAAATTCCAGCACCGAGTCTGGCAGATACTTGTAGGCGTTGTATTTTGAAAAGAGACCGCCAATCATCGGCAGGAGTCGCCTGAAGTAAAAATAGTAGATCTGTCTGAACATCTGCGAACGGGGTGTTGAAAACTCCAGAATAATCATCCTGCCTCCCGGTCGCAGCACCCTCCACATCTCTGCCAATCCCAGTTTCCTGTCCACGACATTCCTGATGCCGAAGGCAATGGTGATCGAATCAAAGGTGTTGTCGGGAAAGGGCAGATCTTCGCAAGGTGCTACCCGGAAATCGATCCTGTTAGCGAACTGTGAATGGGCGACCTTGATCTGGCCCAGATCAACCATCTCTTTACAGAAGTCTGCTCCGGTAATCTTAACTGATGCTGGTGTTGCACGGGCGATTTCCAGGGCAACATCTCCGGTGCCGGTGGCAACATCCAGAATTCTGGATCCTTCACGGAATTTCAACAGTCTGACAGCCTTTTTACGCCAGCGACGGTCTATGCCGAAGCTGAGCATGCGGTTTAGGAAATCATAACGCGGGGCGATTGTACCGAACATCTCCTGGATTTTCTCGCCCTTTTCAGAAAGTCTGAACATGCTTAAACTACCCTTTATATCGATTTAGTGTTATATAACAAAACTTTTCGCCGCCTTGTGTAGCACAGTTTCGGAGCTTAGACCAGCAAAAACCAAACAGTGGCTGTGAGTGTAGAAGGTCAGTGCCCCAGTTTTCATATCAATGATGTCCGACAAGCGGGCCAAGAATTAACGAGGAAGTACCGTGCTGCCATCATTTATCCGCATTCAGGACCTGGCTGATATCCTGATCATGACATTTTTGTTGTACCAGCTCTATTCCTGGTTTCGTGAAACGAGGGCCATGCAGGTTCTGCTTGGCCTAGGTGTGGTGACGCTTATTTACTTTGCCACCCGATATTTTGATCTGTACATGACCAGCTGGATTTTGCAGGAGTTGAGCACCGTACTGATCATTCTGATCATTGTTGTTTTTCAGGCAGAAATCCGCCAGGCGCTTTATCGCTTCAGTTTGCTGCGCAATTTTTTCGATCCGCGGGAAAAAGAACTTCATAGTCATTTCCAGGAAATTGCCGAGACACTCTTCATCTTTGCGGAAAAGCGAACCGGCGCGATTCTTGTCTTTAAGCGCAACGAGTCTCTTACTGACCTTATGTTGAATGGCGTGCGACTGGACTGCGAAATTTCTCCCCAGATTCTGGAGGCTATTTTTAACGATGGTGCTCCTCTTCACGACGGCGCTGCTCTGGTCTGGGATGGTCGCATAGAGCTGGCATCGTGCCACTTGCCCTTGTCGACAAATCCAGACATTCCCCAGTATCTAGGCACCCGTCATCGCGCTGCGCTGGGTTTGACAGAGCGGACTGACGCCATCGTTGTTGTGGTCTCGGAAGAACGTGGGGAAGTTTCTCTGGCTGAAGAGGGAAAACTTCTTAAACTGGAGGACCCTAGTGAATTGGTTGCAGCTTTGGAGCAGAGAATTAACCCAGGCAGCGAAAAGTCCCGGTTAACGTTGAGTCAGAAACTGTTCTCCAACCTGCTGCCAAAAACTGCATTATTGCTCATTGTGATAGCATTCTGGGCCCTGATTACCACTCGTCAGGGACAGATCACCACGGTTACAGTACCTGTCAGGTTATTGGGTATCTCGGATGAGTTGGCCCTTGTTAAAAGTTCTCCCGAAGAGGTGGATGTTCAGTTGAAGTCGCTCTCCATTCTGACCCCTACTCCCGCCAAGTTGGATATTTCTGCAAACGTTGACTTGTCGGGAGTCCACGAAGGTCAAACTCTAGTCAGAATCAAGAGCGCCGATTTCTCTCTGCCTTCCGGTATGGTTGTTTCCTCAGTCACCCCGTCTTCAATCAAGGTAGTGATGGAAAGGAAAGTACGCAAAAGCGTGCCGGTCAAAGTGGTTTTGAGGGGTGTGCTTGCTGCGGGCCTGAGTGGCTACGACGTTGTTTCTGATCCGTCGGTTGTTGAGGTGGAAGGCCCGTCCAGCCAGATTTCAAGGGTAGAATCCGTCGCCACCGAAGTGATGGATGCCGGCCGCCTGGCAAAGGGTAAAGAGTACCATAAGAGTTTGCTTCCGCCGTCAAAGATGGTCACTCTGCTGTATGATGAGCCGGTTGTGATCAGGGTTATCTCTCGTCGAAAAAAGCACTAAGTTGCGTTAACTTGGCTCGATTATTGCTCTCTTTTAATCGATTTAAGCCGGTAAGTGTTGACTTTTTTTTGAGGATGTTATATAAAACCACGGCACTACGTTATAGACTAAAACAGAGGAGGGGAAATGGCGCACACTCGATCCATACTTATACTCTGCACCATGCTTCTCGCTATTCCACAAATGGTTTTGGCATCCAAGACCCATGTTGTGCGCAAAAGCGAATCGCTTAATTCCATAGCCCGTAAATATCATGTGTCAGTTGATGAGTTGAAGTCGGTAAATAACTTGAGTGGAACGCACGTTGAAAAGGGGGCTCGGGTCATCATCCCGTCTCATCGTGAGGCGCAGGTTAGAAATCAGAAACTCGCTGAAAGGCATAAGAATTACAAAGTGACAAAAGGAGATTCTCTTGCAAGAATTTCCAAGAAGACCGGTGTAAAAGCTGCGGATATCCGGCGATTTAACGGAATAAAGGGAAACAGGATAAAACCTGGTCAGGTGCTGGCACTAACAGATGTTACTACTGCGGTGGAGACGCCTCGTTCAACTGTTGCCGTGAATCACCTGCAACTGGTAAATCGTGACTTACTCAATGAACAGGAATTTACTGATACATTGGCTGAGTTGACTGATATCTCGAGCGATCGCCCCGTTGATCTGGCTAAAAACCTGGAGGAAAACAGTTCCCGAGTCAGTAACATCAAAAAAACAGCTTACAGTTTTCTGGGTGCTCGTTACAGATTTGGTGGTTCCAGCCGTAACTCACTTGACTGTTCAAGTTTCACACAGCAGGTCTTCCGCGAACAGAATGTAATTCTCCCCCGTACCGCCCGAGAACAGTTTCATGTTGGTAATGAGGTGATGCGGGGAGATCTGCAGAAAGGGGATCTGGTCTTCTTTCAAACCTATGCGAACTTCCCCTCGCATGTCGGGATCTATCTTGGAAATCGCAAGATGATTCACGCTTCATCTCGTGATCGTCATGTGGTCATATCATCCATGGACACCCCGTATTATATTTCTCGTTATCTGGGAGCCCGGCGTGTTGGAAAAGATGTGCCTGATTCCATCAATTTTGAAGATTTGCTTCAGGGCGTTGAGGAAGAGCGAGATGGAGATATCATCACTAATGATACGTTGGGGATATCCATGAGTCAAAACAACTAATTCTTGCGCGCATATTCTGTATAAAAAATCCGGGCCTGTGAAGCCCGGATTTTTTAGTATTGGTCGAATGAAAATTGTACTTGCCTACATATCCGGGATGCCGGACCGTCGAGACCCTTTTATCAGCTTGCTTCCAACCGGGCTTTGTTCTCTTCATGCCTGCCTGAGAGCGGCTGGTTTCGACACCGTCCTTGCAAATTTCTCAGGATGGACCAATGCTGACGTCAAACAACAACTCTCGGATCTGAAGCCCAACATAGTCGGTATAACCCAATGGACTCACAACCGGTTTGCGGCCATGAATCTAGCAGGGCTTGTCCGTGTTGAACTACCCGATTGCTTTGTCATCATGGGAGGTGCCCACGCCACTTTCTGTCACGATAAGGTGCTACAAGACGGCTCCCCGGTAGATTGTGTTGTCTTTGGCGAAGGTGAAGAAACACTTCTTGAGATTGTCCATCATTGTAATGAAGGGACGTCATGGCGGGATGTCTTCGGCATTGCCTACCGTGTGCATGGACAAATTGTCAGCACACTCCCGCGATCTCCTGTGGGTAATCTTGACTCCCTGCCAATTGCTGTAAGCTTTTTGGAGCAGTCCGTAGGTGTAGATATTCAGTTACAGTCGGAATTCATTCTGACTGCCAGGGGTTGTCCGTCATCGTGCCATTTTTGCAGCTCACCCCGATTCTGGCAACACAAGGTTCGGTTTCGTTCACCGGATAGAATTGTTGAAGAAATGGTATATATCCGGGACAGGTATGGTCTGATCTACTTTTCATTGCGAGATGACACGTTTACCGCGGATCGAGCAAGGACTATAGAGTTTTGTCGCTTGCTTATTGAACGGCGGATCTACCTGCTGTGGAATTGCCAATCACGGGTCAACTCGTTAGACGAGGAGTTGCTTGTCTGGATGAAACGAGCAGGTTGCGAGTGTATCCAACTCGGTGTGGAATCAGGGTCCCAGAAGATTCTGTCCCAGCTCGGAAAAACGATTACACCGGCACAGGTCGAAATTGCAGCCGGACTAATTCGTCGTGTAGGCATCAATCTGTCAGTCTATCTGATCTCCGATGTCCCCGGTGAAACAGAAGATGATGTGCGACAGACAATTGATCTTATCAAGCGTATTCGTCCGGACGATGGTTATGTATCACCTCTGGCCTATTATCCTGGGACTCGGAACTTTGATGAGGCAGTTGTCGCGGGACTCATTGACCGGAACATCTTTGAAGTGGATGACAAGGGAGCGGTTTATGCGGTTGGCAAACCAGGGCGTAATTCACGTAAGATCCTGCAATGGCTTGGTCGAGTTGCTCCTCACGATGCCCAGCAATTCAAGAGCCAGAAAGAGCTGTTAGGATACTGTTATGCTACAAACGTGCTTGCAGGCGAGTTTTATCGACAACGTGAAGAATTCTACCTTGCAGAATGTGAGTTCAGGGAGATAGTTGAACGAGAGCCTGATAACTCATGGGGATGGTATCTTCTTGGGGACTTATACGGTGAAATGGGAAAGAATAAGCAGGCCGGGGAGTGCTATCACGAGGTGTGCAGGATAATTCCTGAACATGAGCCGTCGCTGCAGGCTCTTAAAGCAAAAAAAAAGCGGGGCCATTAAGGTCCCGCTTAAAAAAAGCATTATGGAAAATTACTTATCGATCCGGATACCAGGAATGAAAGAAATTTTCTCAAAGGTTTTGTTGAGTGTCTTGCTCTGGAAATTTGCAAGGGGCGGAGTATCGGGGTATTCAATCTTGTCCCCGACTTTTACCTTGACTTCAGGTAGTGCCAGCCAGGTTTTTGAGCCTTTCTCATCAGCTGCCTCAACATACGTGTAGCCGCCTGAATTCATAGTCTGAGTGACCGTGGCTTTTTTACCAGCGCCAGCGGGAATTTCCTGGGCCTTCATGCCGGCATGCGGGTCACCACCAGGTGCAGCGCCAGGCTGAGCGGCAGGCATCTGACCCTGCTGGGTTGGAACACCAGCTGGAGCTTCGGTTTTGGGCTTGTCTTTACATCCGGCAACGGCCAGTGCGGCAATGGCTAGGATTACTACTGCTGTTTTTTTCACCTGCGGACCTCCTGATTTTTTTTTACCTTATCCTGTCTAACATAATTACACGCGATTTTCCAACAAAAAAAAGATTCCGAGGCATCCTGAGTCGACACGACCTCTCTCTTTTTGAATGCGAGGGATTAATAGCTTGACTAACGATATATAAAAATATTTACGAAAACTTTAAATTATGTAGTTGTCGGCAATATTTACACACCGCGGAGGATAAAATAATATCTTGTTGAAATTAATGGAATATAACTATGTCTAAGGCATTGGCACATTAAATGCTGTTATTTTGATAAGGTGCAATATTATGCCAAAAAGAAAATTTACCAGGGTGGATTTCTCCGAGTGCGTATCTGTCAATCATGAGGATCAAGTCTTCTTTGGTGATATTAAAAACGTGAGCTTGCAAGGTTTGTTCATTAAAACTGATCAGCCGGTTCCGTTACGCGCTACTGTCGATATTACCGTCTATCAACGTTGCAACTCGTCAATCAGGTTGCATGCTAATGTTATTCGTTGTGAAAAAAACGGCATAGGGTTACAAATACAGAAAATTGATGTTAATTCGTTTGCCTGCCTGAGAGATGTAGTCGCAATGCAGTGTAATGACCTTGATCTCATTATGCGTGAAACATATCAGATGACCGGCTGTATTCACTGAGCTATTCAATGACGCAACTCTTTAATATAAAAAAACATGCACTTATGGGGCGCAATAATGGCGCCCCTTTTCTTTGTCGGGAAATTATACAGCCAAACATCAGCTTGCGAATAATCACACCTACATAAATTAACAGGACCATATGAGTAAACAGCGTTTAGTAACTCCCGCATTTTACCGTTACATCCCCTTTGCCGTATTCATGGCTTTCATAGGTCTTGATGAAGTCATCCGTTTTCTTGCAGAGCATGGTTTTATCATCTTGGGAGAAACATCGCTTTATTATCTCTATCCTGTAAAGGCTCTGATGGTGGGATACCTGCTTTACAGGTACAGGAAAGAGTATCACGAGTTGAACATTAATGACCTGACAAACCTTCCGGCAACCCTTGCCGTGTGCGGGACAGGCCTACTGGTGTTTTTTCTCTGGATTCACATGGATTGGACGCTAGGTGCTAGCAACAACCCGCATGGATTCAATCCAACACTCATGCCAGGCAGGACTGGGCAGGCGCTTTTGATTCTGTCCAGGATGGCTGGGGCCGTGTTGGTCGTTCCCCTTATGGAGGAATTGTTCTGGCGTTCGTTTCTGATCCGCTACATCATCAACAATAATTTCGAAAAGGTTCGGATCGGTACGTTTACTTGGGGCTCTTTCCTGCTCACGGTAGGTTTGTTCGGAGCAGAACACAATTACATCTATGCCGGAATAATGGCTGGAACGGTCTACAACTTGATTCTTTACAAAACCCGTAGCGTGGCACAGTGCGTTCTGGCCCACGCTGTGACTAATCTGGCGCTGGCCATGTATGTCGTTTTCACGGGGAAGTGGCAATTCTGGTAATTCGTTGATACACAGACAATGCATGCCATGCACTGAAAGTTTATTTAACATTACAGTGTCAATGTTTATCTAATTTGGTACGGCAATTTAATGTTGGATAAATTTACACTCAGAATGCACAAAAGCAAACAACATAATAAAAACATATAATTATAGCTATGGCACGGGTGATGCATTGATTAAATCAAATTTAAAATTCTAGCTGTCAAAGTGAAATCTTGTACAAAGGAGGATGTTATGAAAAAGTTTAGAGTGGTATGTTGTGCAGTTATGTTGGTATTTGGATTTGTCGGGTCTTCTTTTGCCCTACAATATGCGTCTACTTATGATCCATCGGATGTTTATATGACTGCATTAGGAATTGGGGGGCCGAAAAGCATCAGCTGGACTTTTGATATTACCAAGCCGGCGGGTTTTGACCCAGTTACTCAGGATGTAACTTCTGCATATGTAACATTAAACTTAAAAGATGATTTATTTGATTTTATTGTGAATGAAGAGTTTGCCAGCCTTAAACTCGGAACAAATATTTTTAATTGGGAAGTAGATACCGGCACTACATCTGCGTTTACACTTACTTCGCTTATGATCTTAAGCGACACTGGTAAGTTGGATGCTACATTGACGGCTACAAAAGGTGATTTTATTTTTAAATCTGCAACGCTTGTTGCCGAAGGGACTGCGCCAGTTCCCGAGCCTGGTACCATGGTGCTATTGGGTGCCGGTCTCCTCGGCCTCGCAATCTTCGGTAAGCGTAGGATAAATCAGGGATAACCACGTAACATATATTAAAACATATCTGTTAGAAAGGGCGATATCCTAGGTATCGCCCTTTCTTTTTGTCAAATATACGATTTGAAAAATTTGACATAGTAGCGTGTTGTTGTATCTATGAGAGTTGGTCCGGTGCTTTGTCTGTCGAGGTCAGCGGCGTCAACCCATGCTTTTTCATCAAGTCATACAGCGTCGGGCGACTTACGCCCAAAATTTCAGCAGTTTTCACGATATTTCCATTCTGCCGATCAATCTCAGCCGCAATCAATTCCCGCTCGATCTTGTTTCTGGCCTCGCGCAGACTGACAACAGGAGGTGTCGTATCAGTCAGGGCCGGCGGCTCAGTTTCACAACCCAGGTCTGTAGCTTCTATGGCGGATGTTTCGCTCATGATAATTGCCCGCTGGACCCGGTTGCGTAATTCGCGCACATTACCAGGCCATTCATGGCGTTTGAGAAAATTTATCGCCGAGCTACTAAAGCGGCGCACCTTTTTCTTGTTCTCTTCGTTGAAAAGTCTCAAAAAATAATTAGCCAGCAGGAGGATGTCATCGCCTCGTTCACGTAGCGGTGGCAGATTGATCGAAATGACACTGATCCGGTAGTATAGATCCTCCCGGAACAATCCTTCACTGATAGCCTTGGCAATATCCACATTAGTGGCACAGACCGTACGGGTATCAACTGCGATGTTGGTCCTGCCTCCTACCCGCTGTATGACCCCTTCCTGAAGAAAACGGAGCAGTTTAACCTGCAGGTTAAACGGAAGCTCACCGATTTCATCGAGAAACAAAGTACCTTTGTGGGCGTACTGCAACTTCCCCTGAACCGTGGCATGAGCGCCGGTAAATGCCCCTTTTTCGTGACCGAACAGTTCCGACTCCAGTAGATTTTCCGGGATGGCCCCGCAGTTGATCGGGATGAATGGACCATTTTTGCGGATACCTGCTTCATGCAGAGCCTGAGCCACAAGTTCTTTTCCCGTACCACTCTCGCCTGTAATAAATATCGACACATCAGACGAAGCCACCTTTTTAATAGTTGCGAACACTTTTTGCATTTCCGGGCATTGGCCGATAATTCCGCATGAATCTTTTGATGTCAGTTCAAGCGTTTTTTGCAGGGAGCGGTTCTGTTCCTCGATATTGGCCAAGTGGATAGCGCGACTGATGATCACATTAAGTTCGCTGAGAATAGGGGGCTTAGGATAAAAATCATAGGCACCCATCCGCATGGCCATAAGCGCGTTGTCCCGCTCACAATTGCCGGTTAGTACGATGATCTTGGCATACTGATTTTGTTCAAGCATTGCCGCCAGGCCTCGAAATCCCTCAACAGAGCTATTTTCGTGAGGGGGGAGTCCCAGGTCGAGCACTACCACGCTCGGCTTGTATTTATTAAAGATATCGAGCCCTTCATTTACATCACCTGCCAAGAGAACCGTATATTGCTCACTCAGACCCCATTTCATCTGCTGGCGGATATCCGGGTTATCATCGACTATCAGTATTTTCTCCATTGGCTACTCCCTCATGTTTGTGGAGCTGTACTTATATTAGCTGCAGACGCAAGCCAGACGGTGAACGTTGAACCACTACCTTCCACGCTGCTCACCTCAATCCTGCTGTTGTGGGCTTCGACTATCTGGCGGCACTGGTACAGCCCGATACCGAGTCCTTGTTTTTTAGTTGTTCTGAATGGTTTGAACAATTCCGTACGGATGAAGAGAGGCGACATGCCGCATCCACGATCCGTGACCCGGATATATGGCGTGCCGGTGTTGCCGACTTCCACCAGGACCGGTTCATCCGGCCCTGATGCCTCAATTCCGTTAAGGAGCAGGTTAAGGATGACCTTCTGGATTTCGTTAGCATCCACGAGTGCAGTTTCAGGGGTCCCCGAGACGGTAATAGGTGAGCCGCTGGTGACCAACCGTGCGGTTTTTTCCGCCAGTTCCAGAAGATTAACCTTTTGGAGGTTGAATTGATCCCCTTCACCCAGATTCTTCAATCTGCCAATCAGGCGCTGCATCTTGACGACCGTATTGCCCAACGAGGCGAGCATGTCTTTCTGGAAATCGGGATTTTGTATGTGCCGACCAGCATTTTCAACAATCAGAGAAAGGTTTGACACAAGGTTTTTCAGGTCATGAATGACAAATGCGGAGACATTTCCAATCGCCTCAATCTCTCGGGACTGCATGAGCTGCTCGGAGAAACGTTGGTGCATAATTGCAAGAGATGCCTGCCGAGCGATGGTCTTCATTAGATCGTAATCTTCATATATATAAACTTCGTTGTCCTTAATTGCTTTCCCTAAGGTAATGAAACCTTCCAGACGGTTAACGGCAAAAAGGGGTACAATAAAGGAGATTTGATTTGCGCTGAAGAAGGCCTCGTTTTCTTCTATGATTTCAGGATTATTTTCCCTGACATTGATGACCCATTCACATTCTTCCATAAAACTTATGATGGAATTGCGCGGGTCAATTGCATCCTGAGTAAGCACCATCTCATGCTGGGCAGTCACACAATATTTGTCGGGCCCTTTCTCGTAGAGAAACAGGGCTGCGCCGGCGATTCCAAAGATGTCACAGTATGCGGAAAGGATGTGTTGTAAGAGTTCATCACCTGATCGGGAAGTAGAGAGCTGCTCGGTAAAACGGAGCCACTGGGTTCGGTAGTCATGTTTTTGTTGATAAAAGTTTTTGTGCAGTACGACTTTGACTTCCCGCCTGACTCTCTCGGAAAGGAGCAAAATCAACAGGGCAATGCCGACCAGAAAGGCAAAAGAAATGGTTGCCGTACGCGGGAAATACGTGCCAAAATACTGCATCCCCTCGCCCAAAAGGCCGATCATGAGCAGATAAATTCCAACAGCCAACAGAACGCACGATTTGAAGGCTGTTTGGCGGGAAACCTGAATTCGTACCGTACCGCGTCGGCATAAGTAAGAATAACCGATCATGACCGCCGCTACGAGATACATGCAGGAACGGAGCAGGGTGTAATTCATGTTGAGAGATCGGTATAACAATGCCTGACTGTAGTAGAAGATCAGAACCGCCAGGATTGTACCGAGACCGATGATATCAAACTTCAACTTCCAGAGGGCTTCAGGTGATGCATTGGCAAGCGTCGCCTCAAAGTTTACCAAGGCAAATACAAGACTGAACATGATGCAAGTATAAAAGTAAAATCCGTCAGTACTCAAAAAAAGTAGACGTTCAACTGGAAAATCAGGGGCATAGAAAAATTTATTCAAAGGAAGGGTGACAGCTACTATAGTGAACACAGACGTAAGGGCTACTCCGACCCGGAGCAGCCAACCAATCCGCCAGGGACCACGCTGACGGGCATACGTCAGGCTGCAGAGAATCCAGAAAGTAGGTAGAAGGCCTTCGCAGAAAAGTGCATACCTTTTCCAGGCAATGGCATCCAGCGAGACCCCCAGCGAGATCAGGTCAAACAGCTCCGCAAATGCGGTAACAGTCAGCGCGATGCACAGAAACCAACCGGCGCGGGAATGCTCTCTGTACACAGCAAGCAAAGCCAAGGCCAGTAGTGCCGTTATTGCAAGTATCGAGATAGTTATGTGGAACGTGCTCATATGTTGAATCCTGTTACTATTGACCTTACCCGATAATGGCCATTTTCTTATGAGTTACTCTATGAGTGTCTTCCTATAATACAGATATGAGCAATACTTTCAACAAGTGAATATGTGCGTGTTTGCTTAATAACAATACTCATGCTATATAATTTTATGATTAGATACACTTAAAATTGCTGCGGTATTTAGATTCCGATTTTTCAAGTCATTAGGAAGTCGGTATTGTAAAATGGAGCGACTCTATGTCGGATAACAATCAAAAGAAGGCTTCAAACTGTCAGATACTGAAAACCATACCTTTTTTTGCCTCCCTTACGGAAGAAGAGCTGTGGGAGATGGCCTCCCAGATGACAACTAAAAAGGTTAAAAAAAATCAGGTCGTGCTTTTTGAAGAAGATACACAGAATTACATGTATGTTATTTATTCGGGTAAAGTAAGAGTAGTGCAAATCAATGAGGAAGGGCGCGAGCAGATTCTCACAATACATAAGAAAAAGGACTACTTTGGCGAAATGGCGCTCTTGGACGGGAAGACTTCCCCGGCGACAATCATTGCGATGGAAGAGTCGGAAATAGGCTTGTTGGGGCGAGACGATTTTTATAGGTTTATTGAGACTAACAGCAACATGCGCAAGCAGATTATCTCTACTCTGTGCACCGAGTTGCGTGAAGCCTGGATGATGGTGCGGATCATGAGCTATGACAATGCCGAGCAAAGAATATTGGGGGTATTTGATCGATTGAAGGATTTATATGGAGTAACAGATCAGCGCGGAGTGATCATATCTCTGAAACTGACACATAGTCAGATTGCAAACTATGCCTCAGTAACCAGGGAAACTGTGACAAGGACCTTAAAGAAGCTTGAGTGCAATGGAGCCATACAGATGCAGGAGAATAAGTGCATTTTGTTGCGGAACCCCCTTTTGTCAGGTGATGGGCGCCGATAAAGAAGTGCCAAAATACAGTAATCGTACAGCGAAACTCATTATGGGATGAGCACCCCGTTACTGTCTTTAGCCGCGAAGCCAGTCAGGGTGAAGTCAGTTGCCTGGACAGTGTTGGCAACATTGGTAAAGTTCACGTTCAACACATCACCGGAACCAAAGCCGGTGCTTCCTGCCGATACAATGAGAACGCTTCCTTGTCCGGGATTAGAGGCAATCAGGGCACCATTATTTACACCGATTGCCGTTGCGGAACCAAATGTCGCGCCTGCCGGAAAATTCACGGTCACTTCAAATCCGTAGATTATTGGTGAAGTTGCACCGTTGATATGAATAGTGCTTACCGCATTGCTTCCTGTGATTTGAGTGCTGATTGCAGCAGTTACTTTAGAGGCAGGTGTTGATCCTCCCCCACCTCCTCCACAGCCACCAAGTATCAAGACAGAAAGAAGAGTTAAAATAGTAATATTAGCTAATCTCATCTTGTCACCTCGCGTTGCCGTCTTATTCAAATTCCAATTTAATATGCTATCTTCATGAGCTGTATTCAGCTTCTCAATCCTGGTCGCCTTGATTTCCTTCTTGATTTGAAATTGATGGAAGCCTTACAGAAATAATAAAGGCGACCAGGCAACGAGTCGCTTTTATTATGAATATAATCTTACGATAATTTATTTAAATTACAAGGCAATCTTTCCGGTTACTTTTCCCAAAATTACTATAGCGTCGCCGACATCAATTTTTCCATCCGGCTGAGATTTGCCGCTGATATATGGAGCTACATCCAAACGAGTCATTTGAGCACTGGTCGGCTGAACCACCCCGGCTGCTGTCTGCAGAGCCATTAATGCGTCACTGATGGACAATGCTGGCGTTTGAGCGGGCAGCGTGATGCTAACGTTTGCAGAGCGGCTAGAAGAAACATTTCCGGCTGCATCTTTCGCCCAGGCGTAAGCGGTTTTGCTACCGGCAGCCGAGAAGGTGAAGGTAGCCGGTGCAGAGGCGGTCCAGCCGTTCGTGCTGGCTGCAGGTGCCGTGGAGCTTTCAGTAATCAGGTAGCCGGTAACTCCAACGGCATCAGTCGCTGTGAGGCTCGAAACCGACGCGCTAAGTGTTGTTGCCGTAGCCGGCATGCTGAAGGTACTTACCACTGGAGCCGTTGTGTCGGGCACAATATTATTGACCGTAACTGCAACCGAAGAAGATTGGCTGAAGTTTCCTGCATTATCGTAGGCTTTTGCAGTCAATGTGTGGCTGCCATTGGCAACTGATGCTGTATTCCAATTGTAAGTGTAAGGGGCAACATTACCAGCAAACAAGAGTGCGCCGTTCTCATAAAATTCCACCTTGCTCACTCCGACGTTGTCGGACGCGGATGCGGTGATTGCCACGGTCCCGCTTACCGTTGCGTTGTTGACAGGGGAAGTCACCGATACAACAGGAGCGGTGGTATCATTGACGACCGATACAGAGACACTTCCCGACTGTCCGATGTTACCGGCGGCGTCATACGCTTTAGCCGTCAGTGTATAGGTACCGGATGCAAGCGCAGACGTGTTCCAGGAATAGACGTAGGGAGTAGACGTATCCGTAGTCTTAAGGACACCATTCACATAGAATTCTACCTTTGTAACGCCGACATTGTCGCTGCCGCTGGCAGTTACCGAAACAGTGCCGCTTACCGTGGCATTGTTGGTAGGGGAGGTAATTGCAACCGTCGGAGAAACCATTTCAGGGACGTAAGCTATATTCGAGTATGCGCTTTCCACTCCGGCAGTATCGTACGCGGTTACCGCAATGTAATAAGCGTGTGAAGGGTCAAGGCCGCCAATAGTCGCGCTTGTCTGGTTATGGACATCGACCGGTGAATTGCCCTGAGTGGCCCCTGTCGATGAGAAGGGCTGTACCGAAGAGTCGGCCTGGTAGTAGACCTTGTAACCTGCAAGCGCCGTGTTCGTAACGGCATTCCACTGCAGGCCCACGGTGGTCGCAAAACTGGTAACAT
>JAJYBH010000121.1 GCA_021779135.1 Deltaproteobacteria bacterium
TGTTTGCATCGTATTCCGAGGTGATCTGATGAGTTTGACGGGAATTGCGCTGATAATAATTGTTGTTGCTTTTTTGATTCTGGTACTGGCGTTGCTCCCGGCCATAGCGGCGGTCAAACGTACGGCAATCTCGGTTGGTTCGCTTTCGGACATGCTCCGGGAAGAGTTGAAACCGACCGTGCAGGAATTGACTGCCGTGCTGGTGGAGTTGAAGAGTGTCGGAGGCGGAGTTGCAAAACATAGCGATGATGTCTATCGGTTCATGTCGGCCCTGGGTGAGACGGGGACAAACCTCAGCACGATCAATCGCTCGGTAGGTGTCATTACCAACGTGCTCAATGCCACCTCAGCCTGGACGACCGGGGCAAAAGTGGCCGGCAGGTATATGCTTGAACGATATCTCAAAAAAAAAGGAGGATTTTAGCCATGTCAGAAGAAAAAGGAATCTGCGCGGGAACAGTATTGGTGTCGTTTGCGGCGGGAGCGGCTATCGGTGCTGGCCTGGCACTGTTGTATGCACCCAAAAGCGGCTCGGAAATGCGTGAAACGATAGCCGATTTTGCCGATGATGCGGTTGACAAGATCAAGGAATACACCAAAGAGGCACAGGAAAAGATCAAATCAGCCATAGAAGACGGCAAGGAAACTATTATCGAGAAAAAATCCATCCTGGCATCGGCCATTGAAGCCGGTCGCGAAGCCATGAAAAAGGAAAAAGAAAGCAACGTAGCTATCTAATCCCTCGTGAAATACACCTATAAAGCCCACCAACGGTGGGTTTTTTTTTGAGGCAACCATGCCACGTTCCGATAGACATAGTAGCATCTGGAAGATTGGCAGGATTTTGTTCAATAAATTCGTCGATGATCGCTGCACGACCATGGCCTCAGCCCTCTCTTTCTCCAGCATGCTCTCCATCGTACCGTTTCTGGCCATTGTCTTCGCGATTCTCAAAGTACTCGACGTACACAACTCCCTGGCCCCGATGCTTCTTTCCAACGTGGCAATCGGCTCGCAGGAGATTGTTGTCCGCATACTTCGCTACATCAACAACACCAGTGTTGGTTCCCTGGGCGCCATCGGCCTGGTCACCCTGTTTATATCAATCCTGGCAACCCTTGACATCGTTGAAGAGGCCTTTAACCAGATCTGCGTAATTGATCGAGGCAAGGCCGTTCATCACAAACTGCGCGATTACCTGATCGTGATCTTCAGCATCCCGCTGCTGATCGGCCTGGCGGTCATCATCACCACCAGCCTGCAAAATCAGAGTGTTGTGCGCTGGTTCCTGCATCTGCCTGTCATCGGTCATCTGCTCCTGTTGCACCTTGTCCCCTATTTGAGCATCTGGATCGCCCTGGTCTGCCTGTACCATTTTATCCCCAATCTGCGAATACGTTTGCGGCATGCCTTGGCAGGCGCCCTGATTGCCGGCACCGCCTGGCAGATGACCCAGTGGGCTTTCATCCACTTTCAGCTGGGCGTATCACGGTACAATACCATCTACGGCACCCTGGCCGTGCTGCCGGTATTCATGATCTGGATATATATCTGCTGGATTATCGTCCTGGCCGGCATGGAGCTTGTCTGGTATCTTCACAATACTTCAGAGCGGACATGATACGGACCGGTCAAGGCTCCGCTGGGCATGCCAACCATCAAATGCCCGCACGGCAAGGTTTCCCGCAAGATTGACTTTGCCACCGAACTCATCTATACTCCCACCACTTAATTATCAGGACGTACCATGAACTACTGCTGCATCATCATAGCGCTGTTTCTGTGTGCCCTGCCGGCGTTCGCGGCAGAGCCCACCCAGACGCTTCTGAGTGAACTGACCCGGCCGAGTGCTCCGGCTCTGTCTGCAGCAGAAATGCCAGCCCTCGTTCCCGCCACCGAGCCGGGGACCATCGGAGAACAGCCCGCCGCTCCCCTGGCCGAGCTCTACACCCTCGATGAGATCAAGGACAAAGCCGCAGACTCCGCCGAACTTGATCTGCCCGACGTCGATCTGCCGCTGTCCGACATCCCGCTGACCCTCAATAGCAAAGTGGAATACTTCCTGTATTATTTCCAGACCAGCGGCAGGGAAGCCTTTTCCCACTGGCTCTCCCGTTCATCACGCTACCTGCCCATGATGAAGGAGATCCTCAAGCGAGAAGGGATGCCTGAGGATCTTGTCTATGTTGCCATGATCGAGA
This sequence comes from Deltaproteobacteria bacterium, assembly GCA_021779135.1. Taxonomy (GTDB): domain Bacteria; phylum Desulfobacterota; class Desulfuromonadia; order Geobacterales; family Pseudopelobacteraceae; genus CAIPTY01. Next base: position 2,202 of record JAJYBH010000121.1, read on the forward strand.
GCGGTTTTCAGATGCACGCGCGCTCCTGGGCCAACGCAGTGGGACCTTGGCAGTTCGTATCCGACACCGGGAGGCGCTACTCCCTGCATATCGATCAATGGGTTGACGAGCGCAAGGACCCGGTCAAGGCAACGACCGCGGCGGCCCTCTATCTGAAGGAACTGTACGGCATTTTCAACGGCGACTGGTACCTGGCCGCCGCCGGTTATAATGCCGGTGAGAACAAGATCCTCCGCGCCATCAGCATGTACAATACCAGCGATTTCTGGGAACTCTCCCGCGGTTCGTACCTCAAGCGCGAGACCAAGGAATATGTCCCCAAGCTGCTGGCGGCCGCCATCATTGCCAAAGATCCCGCGCGGTACGGTTTTTCGGATATCGCCTATCTTCCGGCTATTGAGTTCGAAACCGTCAAGATACCCTCGCGCACCGACCTGGAACTTGTGGCAAAGCTGTCGGGCACCACCTACGAGGCCATTCGCGAGTTGAACCCCGACCTGCGCCACTGGTGCACGCCCCCCAATTACCCCGACTACGAGCTCAAGCTGCCAAAGGGCTGCAAACAGCAATTTGAGACAGAGTATGCCAAGATTCCCGAAGACAAGCGCTTTACCGAAAAATCGCTCTACACCAAATATCAGGCCCGGAAAAAGGATTCCCTCAAAACCGTCGCCCGCAGGTTCGGCATATCGCCGGAGGCATTATCCCGCCTGAACGGCCTCCCCAGGCGATCCCGCATTGCCGGAAGGACACTGCTTGTGCCTGTCAGACAAACCGTTGACTTCAACAATGAGGGACGCTCCCTGCACGCCTCTGCCAAAAAGGGGACCTTTGCCAAATATTATACCGTGAAGAAGGGCGACACCCTGCATACGCTTGCCAAACGCTTCAATGTCACCACCCGATTGCTCTCTGCCTGGAACAACCTGAAAACCAAGGTTGCCCTCAAACCGGGTCGCCGTATCATTATCGCAAAATATACCGAAAAGAACGGGGCCATGTCTCCTTCCGGGGAAAACAGTTGAATCGTCCCGTACCTCCCGCTGCTCAATTATGAAAGGAAGTCCTGATGTATAACCTGCTCATCTCCGCGGGGGCAGCAGTGTCCGTACTGCTGATCCTGATGTTCGGCTTCACGCTCGTCTGGTGGGGTTCCCTGATGATCGCCCTGTTAGTCTTCATGGGAGTTTTTTTGCTGTTTTCCCGGATCACCATGAAAAAGGTGACCGTTGCCATGGAAACCGCCGGCAAGGACCTGCAGGGACAGCGCTTCGAGAAGGCCGTCCGCGAACTGAAAGACGCTCTCAAATACGGCAAGTGGCAGATATACGTAGAGGGTCAAATCAACGCCCAGATCGGCATGATCTACTACATGAAGCGCGATTTTTCAAATGCCTTCCCCTACCTTGAGAAAGCATTTTTCAAGAACTGGGCCGCCATGGGCATGCTGGGAATCTGCTACATGAAGCGCCAGAAAAAAGACAAAATGATGGCGACCTTCGAGAAAGCCTTGCAATGGACATCGAAGGAGTCGCTGTTTTGGAACCTGTACGCATACTGTCTTGTGGAATGCGGCGAGACCACCAAGGCCAAGGAGGTCCTGGAAAAAGGGCTTAAAAAGCTGCCGGGTGACACCAACATCAAGGACAACCTTGAGAATCTGCTGCAGGGCAAGAAGATGAAGATGCGTCATTTCGGCGACATGTGGTATCAGTTCCATCTGGAAAGCGTAGCGGCCATCCAGAAACACCAGATGGCCGCCATGGGCGGACGCATGCAGCGGCGGATGACCGTCCGGAAATAACCCCACTGATTGAATCTGGATCTTCAAGAAAGGCCGTCAGTTGCGACGGTCTTTTTTTGTGTCGTTATGCCCTGGCAATCATTCGTTGTCTATTACGGCTACCTGTATGAATCGATTTACCATACACGTTAAAGTATGCTATAAATGGTAACTTTCTGGTCTTGACCAGGGCATGGAAGCATTGCAAATCAGCCATAACAAACTAACCGGAGGAAAGCATATATGTGTGGAATCGTTGGATACATCGGCGGTCAGCAGGCTACACCCATAATCCTTGACGGGCTCAGAAAACTGGAGTATCGGGGTTACGACTCGGCCGGCATCGCCACCCTGAATGGAGGCGAATCAGGTATCCGTCGCAGCGAAGGCAAGCTGATCAACCTGGACAACCTGCTGCGGGAACAGCCCCTGATCGGTTCGATCGGTATCGGCCATACCCGCTGGGCCACCCACGGCAGACCATCCGAGATTAACGCCCACCCGCACAAGGCCGGCCCGGTCATCGTGGTGCATAACGGCATTATCGAGAATTACCTGCAGTTGCGAGAACAGCTCAAACAGGCTGGACATATCTTCAAGAGCGAAACCGACACCGAGGTCATCGCCCACCTGGTGGAGGAAAGGCTCCAGACCGAGACCGACTTTGAAAAGGCCGTCCGGCAGGCGCTTTCCGAATTACGCGGCGCCTATGCGGTCTGTATCCTCAACGAACGCGAACCGGGAACCCTGATCGCAGCCAAACTGGGTTCACCCATGGTGGTCGGCCTGGGGCAGGGCGAATACTTCGTGGCCTCCGATATACCAGCCATCCTGGCCCATACCCGCGAGATGGTCTTCATGGAGGATAGCGAGATGGTCATCTTCCGCAACGGCGCGGCGGAATTCTCTACCATCGCGGGAGCCCGGCTGGACAAGAGGCCACGTCATATCGACTGGTCGCCTCTGATGGCCGAAAAGGGAGGCTTCAAACACTTCATGCTCAAAGAGATCTATGAGCAGCCCAGGGCCGTACGCGACACTATCGCCGGACGTCTGCTCGAAGAGGAGGGGGATGTCTACCTGGGAGATCTCACCTTCAGCGACCGGCAACTGGCCATGATCAGGCGGGTGGTGATCGTTGCCTGCGGCACATCCTGGCACGCGGCACTGGTGGGTAAATTCTACCTGGAGAGCTACTGCCGCATCCCGGTTGAGGTGGATATTGCCTCCGAGTTTCGTTATCGCAACCCGGTCATCGACGAGCAGACGCTGGTGATGGTCATCTCCCAGTCGGGCGAGACGGCCGACACCCTGGCCGCCCTGCGGGAGGCAAAGTCCCGCGGTGCCGTGATCATGGCCATCTGCAACGTAGTGGACTCTTCCATCGCCCGCGAGGCCGGCAATGTCATCTACACCCACGCCGGACCGGAGATCGGTGTCGCCTCGACCAAGGCCTTTGTCACCCAACTGACCGCCCTGTACCTGTTCACCATCCGCCTGGGGCGTGCGAACTGCACCATAGACTCGCACACCGGTCATCGAATGATCGCGTCCCTCAAGCAGGTTCCTCCGCTTTTGGAGGAGGTTCTCAAACTGAATGATGTCGCGGAGCGGATTGCCAGGAAATACATGAATGCCCGTGACTTCCTCTATCTCGGCCGGGGCAAGAACTTCCCGATCGCCCTGGAGGGAGCCCTCAAGCTGAAAGAGATCTCCTACATCCACGCCGAAGGCTACCCGGCCGGTGAAATGAAACATGGCCCGATCGCCCTGATCGACGAAGACGTACCGGTGGTCATGCTGCTGCCGAAAAACAGCTCCTATGAAAAGACCCTCTCCAACATGGAGGAGGTCATTGCCCGCGGCGGACGCGTGATCGCGGTCTGCAGCAGCGGCGACGAGGAGATCGGCAAGCAGGCGGAGGATACGATCCAGATCCCGTCCCTGGACGAGGATCTCGATCCGCTGTTGCTGTCTGTTCCGTTGCAGCTCTTGGCTTACCACATATCCGTATTGAAAGGCACCGATGTCGATCAGCCCAGAAACCTGGCCAAGAGCGTTACCGTGGAATAGATTTCACCAGGCACCTTCTTGATATTATCGTAAAACGTGTTATCAATTTATGAATCAATTGGAATCTTCCGGCCTTCAAAGCTTGGGAGGCAGCCACTTCTAATCACTTCTATACGATAATCGGAGGTACCATGAACCCATCCCTCAGACTCATAGTACTGTCTCTGCTGGCTATTTCACTCCTCCCGCACAGTTCTTACGCACTGCCAGATCAGGAAAATCCGGGAGCCCCACCCACACCCACTCCGCAATCGGCGATGCCGTCGCAACTGATCCTGCCGATAAACACCGCCATCGCAATGGCGGTTCACCGGAATATCGACCTGCGGATCGAATCCCAGAATTCCAGGATGGCCACCGTCGATGAGTTCAGGAGTCATGGGATCTATAACCCGGTCTTGAATGTGTCCAGCACCGGCGGGGTATCTGCTGTGCCGGGTGATGCGTTTTTCTCGACAAAAACCATGAATACGACGGTCGGCATGACCCAGAACCTCCCTACGGGGGGCAGCATCACCGCTTCGACCCAGGCAGGTTATTTCAGATATGAACCTGCGGTCTCGGGCGCAAAAGAGTGGCAGTCAACTGCGGGCCTTGCCTTTACTCAGCCGTTGCTGAGAAATGCGGGCATGGAAACATTCGAACTCAACATCACCCTTTCAGCAAATACACTCCAGGATTCACTGGAGCGCTTTCGCTCCACCACCAGCGACACCGTCTCCAATGTCATTACCTCGTACAATCGTCTGTATGTCCTGCGGCAGATACAGGATACGCGGGAGGCCGCGCTGCGTTCCGCCTTGTCGTTGCTGGATGAGATCAAGAAGAAGGGTCCGGGAACTGCCCAAGGGCTGGAAGTTGCCAATGCGGAATTCGCTATTTCCCAACGCAGAAAGGACTTTGTCGAGGCGTCCCGCAGTGTTTCGGACCAGGAGACGAACCTCCGTTACCTGATCGGGCTGGAAACGCCGGTCCGCATTGTTCCCAGCGATCCCCCCTCAAAGGAAGAACCGGCGGAAACGGACGAACAGGCCGTGAAGGCTGCCCTGGACCTCCGTTCAGACCTGAAGCAGCTGAAAATCAGTTTGCAATCAGCCCAGGTGCAGGAACGGGTTGCCAGTCATCAATCACTGCCCGACCTTTCCGTTAATGCCAGTGGAGGTTTTTCCGGGACCGGATACAACTTCGGTGAAAGCTACCGCGGGATCAGCAACCATCCCGGAACCTACTGGACCGCCGGTATGCAGTTCAGCATCCCGCTCGGCAACACTGCGGCCCGCAACGACTATATCCGGACCAAAATAAGGGCTGAACAGGCGCAGGACCAGATCAGGGCCTTGACGTGGAGAATTCGCAATGATGTAGAATACGACATGCGCTCCCTCATATCGGCCCGATTGCAGATACAGCTGGCGGACAAGTCGAGTCAATTTGCCGAGCAGCGCCTCGACGAGTACCGCAAGAACAACCGCCTCAACCAGGCCACGATTCAGGATGTACTCAACGCGGAAAACGATCTGAACGTCGCCCGTAATGCGCAACTGGAGGCGGTCGAAACCTTTTCGAACGCCGTCGTGAAACTCTGGAAAGACACCGGCCTGCTGCTCGACCATTATGGCATCCATATCGACCGGTCCAAACTGATGAGCAGCGCCGACAGCGGAGAGGAAAATCCGTCTCTCAATATGGACCTGCCCGTGGATACCGGCCAGGCGTCGAAGCCCCCCGCAGTGCCGGAACCGGTGCCACGCGACGTTCTTCCGCCTGCTCCTCCCGCACGGGAGAGCATACCGGCGGTCGCGGAAAAACCGGCCAATGCGCGCGGCGAATCGGTTCCCGCGACATCGGCAGCCCCTCCCGCGATCAATACCTCATTTACGCTTTCCTTCGGCGAATTCGCGTCCAAATCGGTGATGGAGGACGCCATCGAGAAGATCAAAAGCGTCGGGCTGGTTCCGAAGGTTGAACAGGGGCCACAGAAAACCGAACACATGATACGCCTGTATCTGGCGGAATATCCGAGCCATCTCCAGGCCCAGAAGGCGCTCAAAAAACTGCAGCGGGTCAAGGGCAATGGCTTCATCCAGATGAATGATAACAAACGTTATGTCGTGTATGCGGGTTCATTCAGCAGTCAGGATTTAGCGCTGAAAGAGCAGCAACGGCTGGCCGGTCTGAAAATAAAAGTTCGCCCTGAAAAAACATCCGTCTCTTTCCCGACGTACCTGCTTACGGCCGGGACGTTCCAGGGTCGGGAGGCCCCGCTGGAATATGCAAGAAAACTCGAACTGCTGGGGTTGAAGCCGGTTCTAACCGAGAAGCCCTGAACCAAGGCGGTATTATGCAAAAGGACACACCGTTCCCGGGCAATAGCTTAACTGCAGGGGAGGTACTACGGGGAATGCGGCGGTCACCGGCATGAGACAACTCGTGGCCCGGCATCGCCATTCGATCGGCGAATTCATAAAATTCGTGTTGGTCGGCCTGCTGAATACCGGCGTCGATGTCGCGATCTTTATTCTGCTGACCTGGATCGGCATACCCTACGTGGCAGCGCAAGTTGTTTCCTACTCCTGCGGAGCCGCCAACAGCTATCTGCTCAACAAGCTCTGGACGTTTCGTTCCAGCGGCCTCTCCTATGCCGAGATCGTTCGTTTTACGGTGGTAAATCTGGTTTCACTGGGGATTTCTGTTGTTGTTCTCGCCCTGCTCCACGACAACGCCGGACAGGGTCTGGCAGTGGCCAAAGCAGGAGCA
>JAJYBH010000122.1 GCA_021779135.1 Deltaproteobacteria bacterium
GTGGGCTTGCCCTGCCCTTGTCGGAATTACTATCAGAATAACGGGCGGGCCAAGGCCGCGCCCCTACGAAATTAAAAACAGGGACATATCATGCAACTCACCAAGAAGAATATCCTGGCGGTGCTGAAAGAACAGGACGGGGCGATCCCATTTGCCGGACTGCTGCGGGAGTTCGGCGGGCGCCACATCAAACATGAACTGAAACGCATGCTGGATGACATGGCCGCTGACGGCGAGATCGCCAGGTTCAAGGGCAACAGCTATTCGCTTGCCGCCGCAGTCAAAAGCATCCGGGGGACATTATCCACCCACCGTGACGGGTACGGCTTTGTATCCCCCGAGGGGGGCGGCGAGGATATCTTCATCCCCCAGCGTTACATGAAAAGCGCCATGCATGGCGATACGGTCGAGGTGCGGTCCGAGCTCAGCCGCATGGGAGGCGGCAAGCAGGAAGGGCGTATAACTGCCGTTACGCATCGGGCCAGTTCCCGCATCGTCGGACGCTACGAGGAGACCCGGCGCGGCGCTATCGTCATCCCCGAGGAGACGCGCCTCAACCTGGTGGTCGCCATCCTCCCCCAGGGGCGCGGCAAGGCCGAGGATGGTCAGCAGGTGGTGGCTGAATTGACCGGGTACCCGATCGGGGGACGCCCGGCCGAGGGACGGATCGTGGAGGTACTGGGGTGGCCGGACGATCCAGAGGTGGAGGTCCAGTCGGCCATCCGCCGTTTCGACCTGCCGAACACCTTCGGCAAGGACACGCTGGCCGAGGCCGAGGCGGTTCCGGAGAGCGTCTCGAAGGAAGACCTGAAAGGACGTGTGGACCTGCGGGCCATGCCGACCGTGACCATTGACGGCGAGACCGCCCGCGACTTTGACGACGCCGTTTCCCTGCGCCGGGAAGACGGCAACTGCCGGCTGTGGGTCTCGATCGCCGACGTCTCCAATTATGTCAGGCCGGGCAGCGCCCTGGACCGCGACGCCTACCTGCGCGGCACCTCGGTCTATTTTCCGGACCGCTGCATCCCCATGCTGCCGGAGCGGCTCAGTAACGGCATCTGCTCCCTCAATCCCAATGTCGATCGCCTGACCATGACCGCCGAGATGCTCTTCGACAGGAACGGCAGCATGCTGGAATCCAGATTCTACCCCAGCATCATCCGGAGTTCGGCCCGCCTGACCTACACGATTGTCAAACAGATCATCGTTGACAACGACCCGGAGGTCATGGACAAACAGCGCCCTTTGACCCCCATGCTGCTGGAGATGAAAGAGCTGGCCCTCACCCTTCAGGCGATGCGCAGAAAGCGCGGCAGCATCGACTTCGACCTGCCGGAGCCTGAGATCATCCTTGGCCTGACCGGCCAGACCGAAGGGATCATCCGCGCCGAACGCAACCTGGCCCACCAACTGATCGAGGAATTCATGCTGGCCGCCAACGAGGCCGTGGCGCTCTACATCACCGGGCGGAGCATACCCTTCCTGTACCGGATTCACGAGAACCCCGACCCGGCCAAGCTGATCAACTTCCAGGAGTTCGTCTACGGCTTCGGCTATGAATTCCCGCTGGTTGCCGAGCGGGTCGAGCCGGCCGAATTGCAGCGCCTGCTGGCCCAGGCCGAGGGACGCCCCGAAGAGCGCATGATCAATTATGCCCTGCTGCGCTGCATGAAACAGGCCCGCTATGCCGCCGAGAATCTGGGACATTTCGGCCTGGCCTCAAAATGCTACTGCCACTTCACCTCCCCCATACGCCGCTACCCCGACCTCGTGGTGCACCGTATCCTCAGGGCCGCACTCGAGACGGAGGAGCACACGGGCAACAAACGAGCCGAGAAAAAGCTCGCCATCGCCACCGAACGACTGGGGGAGATTGGCGAGCACACCAGCAAACGTGAACGGGTCGCCATGGAGGCCGAGCGGGATGTGGTCGAACTGAAGAAGGTTCAGTACATGCAGCGCCATCTGGGCGAGGAGTTTGACGGCTATATCTCCGGCGTCACCGGCTTCGGTTTCTTTGTAGAACTGAACGAGCTGTTCGTGGAAGGGTTGGTGCACATCACCACCCTGGATGACGACCTGTACAACTTCATGGAGAAACAGCACTCCCTGATCGGTCGCCATGGCAAGCGGGTCTTTCGCATTGGCGACGCGGTCAGGGTCAAGGTGGCGGCAGTCGTTCCGGCAACCAGGAGGATCGAGTTCGTGCTGGCCGGGCATATAGCCTCGGCACCGCCGGTCAGACCCGCGACAGACATGACTGCACAGGAGGAATACCCGCGCATCCCGCTCAGGGGTAAACGTGTCGGCAAGCTTGGGCAGCGACCGGATAAGGAAAAGAAAGCAGCTCCCGTAAGCGGCAAGCGACGTCCCGCCGGCAAAAAAAGACGTTGAAAGCGGTTGCACAACCCCGCTTTGCTGTGATAGGTAAGATGCATGTCCGAAGAAAAAGTCCTCCCCTTTATCGAACACCTGGTCGAGCTGCGCAAGCGTCTCATGGTCATCGTCATCGCCGTCGTGATCGGCATGGGGGTAGCGTGGAACTTTTCCAGCGATCTGCTCAACTTCATTGAGAAACCCCTCACCGGCAAAACCTACCTGACCGAAATAAAGAAAAAGGCTTACGCCCAGGTCAAGCAGTGGTCACCAGCCCTCTATGACCGCTACAAACTGGAGCAGGAGATCAAGGCTCCCGAGAAGAAACACCCCCTCAACTACAGCGCGCCGCTGGAACCGTTCTTCATCCAGTGCAAGATATCCATGCTGGCAGGCTTTATCCTGGTCCTGCCGATCGTTTTCCATCAGCTCTGGCAGTTCATCGCACCCGGCCTCACCCGCAAGGAACGTCGCCTGGTGGTCCCCTTTATTACCGCCGCCACGGTTACCTTCTGCATCGGGGCCATGTTTTTCCTGGTCGTCATCTGGCCGGTAATCATCAACTTTTCTCTATCCTACGAAGCCGAGGGCCTGCAGAGCTGGTTCAATATCAGCGCCTATGTCAACTTCTGTCTGCGGCTGATCCTGGTCTTCGGGCTGATCTTTGAACTGCCCGTGCTGACCCTGCTCCTGGCGCGTTTCGGCATCGTCAGCTACGCATTCCTGGCTCCCAAGCGCAAGTATGCCCTGCTGGCCAGCGCTATCATTGCCGCCTTCCATGCCGACCTGATCACCATGTTTGTCATCATGGTCCCACTCTACCTGATGTATGAGGTCAGCGTCTGGGTAGCGCTGATCTTCGGCAAGAAACGACCCGTTGTCGAACCAGAGCTCCCCGCAACATAATTCCGGAGGTTGTATGAGCAAGAAGATCGGCATCCTCACCGGCGGCGGCGACTGCCCCGGCCTGAACGCCGTCATTCGGGGCGTGGTCAAATCCGCCATTATCCGGCATGGCTGGCAGGTGGTCGGCATCGAGGACGGTTTCGACGGACTGCTGGACCTGAAGAAATGCAGGCCGCTGACGCTGGAAAGCGTGCGCGGCATCCTGCCTCGCGGCGGGACCATCCTGGGCACCACCAATCGGGGCAATCCCTTTGATTATCCGGTGGAACAGGACGGCCGGATCGTCCGTGTGGATATATCCGACCGGGTGGTGGAAAACTTCCGCACCCTGGGCATAGGGGCGCTGATTGCGGTCGGCGGGGACGGCTCACTCAAGATCGCCCTCGAATTGGCCAAAAAAGGGGTGCCGGTGGTGGGCATTCCCAAGACCATCGACAATGACCTCTGCGAAACCGATTTCACCTTTGGCTACAATACCGCCCTGGAAACCGCCACCGATGCCCTGGACAAGTTGCACACCACCGCCGAGAGCCACCACCGGGTGATGATCCTGGAGGTGATGGGGCGCTATGCCGGCTGGATCGGCCTGGAATCCGGCATTGCAGGCGGAGCCGACGTAATACTGATCCCTGAAATCCCCTTTCATCTCGATAAAATATGCACGGCGATCAAGGAGCGTGTCGCGCGCGGCAGCCGTTTCAGCATCGTCGTTGCCGCCGAAGGCGCCTTTCCCGCCGGCGGCGACCGCATAGTCGCCAAGGAAGCCGATGAACGCTGTACTATCGAGCGTCTGGGCGGCATCGGCCAGTATGTCGCCAAAGAGATCGCACAGTGTCTGGATATGGATGTACGGGTAACCGTGCTCGGGCATCTGCAACGGGGCGGTTCTCCCACCACCTTCGACCGCTCCTTGGGAAGCCGTTTCGGCACCAAGGCGGTGCAGATGATCGCGGATGGAGAATTCGGACGAATGGCCTGCCTGAAGGGACGCACGATCACCTCGGTCACCATCGAAGCGGCAACCAAAACCCTGAAACTGGTCGATCCCGAAGGCGAGATTGTCCGGACCGCCGAAGACCTGGGCATCATGACCGGCCGCTGAGGCCCGTCTCCGCCACACGCCGCACAATTAGGTTGACAAAACCGCCTGGAAACCATAAAAAGACTTATAATGTCTTTTTTGTGCGTTAGGGGTTTTTTTTTGAAAAAATCAACTTCGTTAACGCTCGTATCCTTATTATCAGGATCTGGGGGTTTTTCACATGATGGAGCTTACCCGTAAGGGAGAATACGCTATTCGCGGGATCGTCTTTCTGGCCTCCCGCCCCCCCGAGCAGATCTGCCTGCTGAGCGACATCGCCGCAGCCGTTGATGTCCCTCCAACGTTCCTGGCCAAGATATTTCAACAATTCAGCAAGATCGGTCTGGTCAAATCGTACCGCGGCACCGGCGGAGGATTCGTTCTCGGCCGTTCAGCGGACAAGATCACGCTGCTGGAAGTCGTAGAAGCGGTGGAAGGTCCGATCGTACCCAACAGATGCGTCATCAACAAAGGGGAATGTGCCCGTGACGCTACCTGCAATGTCCATCCCGTCTGGGTCGATGTGCAGCACCGGGTGCGAGATATACTGAACGAGGTAACGCTGCAAAAACTTGCCGGCACAAACCCTCCGAAATAGCCCTTACACACCGGCCTTCCAACTCATAACACGTTGTTATTAAAAGACTATGTCTCCAATGACTTGACATTACAAGCAAACTGCTGTAAAACTTTTTCAACGTAACCACCCCAGTCAAGGTCCCGATCAAACGGGACTTTGTCATTTAGTGCGTCAGAATCTATTTCTATGCTTTCCAGAAATTTTTCTCTAGCACACTGATCCTGCTTGGTCAGGACCTGGGGAATCCCCCATGAAAGGAGTATCCAGCCGGAATTTACCCTGATGTTCTTTAGCTGGCGCGCGCGCCGGTCCGGCAAAGCCCCCACAACCGACCCCACTCTTACTTATGCGAAAACTACTATTATGTCTGACATGTATACTGATTTTAACATCATGTGAAAATGCCCCACATAACAAAGCGGAACTGGCTCCTTCATCCACCGTATCTGCAGAAACGCCCCTCGATCACGAGATCAAGGCCTTTCTGGAGAAAGGTATCTCCATGAGTGAGCGAAAGCGCCAAGTGCCCGCCATTGAAGCCGCTTTTGCCCGTCGCACAACCCCTCAGCGCTCACGCCAACTGGCCGCTCTCTGTTTCACAAAAACCCTGGGTACCCCCTTCATGCCATTCGACCTGGCCGAGATTGCACTGGCTGAAACTGGTGGCCATCACCTGTCCGGAAATGCGGTTTCCCGCAAGGGAGCGTTGGGAGTCTGGCAACTAATGCCGGTACGTGCCAGGAGCCATGGGTATTCGCCCGAGGACATGGAAGACGATGAAAAATGCGCCGAGGCGGCCGTTCGTGAACTCTACTCCAAACTCGACATGGCCCAGGGCAACCTGGAACGGGCCAAGAAGCTGTACTGCGGACAGGGGCCCGAGGCCGAGGCCTACCTGAAGAAAATCCGTACCGTCCGGCGCGAGATGTTGAGCGCCTTGAAGCAACAAACCGAGATCGTGGCCATGAGCGATGCCGGGACAATGATGCGCTGACGGGTTCTGCGCCAGACTTCATGAAACCAGTATGATCGGTCCGGTCACAGCCGGGATCGATCTTGTTTACCACCGGGGCAGTACCAGCCCCAGACTCCCTTGAGCTGACACTACCGGGTTACCCCTTCTGACCGGAGGTGTAGCCCGGTCCGGCCAAACCTCCCTATCGATCAAAATCCCTGCCGTACCTCGATACCACGCCGGCGCGGTGATTGTCCCGCTGGAGCGGAGCTCGTTTTTGTAGTTGCCGGGGCAGTAGCGCGCATCCGCCAAATTCAAAAGTTTGAACAATGCCCGGCGGGGTGTTCGCCGTGCCAGGCAACGGGGTCTTTTTGCTTGATAAGAAAGCCGCGGCTCTGGTATAGTTTCCCGGCTTTACAAGCCATTATCACGATTCTCAAGGAGTTGCCCAGTGAAGAGAACCTCCTCTCAGGATGGCACCAGAGGCTTTACCCTGCGTACCAGAATGCTGCTGCTCTCCGCGGCTGCTTTTACCGGTATCCTTGTTGTGGCTGTCGTGAGTATGGTCTTGCTGAACGAAGCCAGAATCGGCGGTCCTTCCTACAAGATTATCAACAACAACAAAGATGCCCTTGAAAGCATAGCACTGCTCAAATCCGACCTGTTTCAAATCAATGATGAGATCCAGAAGGTCGCTCTCGCGACAAGCCCCGATGCGGCAAAAAAAATAGAAAAAACCATCCATGACCTGACCAACGACATTGAACTCCATTTCGGGATCGTGCTCGAATCCCTGCAGTCCCCACAGAAACGAAATGCCATCAATAAAGCCGAGTCGATCTGGATAGAATACAGAAAGACTTTGCTGGAAGATGTCCTGCCCGCAGTGAGCAGGGGGGACATCCAGAAAGCCAATGCCCTGATGAGCGGCATTCAGGAGCAACGTTTCGCTCAGTTCACCACAGCCGTTGCCTCGATGGTTGAGATCCTCCAGAAAGATGTCCAGCACACCGAAGACCAGGTTGCCGCGAGCATCGAGTCAAAGATCATCACCGCCGGCATCGTCACCCTGCTGTCCATCTTCATAATCATCCTGCTCTCCTACCGTATCACCACCTCCATCACCCGGCCGCTACGCGCGTGCGTTGAATTTGCCCGGGAAGTCGCGGACGGCAAGCTTGACGCCCGCTTGACCGTTTCCGGCGGTGGCGAGGCCGCGGACCTGGCAGCCGCAATGAACACCATGGCCCAGAACCTGCACAGCATGGTGTCCCGGGTCAGCTCTGCTTCCGATGTGCTTATCTCCATCGATAACAATATCGGGAAGGCCGCCCGCAAGCTGGTCAGCTCCGCGCATCTCCAGGAAGCCGCTGTCGTGGAAACATCCCGTTCCGTGGAGCACATAAATACATCGGTCTGCGAAGTATCCGAGCGCGTCGACAAGCTTGCCGCATCAGCCTCGGAAACATCCGCATCCATCCTCCAGATGGCATCCAGCGTCGAGGAGGTCGCTATAAGCGCCGACAAACTTGGAGATTCCGTGGATGAAGTAAGCTCCTCAATCATCGAGATAACCGCTTCGATCAAGGAGATTGGCTCGACCATCACCAACCTGCTGGATGCGTCCAGCACCACGGCATCATCCATAGCCGAGATGGACGCCACCATCAAGCAGGTCGAGAAGAACGCCATGGAAACCTCCGCTATCACGGAAAGCGTCAGAAAAGACGCCGAAACCGGGAAATTTGCGGTAGAGGATGCAATTGCCGGCATGCAGGCAATCCGCAGTTCATCGCGCATAACCGCCGAGGTTATCGAAAATCTGTCTCTTCGGGCCAATGATATCGGCGCCATCCTCTCGGTGATCGATGAGGTGGCCGAACAGACCAGCCTGCTGGCCCTGAATGCCGCCATTATCGCTGCACAGGCCGGTGAGCATGGCAAGGGCTTTGCCGTGGTGGCCGATGAAATACGAGAACTGGCTGAACGTACCAGCAGTTCGACCCGCGAAATTGCCACCGTTATCAACGGCGTTCAGGAGGAAACCCGACGGGCCGTGGATGCAATCAGTCTGGCTGAAGCCAGTATCACGGATGGTGAACGGCGATCCCAACATTCCGGAGTCGCCCTGGAAAAAATTGTCAGCGGTGTAGAAAAAGCCAGTGTGCAGGTCCGCGAGATCGCCCGCGCCACAGTCGAACAGGCCCACGGCAGCCATAGCATCAAAGAGGCCATGGAGAGCGTCGAAGAGATGGTAGGGCTCATCGCCGGTTCTACCCGCGAACATTCCCGCAGCAGCGATCTGATTTCAATGGCGGTCGAACGGATGAAAGACCTGACAAATCATGTGCGTACCTCCACACGGGAACAAAGCCGCACCAGCAGCCTGATCGCACGTGCAACCGAAGATTCCACCACCATGATCGACCAGATCCGCAATGCCATTGGCACCCAGACTCAGAGCAGTGCCATGATCTCCAAAGCGGTCGTGAATATTGAGACCGCGTCAGCCGCCAACAGCGAGGCGACCATTGTCATGGAAAGTTCCATCAGCGGACTTTCCCGGCAGATAGATCTGCTGGAAAAAGAGATGTCGGGCTTCAAGATTTGAGGTCTGCAATCCGGAGGCAGACACTATGAGCAGACTTGCGCGGCGCCTGACAACGCTGGAAGATAACAATGAAAA
>JAJYBH010000123.1 GCA_021779135.1 Deltaproteobacteria bacterium
AGGGCTATGGCGCCGGTCTGGGCCAGCAGTCCGAAGTATGCGACTGCGATCCCGGCCGTGCCGAGGGCCTTGGCCCGGCTGGCCATGAATGCGAAAAACAGCAGCATGGAGATAAGATAGGCAATTGTAGTGACATTAAACAGAAGCGAGCTGGTCATAATGGTGGAAACCTCCGCTAGATTTTCAGGTTGGTGAACTTTTCGGCCAGGTCGTCGAACTGCATGCCGAAGGCAGCGTGATTTTTGTTGGCATTGCCGTACATGCGGGCATGTCCCTTTGATACGATGACCCATATGCGTTTATGTGACATGAAAAATGCAATGAACAGGCCGATAACCATCAGTGTGCATCCAATCCAGACAACCCATACACCGGGGTCCTTGGCAACTTGAAGGCCGGTGAACATACGGGCGTTGGTCCCTTCATAGTCGAATATGATATCGTCCCCGCGCTGTGCGTTCATTTCGGGATAATTTTTGAGAACAATGAATGTCTGGGGAGCCTTGCCTTTAAAGGTGACCTCAACGCGTGCAGCCGGGCCGGAAAAACCGGGCATGAACTGTTGAACTTCCTGGGTTGACTCAAGCAGTTTGAATTTGGTGCCATCCTTCAGTGTGGTTTCCTCTCCTTCACGGATGGTCAACTTGTCAGCAGGTCCTCCGGAGCGGGGTCTCATGCTGAAAAAATGCTCACTTCCTTCGCTGGCCTGGCCGTAACTGGACTGGTAAAAGGTGATGCCCTTGTAGGTCAGCGGGTCATTGACAATGACTTTCACTTTTGAATAGCCGGGAACCGGCTGTCCGTTTTCCCGGATTGTCAGGGTGCTTCTAAACTCCTTTGGGGCGCCGGTGTTGTAGAGGGTGAGGTTGAACTGATCACAGAATACCTCAAAGCCGAGGGGGATTGAATTGCCGTTTTTGTCTTGAATGCTGGAAATCCCGGTACCTTCGGCAATGTTAGTGAATCCCTTGAAGCCAAACAAAGACCCGATGATGGCGCCGACAAAGATTACCAGGATGCTGGTGTGTACGACATAAACACCCAGGCGGCTCCACGGACTTTTCTGGGAAAACAGGTGGTACTCGCCATTGTGCTCGGTAACGACCGGTGTGCTGTACTCCTTGGCGAGGAATTCGGCAAGTTTCTCTTTTGCGCTTTCAACCGTACCGGAACAGGCAATCTCCCTTTTCTGGGATGACGAATGTTTCATGGATTCACTCAGAACCAACATCGGCTCACTGATGAATTTGAATACATGTGGCAGTCGTTTGATCGAGCAGGAAACCAGGTTGAGACTGAATACATACAGCAGCAGGACGAACCACCAGGAGTGATACATGTCGAAGAAGCCGAGTTTGGAATAGATCTGCAGCTTCATGGCACTCGTAGTGGCCACATACTCGGGAGGGAGCGGACCCTGGGGCAGGATAGTGCCGATGATTGAGGTAAGCGCCAGTGAAATGAGCAGGGCCATCGTGAGTTTGAGAGAACAGAAAAAATCCCATACTAGTTGAACAAAGCTGCGTTCGTTGGTTGCCAATGGTGTCTCCAGGTTCGAGTGGTGTTAAAGTGCTGCGTGGTAAATGCACTTATTTAATCCTACTTTTATAGCCCAAAACAAGGTAAAACGGTACATTTTTTTCTGATCCATCCAAAACAAAAAGGGATGGCAATGTCTCCATTGCCATCCCTTTTACGCGCTTTAAAAATCGCGGGAAATTACTACTTGTGGCATTCCTTGCAGGACGTAGGTCCTTTCTTCATGTCGACGTGGCAACCCTTACAATTTTTGTGTGCCCAGTCCTTGCCGAATCCTTCGATTTTACCGGGACCTTTTTCGTGACATTTCTTGCAGTCACCTACCGCTGTCTGGTGCTCCTTGTGGTTGAATTTCACGCCTTTTTTCATTTCAATGACATCACCGGCAAAAGCAGATCCGGCAAAAGCTGCAACGACTAACAGTGCTACAAAGGAACTTTTCATTTCGACTACCTCCGATAGAATTTTTTAACTTTATACTCTGCGTTCTCGGTTGGTGTCAAGAAAAAACTGTATACACGATCATGCCGATTGCAGCTCTTCATCCTTTCGGGCGCTTTCCCGTTCCATCTCACAACGGTACTCTTCGAGCGCTCCGGACAGACCGGCATCGCCAAGGGCAATCACCTGAACTGCAAATATCCCGGCGTTCATTGCCCCGGCCTTGCCAATCGCCATGGTCGCCACCGGGATGCCTGCCGGCATCTGCACGGTGGAATAGAGCGCATCGACTCCATTCAGCGCACCACCCGGCATGGGGACCCCGATTACCGGCAAGACAGTCTTGGCGGCCACAACTCCCGCCAGATGGGCGGCCATACCGGCGCCGGCAATGATGATCTTTATGCCCCTTCCCGCCGCTTCGGAAGCCAGGGCCATGGTCCTGACCGGCGAGCGGTGGGCAGATGATATTCGCATCTCCCACGGAATCCCGAATTTTGTCAGAACATTGGCAGCCTCCTGCATGACCGGCAGGTCGGAATCACTCCCCATTACAATAAGAACCAGTGGCGAAGTACTCATTGAACAACCCCATTACAAAGAAATTTAGATTCGGCCAAGCGCCTTTTTTCCGATATCCCTGCGAAACTGAGCACCCTTCCAGCTAATGCAGTCAACAGCCCGATAGGCCGTATTGATGGACTTCTGGATAGAATCCCCCAGTGCCGTTACGCCCAGAACCCGACCGCCGTTGGTAACGCAGCGGTTGTTCAGGAGAGTCGTGCCCGCGTGAAACACATACACGTCATCAATGCGCGCGGCATCTTCAAGACCCTCGATACCATCACCTTTACGATAGTCCCCGGGATACCCTTCTGCCGCCATGACGACACAGACAGCGGCCTTGTCGTGCCAGGAAATGTCGATGCCTGAAAGGTTTCCCAGCGCAACCGCCATCAGCACCGGAACTATATCGGATTTCATCCTCATCAATAATGGTTGGCACTCCGGATCACCGAAACGTGCATTAAACTCCAGTGTCTTGACCTGGCCATCCTTCACCATCAAACCAGCATATAATACACCGCGATACGGTCGCCCTTCGGCAGCCATGCCCGCCACAATCGGTTGAATCACCTGCTGCATGGCCTTGTCGTGAATGTCCTGGGTTACCACGGGAGCCGGCGAATAGGCGCCCATGCCACCCGTGTTGGGTCCCAGGTCGCCATCGAAGATCGCCTTATGATCCTGGGCACTGGCCAGCGGGATGATGTTCTTGCCATCGGTAATGACCAGAAACGAGGCCTCCTCACCGGTCAGAAACTCTTCGATGACAACGCGCGATCCGGCAGTTCCGAAGGAGTTACCGCTGAGCATGTCACGAACGGCCGAAACCGCTTCCTCACAGGTCTGTGCAATGATGACCCCTTTGCCGGCTGCCAACCCATCGGCCTTGACCACGATCGGAGCCCCGGTGCGCTCGATGAAGGCCTCCGCTTCGGCCTGATCGGTAAACACACCGTAGGCAGCGGTCGGCACATGGTACTTCTGCATCAGATCTTTTGAAAACGCCTTGCTGCCCTCAATGAAAGCCGCTTTTTGCGACGGGCCGAATACCTTCAGCCCGTGCGATTCGAACAGGTCGACAATCCCGAGTGAAAGCGGTTGTTCCGGGCCAACGACGGTCAGGTCGATCTTGTTCTCATAGGCAAACGCAAGCAGCTTGTCGAGTTGATCGACTCCAATGGCCACATTTTCGGCCAGTTGCGCGGTGCCGGGATTGCCGGGCGCGCAAAAAACTTTCTCAACCAGCGGAGATTGGGCAATTTTCCAGACGAGGGCATGTTCACGACCGCCACCGCCAATAACAAGAACTTTCATAGTCATACCCCTATATTAATAAAGATGCGCTTTCCGGTATCAATGCCTGAAATGCCTCATGCCGGTAAACAGCATGGCAATGCCGTGCTCATTGGCGGCCTTGATGACCTCCTCGTCACGAACGCTCCCGCCCGGCTGGATAATCGCGGTTACACCGGCCTCGGCCGCCGCATCCACGCCATCCCGGAAAGGAAAGAAGGCATCCGATGCCAGTACCGTTCCTGCTATGGGCAACAGCGATTTCTGGACGGCGATGCGGGAAGAATCGACTCGCGACATCTGTCCGGCGCCGATCCCCACGGTCTGGTCGCGGCTGGTAAATACGATGGCGTTAGACTTGACGTGTTTGCAGACCCGCCAGGCAAAATCGAGCGCCTCGTATTCGCTGGCCGTGGGGGTGCGATCTGACACAACCTTGCAATCGATCGCCCGGACCATGCCCAGGTCCCGCCCCTGGACGAGGAGGCCGCCGGTAACCTTCTTCAGGTCGTATCCACCGGCGCGGTATTCTGACAGCAGCGGCACCTGCATAACGCGGATGTTCTTTTTTGCGGTAAAGATGCTCAGGGCCTCGTCGTTGTAACCGGGTGCAATGACGGCCTCCAGGAAGGTCGAGGTCAGTTCCTTGGCCGTATCGGCATCCACGGTGCGGTTGAAGCCGACTATGCCGCCGAAGGCCGAAACCGGATCGCATTCACGGGCCTTGAGGTAGGCGCTGAGGGGAGAATCCGCCAGAGCTACTCCGCAGGGATTGGTGTGCTTGATGATGACCGCCGCCGACTTTTCAAATTCCTTGACGGTCTCGATGGCCGCATCCAGGTCGATGATGTTGTTGAAGGAGAGTTCCTTGCCCTGCAGTTGGACCGCGTTGGAAACGCACGGTTCCGTGACGTCCTTTTCGATGTAAAAGGCCGCCGTCTGCTGGGGGTTCTCGCCATAGCGCAGATCCTGGGCCTTCTTGACCTGGATGGTGTAGGTGTCCGGGTAGTCGGCGACTCCATCGCCAAGGCGGGCTCCCAGATAGTTGGAGATGGCGCCGTCATAGGCAGCCGTATGCTGGAAGACCTTCACCGCCAGGCCGAAGTTGGTCCCCGCTGAAACCTTCCCGCCGGAAGTCTTCATCTCCTCCAGGACCTGGGCGTAGTCAGCGCAATCCACCAGTACAGTCACATCGGGATAGTTCTTGGCCGCCGAGCGCAGCATGGTCGGGCCGCCAATATCGATGTTCTCGATGGCGTCCTCAAGCCGGCAATTCTCCTTGGCAACCGTGGCTTCGAAGGGGTACAGGTTGACCACCACCATGTCGATGTTCTCGATGCCATGTTCCTTCATCCTGGCCACGTGCTCCGGATTGGAACGCATACCCAGCAGGCCGCCATGCACCTTGGGGTGCAGGGTCTTGACCCGGCCGTCCAGCATCTCGGGGAACCCGGTGAACTCGGATACATCCATAACGTTCAGGCCGGCCTCGCGCAGCAGTTTTGCGGTGCCGCCGGTGGAGAGGATCTCCACGCCGTATCCTGCCAGTTCCCTGGAAAACTCGATAATACCCGTTTTGTCTGAGACGCTGATCAGCGCCCGGGTGATCTTTGCCATTGCTGTAGTGCTCCTTGTCGGTTGTGTGCGTTTATCAGGGTGAATGATGTCTCAAGTATTGGGGGAAATTCATATGCTGCATAAAGAGTTTTTCGAAGAGCGGGGTTCCGGAGAGCGGAACGACCCGCAGGCGACTGGCCAGCTCTTCGACGGAACGGATACCGTTCTGCGTACAGAGCATCTTTTCCGCACCGGCCAGAGCCCCTTCAGGCGTAAAGCGGGTAATGTGTACCATGGCCTCATCAAAAATTCCAATGGTTTTGAGCCACTCGGGCTGCAAAACCGCGCCGAAGGAACCGGTAAGAACCACCTCTTTCAAGGCCTGACAACGTATACACGATCTGCCGGCAAGTACCTCCAGACCGGCCCTGATGGCGGCTTTTGCCAACTGGACCTGGCGGATATCACTCTGGGTCAGGAGCAGCATGTTGCCGGCGTCACGATGGAGCACAAAGGCATTTTCTTTGTTGTGGACGACCACCCGGTTGGCCAGGTTGGAGTCGATCTCCCGGCTGTCGAGCAGCCGGCCGGTCGGGTCTATGACCCCCAGGCCCAGTAACTCATGCACAATTTCAATTGCCCCCGAGCCACAGATTCCGATGGGAAGGGCACCCCCGATAACCGCCAGTTTAATACGCTCGTCCGTGATGCGCACCGAGCTGATGGCACCTGGCAGGGCTGCCATTCCGCATGACAGGTTGCCACCCTCGAAGGCTGGTCCCGCGGCAGCGGATGTCGCCCAGATCGCCTCGCCGGACAGCAGCGCCATCTCGCCGTTGGTGCCCATGTCTAAAAACAAGGTAGAGGAAAAGGTGGGGGCAGGGGAATTACGTTCCGTCTTTACCTCTGCCTTTGCCTGATTCTCCAGTTGTCCATACAGAAAAGCTACCGTATCGCCCCCCACGAAACCACCCGGCATGGGGAATATGTACACTTCGGCGGTACCCGGCCAATCCAGGTCGCTGGCTGTGATGCGCTGTCCGCCGGTGTTCAGAGGGCGGTAGGGGGGGAGGGCCAGTGATCTGACCGGCAATTCCAGCAGGATGTGCTGCATGGCCGGGTTGCCGGCGATGGCCACCCGCTGTACCGAGCCCCAACCAATGCCAGCCTTGCCGCACACCGTGCCGGTCAGGCGCAGCAGCTCCTCCCGGACCAGCCGCGCCATCTCCTGCAGGGCTTCATCACTTTTCAGGGCTGCATCCAGCCGTGCTACGACATCGGCGCCGAAACGACGTTGGGGGTTCATCGCGCCTGCCATGGCCAGGCGGGTGTTCTGCACGGTGTCAACCAGCGAAACCGCCAGGGTTGTTGTCCCCAGATCGATGGCAATGGCATGCATGCTGGTCAATGTACCTCGATGGTGGCGGTTTGCAGCGGCACGACGCCGCCGATCCGGCGGGCGAAGATACCGCGCCCCTCGGCTGAAGTCAGAAAGATGTCCGCAGCTTCCGGTGCCAGGGCGATCAGCAGGCCGCCGGAGGTCTGGGGGTCGAACAGCGGCAACAGGGCATCACTGTCTCGATACTTTCCGGAAAGCATTGGCAGGTAGTGGTCACGATTGCGGTAGCAGCCGGCCGGCAGCATGCCGTCCGCAACCAGTTCCGGCACTCCGTTCATCAGCGGGACAGCGGCCAGGTCGATATGCAGGGTCACTCCCGCCCCCTGTGCCATCTCGGCGGCATGTCCGATCAGGCCGAAGCCGGTCACGTCGGTGGCGGCGGAGGCATGGCACTCGGCCATCAGCTCTGCTGCGGCGCGATTGAGGGTTGTCATCCACGCGACAGCTTCGGCGATAACGGCGGCGGAGGCCATATCACCCTTGATGGCAGTGGATATGACCCCGCTGCCCAACGGCTTGGTCAGGATCAGCACATCCCCGGGACGGGAGGTCGAGTTGCGGATGATCGCACCGGGTGCGATCAGGCCGGTAACGGACAGGCCGTACTTCAGTTCGTCGTCCTCCACCGTGTGCCCCCCCACCAGACAGACCCCGGCCTCCTGCAGTATGCTCCGGCCGCCGGCCATGATCTGTTGCAGGACCTCTCCCGGCAGGGCGCAGGCCGGGAAGAAGACCAGGTTCATGGCGGTCACCGGTCGGGCACCCATGGCGTAGACATCCGAGACGGCATTGGCGGCGGCAATCCGCCCGAAGGTGTAGGGATCATCGACCAGGGGGGTGATGACGTCGGCCGTTTCCACCAGGGCGCACTCCGGCGAAATCCTGTAGACACCGGCATCGTCGGATGTTTCCGGTCCTACAAGCAGGTTCGTGTCGCGGTTGTCCCAAAGCCCGTCCAGGGCTTTCGCCAGGCCCGCCGGGCCCAGTTTCGCGGCTCAACCGGCGGCTTTTACCAGCTGTGTCAGTTTGACCATGAGTATTCTCGTGTCACCCGTTAGGTTGCGTTATGTCAGGTAGATGCGCGGCACCCGCTTGCTGATGCCACAGAAGATTTCGTAGGGGATGGTGTTGGCCCAGGCAGCCAGTTCCTCGGCGTGGATGCAGTTGCCGGAGGTGTCCGCCCCCATCAGCACTACCTCGTCCCCGACCGCGACACCGGTAATGCCGGTTACGTCAAGCATGATCCAGTCCATGCAGACCGTGCCGGTTACCCGGGCCCGCTGCCCCCTGACCAGTACCTCGCCCTTGTTGGTGAGCGAACGGGGATAGCCGTCGGCATAGCCGAACGGGACGCTGGCAATCAGGGTTGTGTCGCGGGCGGTGAAACGGCGGGCATAGCTGATGGTGGTGCCGGTTTCGACCTGTTTCAGCATGGCAATGCGGCTTTTCAGCCGCATGACCGGTCTTAGATCGAGCTTGCCCCGGAAGTCCGCTGAAGGCAGCGCCCCGTAGAGGGTAATGCCAGGCCTGACCAGGTTGCAGTCGGGACAATTCCCGAGCAGTGCGCCGGCACTGTTGGCAATATGGTTGTAACGGGGCGCGAAGCCCGCCTGGCGTGTTTCCGCGAGCACCCATTCGAACCGCTCGGTCTGCTCCCTGGTGAAAAGCCGTCCCGATTCGTCGAGCTCGTCGGCGCTGGCAAAATGGGATATGACCCCTTCCAGCGCGAGATTGGGCAGTCTGCGCAACTCATCCAGAAAAGCGGGGGCC
>JAJYBH010000124.1 GCA_021779135.1 Deltaproteobacteria bacterium
ATTCCAGCATGCAGACCTACGAAGTAGCCGACCAAGGGCACTGGTTCACGCAGGAGCAGATTGATCGCTTTTATGAAAAACTCGTTCAATTGACCGGTAATGAGAATATGGCCAGGGAAGCGGGACGATACGCGGCATCTCCCGAGGCGCTTGGAGCAATGCGGCAGTATGTCCTTGGGTTTATTGGCCCGGCAAACACATTTGAATTGATTAACAAGACGACGTTAAATTTCACGAGATCGTCAAGCTACCAATCAAGAAAAAACTCCTTAAACTCTGTAGAGATTATTGTCACACCACACGAGGGGGTGGAAGAAAAACCGTTCCAGTGCGAGAATAGGATTGGTTTTTTTGAAGCGATAGTCTTGATGTTTAACTTTGAACTTCCCCAAGTGGAGCATACGGAGTGTATTTTCAAGGGTGGAACTTCATGCCGGTATGTAATTGCCTGGAATAAACCGACCTCCCTTTATTTAAAGAGAATCGGGATCGTCATTACTTTGATATTCGTTCTCGTTTCGTTCTTGATGGTCTACGCAGACAGTTGGACCCTTCTCGAACTTCTTTTCCCCCTGTTCGTTAGCATAGCCTGCCTTATTGCGTATGCCGTTGCTAAGAGTGAAAAAAAAGAAATCCAGGCTAGCCTGAACAATACTAAAGATTCGGCCGATAGCCTTCTTGAACAGATCAACAGTAACTACAACAATGCACAGATGACCAATGAGATCGGTCAGGCATTGGGCAGCCACACAAATCGCGACGATATTCTGGCTAATGTGATACAGATAATGGAAAACAGGCTCGACTACGATCGCGGACTTATTCTTCTCAGCAACCCTGAAAGAAACCAATTGGTTCTACATGCCGGGTACGGTTATTCCCCAGAGCAGCGAAGTCTGTTCGATTCAATGTCGTTCCATCTGGACCGTCCCCAATCAAAAGGAATTTTCACCATTTCCTTCCGGGAGAGGAGACCGTTCCTGATCAACGATCTGGATGAGATTGTGGAGAATCTTTCGCCTCGAAGCCTGTCGTTTGCCAGAAAAATCGGCACACAATCGTTCATCTGCTGCCCCATCCTCTGCGAAGGGAGCTCTATTGGAGTTCTGGCGGTAGATAACGTAAGGTCGAAGAGACCGATGGTCCAGAGTGATATCAGTCTGCTGATGGGGATAGCGTCCGTTATCGGCATCAGTCTGCGGAACGCGGAACTCATCGAAGCCAAGGTGCGGCAGTTCAACTCCGTCCTGCAGGTTTTGGCGGCCAGCATCGACGCCCGAGATTCCCTGACCTCCGGACATTCTGAAAAGGTAACGGAGTATGTTGTCGGTATATGCAACGAACTCAGGCTCTCCCGGAACGATTGCGAATCGACCCGGGTGGCGGCGCTGCTCCACGATTACGGCAAGATCGGGGTGCCTGACGCCATCCTGAAAAAGCCCGCGCCGCTGACATCCGAGGAATATGACATCGTCAAGACCCATGCCGATAAAAGCAGGGAGATCCTGGAGCGGATCAATTTTGAGGGTATTTATTACAAGGTCCCTGAAATTGCTGGGGCGCACCATGAAAAGGTGGATGGGAGCGGCTATCCGAAGGGACTCAAGGGACGGGCAATACCTCTGGGAGCCAGGATCATCGCGGTTGCGGATTATTTTGAAGCTATAACCGCCAAGCGTCATTATCGTGAACCGATGCCCATCGACGATGCCATGGATCTCATGCGCGAGGAGTGCGGCAAACAGTTCGATAAATGGATTGTGGACGCGTTTATCAGATACTTTGAAAAGACGTATCAGCAGACTCCGCAGGATGAGAAAGAACCACCGTCGGACATGGAACGGCGCAAGAAGGCCAGGATGCGGAGCAGCGTGCCGGTTTCGTTCCTGCTTAACGGCAAGACCAGAATTGCCTCCAGCGTGGATATAAGCTTGAACGGGGTTTTTGTCGCCACGGATGAAGATGTACAGGCAGGCGCTACGGTGGAACTCTCCATAACGCTTTCAGGTAATGCCCCGGCCATCGAGACAATCGGAAGGATAGCCTGGGTAAACAGCCGGGCATCGAAGAAAAAAACGACATTACCTGCGGGATTCGGGGTGGAGTTGCTGGAGTACAAGGAGGCGAAGGAAAGTTATTGGGAAGCCTTTCTGAGCCACTGCGTCCTCGAGGACTGTCTTCAGGGGGTCAGCTAGGCTCAGGCGTAACGTGGGTCAGTCTCGCAATTGAGGGGAGGACTTTCACAATCGCTCCCCGGATCAGTACTACGGCTTGCACCCTCTGCATGAAATGATGGGGGTGTAGGTAAAGCGCCGCTTATCTGCAAAGAACATCTTGAATTCCTCGACAAACTCGTCATACCCGCCGTCATATTCATCAAAGCAATAACCGGAATTCTTCGCCGCAATTTCCACTTTCTTCGTCCAGTTGTAGGCATCGACCTCGTTCAGTTCGCCATAGATCAGGTGATGCATGCCGACATCCACGGAAATATCACGAAACCCGAGATCATAAAGGTAGGAATAGAGTTTTCTACCCATATACGGATCAAAATCATGATCCTTTTCCAGGTTACCCAAGATGCCGTTGATAGCGTTCTCAAGCCGGGCGGAAAGTCCGAAATGGGTCAGGCAATTATAATCCAGATCGATCAGGCAGAGAATGCCTCCCGGCCGAAGAAGTCTTGTCAGGTTTTCAACGATATCGCGGCTCGTTGCCCGATGGTACTCGAGTACAAAACGAACCCAGACAAAATCGAATGTCCCCAGGTCGTCAAGGGGGGCATAAAAATCCCGGCTAACGAATTCGATACCGCTTGTACCATACTGCTCGATCGCATGACTGATGCGCGACGTCGATACATCAACCCCTACGATTTCGCCACCGGGCTTAATCAGTTTATGCAGATGGCTGGTGGTTTTGCCTGATCCGCAGCCTATGTCCGCAACCCGCATGCCGGGTCGAATGCCGGCCCACCGGGCCTGTTTGTCGACACTGGGGCGGTCCGTTTTCAGATCGAGGCGGAAGTATTCTTCATCATGTTCCATAATATAACAGGGTCGTTCCATTGAAATTCCTTTGCTCAAGCTGCATCATATATTTTAATTAAATAGCATAATGCTGCTGCTTTAGCAATTGCGTTGTTGCATGTGGAAGGGAGGATAAATGCGGGTTAATAAAGGGTGAAGTGACTTGGTGTTCCAATCTACAGATGAGGCGCGATGCTAAACAACCGGTTGGAGTTATCCCTGGTGGCGCTTCCGGCAGCAATCACATAAAAAACGGCTGACGATTCGTCAGGTTGCCTGCATTGACGAACGGTCAGCCGATTTTGTTGAACCACAGGGCGATAAGGAGACAGGCTGATTATTGAAAGAGAATGCTATTCATCAATAATCAGCCTGTCCCCTTATAGTGCCCCCCCTTTTAGTGACCTGGAAATCCACATTTTGGGCACCGTTGACAACAGATACCAACCACGGAATCCACTCACCAAGATTCTGTTTGAGGTGGCCGCATACCAAGCCCACGACAAACGGCATTCAGGGCAGCGGATTGATAAACAGGCAAAAAGACCAAAAAAAAAGACCGCCAAGACAACCCAAAATGTACAAATAAATTCCATCTAGCATTGCTGTTTTTATGAATGTTATAACAGCACTAATTAGTACGCCAATGAAGCTAAAGATTAATTTCCATGCTTGATTAGTTATGCTTATTAGTAGTTGTTACTATCCAACGGTTGACGACTTCTCTTCTGTTGGAAATCCACACTTAGGACACTGTTGTGCAGTGAACAACCAAATTTCGTAGTCATTAAAGCTCTGCTTTGTGGCAGCGTACCAAACCAATGACAAACGGCATTTTGGACAGCGTATTGTTAGACAGCCAAAAATGGCCGAACAAATAGCACCAAGACAACCATATATCTCAAATGTACCGGTTTGAGTAACTCTTATGCCGTAAAACATGATACAACCACAAACTACCACGCCAATGGAGCTAATGGTTATTTTCCATGTTTGATTAGTTATGCTCAGTAACGTTTTGTTGGTGCTGGTTTCCAATGATTGACTCCCCTGTTTCTATTATTCATGCTGAA
This sequence comes from Deltaproteobacteria bacterium, assembly GCA_021779135.1. GTDB lineage: Bacteria > Desulfobacterota > Desulfuromonadia > Geobacterales > Pseudopelobacteraceae > CAIPTY01. The sequence goes on from JAJYBH010000124.1 coordinate 4,103, forward strand.
TATATGTCTGTATAAGTGCATTTATGCCGGAGCCAACAATTATGCTGCCTTCTAATGTCGCTCCGATCAATACCCCCTTGCCCAGCATAGTTACCACTGCTGATGACACAGTATTTACAGGGGCAATATTTGCTATGCCTAACGATCCCGTTCTGGCGAAGTTTGTCACTACTTGCAAAGGCGTTACCGTCCCCATAGATCTAGCAACAACCCCGGACGCTGCAGCACCAATCGCTATATTGACGTGCTTACCAAAAATAACTTCATTTGTCATGTGGAAGTTGTTATTGAAATGCTGTAATAACACTGGATTATTCGGGATTACTTGACTCAATATTCCATCTGATAACATTTTGAACCCCCTTGACGTTTTCGCAAACGGATATTATCTTGGCACATCCCAAGAGTCTTCAGCTTCAATCCCCGTGGCTTCCCACGTTACCTTGATTTTCTTGTAGGTGAAGGAAACTGACTCCATGTGTTTGTAAGGTTCGCTTGTCGCCAGAAGTGTGTTTGGTATTACAGGATTATAACTTACGATAATGGCATCTTCGAGTGTTGTAGTGTAGTAATGCTCTTCAGTACCCTGCTTGGTGATACGGTAATATTTGAGGGTGACATTTTTCAGGTGTTCGCCAGTACAAAGAGCTTGAAAGAGTTTGGGGGAACTTTGGTCGATCTCTTTTACAATGGTTAATGGCGCATGGACACGTTTGCCGGTGGCAAGTCCATCTGTTGGACTGCGGGGGATAGTGACTGAATGATGCAACTCGTAAACCAGTATAGTACCTTCCCGTCCCTTCTGATCACACGATCCTTCGATTTTTCCTTGTTTTTCGCCCACAAGGGTGAGGTGGCATGGCATAGGCATGATTAGAAATCCCCTTGATAAAATGAGTAGTTGCCCGCAGGGTGCGGTCAACATTTATACTATCCGGAAGCGGTAATTGTTATAGAAGATTATAGTTTGATTTGTTGATTCATATCCCCGGGGGCGGGTGAGAACCCCTAGGACGTAACCGTTTTCTTATGACAATCCTTGCAGGAGGCGGGTCCCGCCTGTTTCATTGCATGGCAGGTCCGGCACATCCTGTGGGCAACATCCTTGCTGAACCCGGGAATGTGACCCGTTCCGACATCTTTCCTGTGACACTGCTTGCAATCACTTTTATTGTAGCTCTGGTGTGCCCGGTGAGGAAAAGTGACGCCATTTCTAAACTTGAGAACACTCCCGCCTTCATCAGCAAAAGCGGATACCGCCAGAAGAAGAGTTATGAGGGTTAGCCATTTCACGTTGTTTCTCCTTTGAATACTGGAATAAGACGGCATTTTGATAGGATGTGCCAGTTAAAATTAATATCATTAAATTTTTTGCACATTGCATGCCAAAAACATTATTCCATAAGGCCAGTTGCTCATCTCCATAGACTCAGCGTAGTGGCGATTTTGTCGTACCCCCCAAAAAAAACTGCTGACTTCATGCCAATAACCATCCTTGACATTCCGTCAGCAGCGCGTGCCGATTCTGAATCCTGTGGTGCGGTTCTGTCCCCTGAAGGCAGTCCCATAAATTAGAAGTTTATCTTCCAACGTACCGCACGCTGTTATTTCTTATGACAGTCCCTGCAGGCGGCGGGTCCGGCCTGTCGTATGGCATGACACGTCCTGCACATCCTGTGGGCTACGTCCTTGCCGAAATCCGGTATCTTTCCAACTTGTTTTCTATGGCACTGTTTGCAGTCGCTTTTCATGTATCCCTGGTGCGCCCGGTGGGGAAAGGTGACGCCATTTTTAAAGTGGAGAACCGCCGGACCTTCATCAGCAAAAGACACTGTTGCCGCGAGTAACATTGCAGTAATTATCCATTTCACGCTGCATCTCCTTGGTAAGTTGGAATATGACCGACATATCGCTGGTGGTTTGAGAGAGCACTATTCTTTCTTTTTGCAAGCATGTGGTATGCCAAACTTTGCTCGTGGTGCGGTCGTCTCCAAACAGGTCTGTATCGTGACGCGCATTACTCGCTCTCAAACATCACCTTGCGCTCGAAATCCATTGAATGCGTCATGCGCTTGGCGTCTTCGATAGTGATCTTGTCCTGCTTGTAAAGCTCCAGCAGGTGCATGTCCAGGGTTTGCATCTGGTACTGGCTGGCCCCGTTTTCGATATGTTTCTCGATCTCGTCCAGACGGCCATCGCGTATACAGGCCTGGATGGTTGTCGTGGCGCGCATGATCTCGACCACCGGCAATATATTCTCACCGGTCTTGTCCTTGATCAGGCGCAAGGAAACGGTTGCCACGAGGATATCGGCCAAGCGCTGCCGGACGATCTCCTGGGACTCGGGTGGGAAATGGCCGATGAGCCGGTTGATCGTGGAGACCGCCCCGTTGGTATGCAGGGATGAAAAAACCAGGTGTCCGGTTTCGGCCGCCTTGATGCAGGCGTCGATAGTCTCCTTGTCGCGCATCTCGCCGACCATGATGACGTCAGGGTCCATGCGCAGCGCCGACTTGAGGGCCAGGCTGAAGCTTTCGGTGTCTATCCCCACCTCGCGCTGGATCACGCAGCTTTTATTCGAGGCGAAGATGAACTCGATCGGGTCTTCGATGGTAATGATGTTGTAGCTGTAGGTCTCGTTCAGGTATCTGAGCATCGCTGCCAGGGTGGTGGACTTTCCGTTTCCGGTCGGCCCGGTGACCAGGATCAGACCATTGGGCGCCTCGGCGATTTCCGCGAGCACCTGGGGAATGTTGAGCTCCTGGAAGGTGCCGATATGAGGCGGGATGACGCGCATGACGATGCCGTAATGACCCTTCTGGCGGAAGATGTTGACCCGGAAACGCCCGCCGGTGGAAAGGGCATAGGACGCATCGGCTTCCCTCAGGTCGTCGCTCAACTGGCGCTTGTTATGTGCCAGCACTTCCGCGGCTATCAGTTCAGTGTCCGCTCCGCTGAGACTGGGCATCTTGGCCCGGATCAGCTGGCCTTTCGCCCTGAAAAAAGGGGGATTGTCCACTTCGAAGTGAATATCGGAAACCTGTTTCTGGAAGGCAATATCCAGAATCTGATGCAGCAAGTGTATATCCATAATGGTCCTTTCTTTCCTAACCCGGATAAACCGGATAAGTGCGTTAACTAACTTATTTTCTGCCTGAAAAGCGCAGAAAATAGTTCTAACTTACTAATAATAAACCCGGAAAGCTAGCGAATCCGGGTCAGGTGAGCAAACTTTTTCCGATACGACGAGTTGTCCAGCACGAGATCGACAAAGCTGGACAGGATGTCAAGATGTTCCAGCTGGACAGGGGAGGGGGGCGCCTGGCCGAAATCGGCATAGATCAGGGCAATGACGTTTCCGGACAGCATCAGCGGCATAATCAGGACCTTGGAGCTGCGCGGTGCCGGGATGACGGAATACAGGCGGGATATCAGGGTCGCATCGGAACTGAGCCCGAAATAACGCTTCTGTTTTTCAATGACCGTATCAAACACCGAGCGCTGTCCGAGGGGGATCTTGAACATCAGCGGGCCGACTGGCCCGGCGTCCTTCGCGGCGGTGATGCCAATCCCCTTTTCAGCCGTCAGATCTGTCGCGCCGACGACCAGTATCATGGAGCGTTCAAGCAGGCTGGAGGTGAACAGCAGTAGTTCCCGGGCGATTTCAGGTGGTTCGCTGAGCCTGCCCAGGGTGGTGATGCACTCCCTGAGTCTGCGCGTCGCCAGCCGGTCCGGTTGACCAAAGGACCTGTCCAGCAGGGAACTGAAGGTCTTCAAAAATCCGGTCATCTGCTCGACAAAAACGTCGGCGTCGCTTCCCGGAACCGGCCGCCTTAGCAAGGTTTCCGACCCTTCATCCAGGACTGGCGGCAAATGGCATTCTTCCGGCGCTGACGCATCCATCCGCAGGATAGAGACGCGCGGGTACAGATCCAGTTTCTGCTGCAGCAGCAAGTCGAGGCTTTCCACGGTGCGGGCGCTTCCCAGAAACTCTGGTGAGTCAATGATCAGGATCGGGAGCAGGTCGCGTGCCAGCGACTGTTCGATGATCATGTCCAGGCTGCTTTCATCGTCGGTCGTAAAGACACTGTACCCTTTGTTTCTGCAGATTGTCGCAATGGCGTGGCAGATAAACGCCTCCTGGCTGAGAACGATCACCGAGAGGGAGATGGAGGCGAGGGGTTTGGTGCGCCCTCCGGCCGTTTCCGGCGCGGTGGACTGAGTCAGGAACAGGCAGAGCCTCTCCTGCGCACCCTTCGGCAGCGGGCCCAAAGCCCCGGAGATCACCCGGCGATGCTCTTCGCCCAGGTCATCAATCTTGAGACCGATAAAGACATCCGGAATCTTTTTAGTGAGTGTGTCGAGTGCGTCGAGCCCGAGCAGA
>JAJYBH010000125.1 GCA_021779135.1 Deltaproteobacteria bacterium
CTGCGCCCGAATGGCAGTGATGTGATGGGTGATGGGTGATGGGCTGAAAAAGAATTTGAAAGAAGCACTCACGGGATGGAAAAACGGAAAGCATGTGATCAACTATACAGGCTACAAAGACCAGCCCCTGGAGGTCGTCCTTGGCACTCTGTACGGATTTGCAAAGTATAACAAGCCCACCTTGTACCCGGAACTCGTTATAACTACAGCCAACCTGTGGAGTGCTGTCTGGAAAAATGGCGGCGGAGAAACACCGATGGTAGCAAAATCTATTATTAGAAAACCGGCCGATTTCAATTTCAGGAAGGGCACAGCGCCGGTTTACCGAAGGTAAGGGCGGTATAGCAGAATGATTAAATTACCCGGTCTCAAGTATCTAAGGTTCATATCAACAACCGTTTTCTGCGTTCTGATTGTCATGCAGTCATTTGTGCAAGCGGTTCCGCATAGTGTTGCGCCCGATATTCAGAAGATGACGTGCAATACGGTACAAAGCCCCACCGATGGTTGCCCCTGCAAGGATAATCACGAAAGCGGGCAATGCGATATATCCTGTACCTGCTGTGCCACTTTTGCGGCTCTGCCGGGAAGGGTAACCTTTCACACTCCACTCAGATCAAAGAATTTTTATCCTGCTGAGCCACCGTTATTATTGCCACAGGTTTATCTGCCCATCTTTGTCCCTCCGCAAAACCGATCCTGGTCGTAAGTCCCGACACCATGCCGAAGCGCAACAGCATAAGCATCAAAATTTCTTCGGTCGTGTGTCCGGGTGAAAGCGTCATGCGTACAGACCGTCTGCCGCAACCTTATAGCCAAGGAGCATTCTCGTGACTACAAGCAATAAATCAATATCCCAATCCATCTGGGATTTTTTCTGCTCGCTCAAGCTGACCATGTTTACCCTCATAACATTGGCGGTGATCTCAATCATCGGAACGGTCATTCCGCAAGGGGCGATTCCTCCCGAATATTTGCAGACTATCAGCCAGAACAAGCTGAAGCTCTACCAGGTTCTCGGCTTTTTCGATATGTACCATTCATGGTGGTTCATCCTGTTACTCATTTTGCTGACTGCCAACTTGATAGCCTGCTCAATTAAAAGGCTCCCCGGTATCTGGAAAACGATTACCCGACCGGTAACGACCATGGATGACGGTCTGGAAAAAACCCTCTCGAACCTCACAATAATTATGACGAATGGAGACTCAACCACGCTCAGTAATCGGGTTGTCTCGATCCTGCTGGCGGAATTCGCCGCTCCGGTCATCACCGAAAACAAAGGAATTATCCACCTGTACGCCCAGAAGGCACCCTGGTCCCGGCTGGCTGTGTATGCCGTTCATTTGAGCGTGATTATCATCTTTATAGGGGCAATCATCGATTCTCTCTTCGGTTACAAGGGGTTCGTCAACATTCCTGAAGGTAATAGTGTTGATAAAGTCATGTCCCGCGCAGAGAAGGAAATCAACCTCGGCTTCGCAGTGCGCTGCGAAAAATTCAGCGTTGCCAACTATCCCAACGGCGCGCCCAAAGAGTTCAAGAGTATCCTGACCGTACTGGAGAATGGCAAACCGGTGGCGGGCTACAACCGGGTGCCGGTCATCGTCAACGATCCATTGACCTACAAGGGAATCACCTTCTACCAGTCAAGTTACGGCAAGCTGGGAGACCATGAATTTACCATCAGCGATGCGGACGGCCATTCAACGCCGTTGATAATCAGGAGCGGCGGCTCGGCAAAACTTCCCGATGGCAGCGGCATCTGTCTTCAGGAAACAACGCCGGACATCTCTCAATTTCAAGCCGGTGTGAGCGGTCCGGCAGCCCAGGTTGAAGTTCATTTGCCAAACGGGCAGAACAAAACTTTCATCGTCTACTCGGACAATCCCGCGATGAACAGGATGAACCTTGCATATACCGGCGGTCATCTTCTCCAGTACAAAGGTGGGGAGGAGTTCATGTACACCGGCCTGCAGGTGGCGAAGGACCCCGGCGTCTGGGTGGTTTGGCTCGGTTGTACTTTGATGATAGTGGGGGTCTACGCCGCCTTCTTCATGTCACACCGGCGCATCTGGGTGAGAGTCGAGAACGGAATTATAACGATAGGGGGCAATGCCAGCAAGAATCAGGGAGGATTTCAGCTTTTCATGGAGAAGCTGGTGACCAAACTCAAGCACCAACTTCCCTTGGAGGACAACAAATGACCAGTTCACTCCTGTTCAATATAACCACAATACTTTATCTCGCATCCATGCTGGCGTTCTTAGCTTCCATAGTCAACCGTACCAAACCATTCTTCGGCACGGCAGGAAGCTATCTTGCCTATGGCGGGTTGCTGATTCAGACAATCGCCATTGGCCGGCGCTGGCAAGAGTCCTATATCCTCGGCATCGGTCATGCGCCATTGTCGAACCTTTATGAGTCGGTCGTCTTCTTTTCCTGGACAATAGTCCTCATCTACGGACTGCTGGATCTGAAGTACCGGTATCGGGTCATCGGCGCTTTTGTCATGCCCTTTGCTCTGTTGGGGATGGCCTGGGCGCAGTTGGGAATGAAAAGCGGCATCGAACCGCTGGTGCCCGCCCTGCAAAGCAACTGGCTTCTTTACCATGTTATCACGTGTTTTCTGGGATATGCCGCCTTTGCTGTTGCCTGCGGTATTTCCATCATGTACCTGATCCGTGAGAATCATGAGAAGTTGAAGGATGCCAGCGACCAGAGCATAGTCGCCACCTTTCCGGGAAGTAAAATCCTCGACGACCTGAACTACAAGTCGATCATGGTCGGCTTTCCGCTGTTGACCCTGGGGATAGTGACCGGCGCCGCCTGGGCCAATTATGCCTGGGGGACTTACTGGAGCTGGGACCCGAAGGAAACCTGGTCGCTGATTGTCTGGTTCATCTATGCGGCCTTCCTCCATGCCCGGATCACCCGAGGCTGGGCGGGACGGCGTGCAGCCTGGTTGTCGATCATCGGTTTTGCCGCGACCATCTTCTGTTATCTCGGGGTGAATCTGCTTCTTTCAGGGCTTCACAGCTACGGTGGGTAGCTCGGATTCAATATATCGATTGTCCTGAGCAGGACATTAAAAGGCTCACTCAGATTCTGTGGAATGAAAAGGAATAGTGATGACCCCGCAACATGCAACCCTTGAATTGAATATTACTGGATTGGATTGCCCCACTTGCGCCGGGCATCTGGAGACCGCCATCAAAGAAGTTGTTGGCGTTACCAAGGTGACGATGCTGCTTGTTGAGCAGCAGGCGGTAATTCTCTACGACCCGGTTAAAACAACTCCGACAGCGATTCGCGAAAAAATAGAAGATGCCGGATATGCTGTCGTAGCCAGTGACGATGAAGAAACATTTGTTGAGCCCGTAAACACAACTCAACAGCTTCAGCCCGGAATTGCGACGGGGCGTCAGGACATCCTGCACATAGAAAACATGGATTGCCCGACCGAAGAGGCGCTGATTCGCAACAAATTGAAGGGGTTTCCCGGTGTTACGGGCCTTGAATTCAACCTCTTGCAGAGAAACCTTACCATTTACCACGCCCTGCCATCGCTCGATCCGGTGATAGATGCCCTGAAGACCATCGGCATGCAGGTCGGGACGGTAGATAAGCCTGACGAATTGCCTGAAGTTGAAAAGACCAATTGGTGGCCATTGATAGTTTCGGGTGCTGCCGCTGTTGGTGCCGAAATCATTGAGATGCTGAGTAGCGGCCATCACTGGCTGACGCTGCTTCTGGCTCTTGCCGCTATTCTGTCTGGTGGCCTTGAAACCTACAAAAAGGGGTGGATTGCGCTACGCAATCGCAACCTGAACATGAACGCCCTTATGTCGATCGCGGTGACCGGCGCGTTGTGCATTGGTCAGTGGCCAGAGGCGGCCATGGTCATGTTCCTGTTCGCCTTGGCAGAACTGATCGAAATCAAGTCTCTTGACCGAGCCCGCAACGCTATCAGAGGTCTGATGGCCATGACACCGGAAAGTGCAACAGTACTGCTTTCCGACGGTACCTGGAGCGAGGTCCCAGCTGCAAATGTTGTGTTGGACAGCATCGTGCGCGTCAGGCCTGGAGAGCGCATCGCCTTGGATGGGGTAGTAATTGAAGGGAACTCAACGGTTGATCAAGCCCCTATCACCGGTGAAAGCCTGCCGGTGGAGAAAGGACCGGGTGAACCGGTCTTTGCCGGCACCATCAACCAAGCCGGCTCGTTCCAGTTCAAAGTTACGGCGGGTGCCAAGGATTCAACCCTGACCCGCATCATTCATGCGGTCGAGTCAGCACAGGGGAGCCGTGCACCGACCCAGCGTTTCGTCGACCAGTTTGCCCGGGTCTATACTCCGGCGGTATTTGCAGTGGCGTTGGCTGTGGCGGTTATTCCTCCGCTGGTTTTTGGCGGAGTGTGGTTTGAGTGGGTATATAAATCATTGGTACTGTTGGTCATTGCCTGCCCCTGTGCTCTGGTGATTTCGACACCGGTAACTATTGTCAGCGGCCTTGCTGCTGCCGCACGACACGGTATCCTGATAAAGGGCGGAGTCTATCTGGAGGAAGGACGCAAGCTTGCCTGGTTGGCGCTGGACAAGACTGGCACCATCACTCACGGCAAGCCGGCGCAGACCGACTTTGAGCCGTTGGACGGAACTGATCCACAAGAAGTACGTTATCTTGCTGCAAGCCTGGCCAATCGTTCCGATCATCCGGTTTCCCACGCCATTGCTGTGGCCGCTAAAGCTGACGGCATCATGCCACGGGAAGTGACAGAATTTTCTGCCTTGGCGGGCCGGGGTGTCATCGGGCGTGTCGGGGAACGGATGTATTTCCTGGGGAATCCCCGGTTGATGACGGAAAATGGCTTCAATGAGCCAGGGTTGTCTGCCCGGATTGCCGACTTGGAACGCCAGGGGAAAAGCGTTGTCCTCCTGTCGGATGTTGTAACGCCGCTGGCTTTGTTTGGTGTTGCCGACACGATCAAGGAGTCCAGTCGTGACGCAATAGCTGAACTGCACCGACTTGGTGTACGCACCATGATGCTCTCGGGTGATAACCAGCACACTGCCGAATCTATTGCCCGGAAAGTGGGCATTGATGAAGTACGGGCCGGCCTGTTGCCTGAAGACAAACTGAAAATCATTGAAACGTTTCAGGGGAATGGCGGTACCGTCGGGATGGTAGGGGACGGCATCAATGATGCGCCGGCACTGGCGCGTGCCGATGTCGGGTTCGCTATGGGGGCAGCGGGTACGGATACCGCCATTGAGACGGCTGATGTGGCGCTGATGGACGACGACTTGCGCAAAGTGGCTCTTTTCGTGCACCTCTCCCGCACCACATCGGCGATTCTCAAGCAGAACATAACCTTGGCGCTGGGGATCAAGGCGGTTTTCCTCGGTCTCACGATTATGGGACACGCCACCATGTGGATGGCGGTATTTGCCGACATGGGGGCGAGCCTCCTTGTTGTCGGCAATGGTTTGCGTCTGCTGCGTAAATAGATTGTCGGCTTGTACCGGGATAATATCTTGAACCGAAAGGCTGCCGTAGAAAATCAAGCAGGTTGTGGCCCCGAAATGAAGTGCATTCTGGCAGTCGACGATGACACAGATTATCTGAGACTGTTCAGGAATTTTCTCCTGCAGGGGGGGTATTCGGTGCAATGCGCGACCAGTGGTGAGGAAGCACTCTCGATACTTAAAAATTCCACTATTCATCTGATGATCACCGATTTGAATATGCCGAAAATGGATGGAATCGAATTAGCCAAGAAGGCATTGACACTGACACCTTTCATGCCAATTATTTTACATTCAGGGAGCATATCGCCGGAACTTCCCTTGCTGGCAGAGGTTGTCGGGATCTCCAGGGTTCTGGCCAAGCCTGTTAACCCTGGCGCAATGTTGGATGCAATAAGAAATGAGTTACGTGAAATTTGACCTTCATATCGTTGTCGTGTTCACGCCACTTGCGGTTGAGCTGTGCGACTCCGTTGATCTATTGGGTATTTAATGCGGTCCCATGCATTTCGGACAATCTGTGTACTGCTTCTGCTCTCCTTCGGGACGATGTTTTCGGGAGTTGCTCTCATTGCAACCGCCGAGGCTCCGGCAGTGATTGGAACAGTCGAAAATAATCATTGCAACCCCGACGGGGCGCAAAGCTGTCCGCTCCCTTGCGCCACACCTGTCTGCCCATTATGCGTGTGCGCTATTGCCGACACTGTTCAACCGGTAGAAATACAGACCACCTTCCAGATAGTTGAGTTTGAATTCCCGGATGTTGCGCAGTCGATTCCAGACCCGAATGTGAACGAGATTTATCATCCTCCGAGACTAGAAAATGGTATTCGACATTCTTGAGGTTGTTTTGCTCAACGAAATCCGAATTGACACTATTTTCAAGGAGAATACGATGAAGAATAAAGTTATGGCAGTGGTGCTTGTTGCAGCAGTATTGGCTTTTGGTGGTGTGGCTTTTGCCGAAACCGGTCAGGTAAGCGTAAAGGCTATCAGTGCCGATACGTTGAATAAATTCAGGCAACAGACGGTTGATTTAAGGGAACAGCTTAAGGTCAAGGATCTTGAGCTGCGTGTACTCAATGCGTATGACAGTATTGATATGCGGCGAGTCGATGAACTTGAAGGGGATATAAAGGAAATCAAAGCGAAGTTAAGGTCCGTTGCTGTGAGCATGAATCTTGAACCGTGTAACTGTCTGTAGACGCGAGTAAACTGGTGAGAGGGAGCTCCGGTTCCCTCTCACGCATTCGCTGCTGGCATTGAATATTCTGAATGTTCATTCGTGTCATTCATAACATTATATTGTGGCGTATTGAGAACTTAGTGATGTTAGAAAAATTAAAAAAGTGGGGAAAATGACAATGAAAATGAATCTGGGTATGGCAGGAGCGGCTTTGATGCTCTGCGTTGTTGTGAGCGGTTGTGCGAATAACCGGGATCTTATCGCCAAGACTTCGCTTGCAACCAGAAGTGATGTTTTTACCGAGGCAGTTAGTTCAGACGTTCAAGCTGGAAAGGCCATAATCGACTTCTCGTTTGCGGTAAAGAGCAATTCCTATTATCTCATGGGGACGTATGGTAAGCATACTGCACCTCCTTACCGCGTAAATTTGAATATTGATGGACAAGCTACTGTGCTTGAAGCTGAGCCTATCCTGGAAGACAAATCACCGGTTGATTCGAATGTGCCCGAAAGCGGCACCGGTTGGAAATATCAGTTCAGCAAGCGGCTTGCCCTGACACCGGGCAAGCATAAGCTGACAATTGCGCTTCCCATTGATGATGTGATTGTGGAACAGGAGATAGAACTACATTCAGGTATTAACACAATTGCTGTTGTGCCGGTGTATAAGAAGACGTTGCTTCGACCGTACAGAGGACAAAATTTTAAAGCCGGTGTAAGGACTTTGAAAGTATCAGTCAATTGAACTGCGTTTCCGAAGGTTTTGCTGAATTAAAGCAAGTCCGACATAGTGCAATAACGCGAAAGGCGGCCATTGGCCGCCTTTCATCCATTTCAGGAAACATCACTTTTCGCCGGCCATCATGCCGATGGCACGATCGATAAAATAGACCCCGCTTCCCGTTTCGCCGATATTCTTGATCCTGTCCAGGATCTTCTGCATGGTGTGTTCCTCCTCGTGCTGCTCGGACACGTACCACTGCAGAAAATTGGCCGTCGAGTGATCCTGCTCCTTCAGAGCCAGGCTCATCAAGGCGTTGATCTTGCCGGTGATGAACTTCTCGTGCTCGAAGACCTGCTGGAACAGCTCGCTGACCGACTCGTATTTTGTTGGCGGCGCCTTGATGGCCCCGACAATGGGCAGCGCGCCGGTTTCGTAAACGTACTTGAAGAGCCGCTGCATGTGCGCCAACTCGTCCTGTGCTTGAGTCCGGAGAAATGCGGCGCACCCCTCAAGTCCCTTGACCTCTGCCCAGGCGCTCATTTGCAGATAGAGGTTGGACGAATAGCTCTCAAGCTGGATCTGCTCGTTAAGATTGTCAACCATGGCCTTGCTCAGCATAATAATTCCTCCCTTTGATAATCCCTTATGGGTATAGTCTGATCATTCTGGTAAAAGATACCGCACTTTCTAGATTTTGCCAACGCGGCAGGCAGAGTTGCCTCCATATTTTCAACGTAAAAAAACTTGACTCTTTTTCTGCTTTATCGTATTGATAATAAAAATCAGTTTCAAGGTGAGTGAGAACAATGGCTTTTGCAAATCAGAAGGTCTCAAGGGTTAAACCATCCTCCCGGATATTTTCTGAACAAATCCTGAAGCGCTTCGCCGATCCAGTGGACTGCCTGACCGCGCACCTGATGCTGGAGTGTGCCGAGGTGCTGGCCGGCGTT
>JAJYBH010000020.1 GCA_021779135.1 Deltaproteobacteria bacterium
TGTTGCGCACGGCCCACAGGATGGAGGGCACCAGGTAGGCCAGGGACTTGCCGGTGCCGGTGCCGGCCTCGACCAGGACGACCTTGTCGTTGTTGAAGGCCTCGGCCACGGCAAAGGCCATGCGCAACTGTTCGTCGCGCTGCTCGTAGCCCTTCAGGTGCGCCATCAGGCCATCGGCCGCGAAGACCCTGCCGATCTCGTCCAGGGAGAGCAGCTCGCCTTTCTGTTCGGCAAAGGGGGTAACCACCTGGTAGCAACGGCTGCAGGCGTTGTCGACGATGGCAAATCCGATGCCCTGATTGCCGGCCACCGAAGCGATCTCCATGTCGGCCGACGAAGGCTCCAGACTGCCGGAGGGGTGGTTGTGGATGACCACATCACCACAGACGGCGCGGGCCAGGATGGCGGGAACCGCCGTCCTGGTGCCACGGGCAATGACCTCCAGCTCGCAGATGATGCCATCCACATTGGTGCGGCCGATAAAAAAGACCTCGTTGCCGGAGGCCTCTCCAATTTCATGACGCATCAGCAGCAGCGCGTCGTCGGTGAAATAGTTATTCATGATTTTCTCAATTCAGTAATAACCCCACCATGCCCGCCCCCAGAATCACCAGCATCGGATTGACCTTGGTCCACTTGAAGAGCGCAAAACCGACCGCCAGGGTGATGAATTCCTTCGCCCCGGAGAGAGATGAAGCGCCCAGATTCCAGGCCGCGGCCGCCACCAGGCCCACCACCGCCGGCAGGAGGCCATCCAGGGTGTTTTTGATGAGGTCGATGTTCTTCATACGTGCGTAATTGCGGCCGACGACCAGCATCAGTACGACACAGGGCACGAAGATAAAGACCGTGGCCACCAGCCCCCCCAGAAAGCCCGCGGCTCGGAAACCGGTGAAGGTGGCCAGCATGGCCAGCGGGCCGGGGGTCAGCTGCGAGAGGGCCAGACCGTCCAGGAACTGCCGCTGTGACAGCCACTGGTACTTTTCCACCATGATGTGATTGAGCAGCGGGATCAGTACGTAGCCGCCGCCGACAAAGATCAGGCCGATGCGGAAGTAGATCCAGGCCAGGGAGAACAGGGACGTCATCAGCAATGCCTCCGTCGGTAGATACACATGCACAGCGACCAGACCGCGGCCGCCAGCAGGACCCAGGCGGCATTAAGCTTGAAAAAGACCGTGGCGGCAAAGGCAACCAGGGCCATCAGCATGCCGTTATAGCCCTTGATCTGCTTGCGTCCCATGTCGATGGCCACGACCACGATCAGACCGATAACCACCGGGTTGGTGCCCTTGAGGGCGGCCTGCAGTTGCGGCAGCTTGTTATAGGTGAAGTAGAGCCAGGAAAGCAGCGACACCAGCAGGAAGGAAGGCAGGATAAAACCGACCGCGGCGGTAACGCCCCCCCGGATGCCGCGCAGGTGGTGACCGGTAAAGGTGCAGACATTCAGGGAGAAGGGGCCCAGGATCTGGCCAAAGGCCAGACCGTGCAGGAATTCTTCACTGTCGATCCACTGCTTTTCCCTGACGCAGATCCGTTCCACCAGGGCAACGATGGCCATGCCGCCGCCGAAACCCGTTAAACCGATCTTGGCAAAGGTCAGGAAGATCTCTTTCAAACCAACTTTATTCCCGTGGACAGGCATACAGCAGTTATACCAGCGCCGGCACCGTATCAGCAAGGAGAAATGATTGCCTGAATCCGCCCCTCCGTGATACATTTAATCTTCGATTTTCACCTTCTTCACAAGGAGCCCTACATGTCCTTCCGCACCATAGAATGGCGCGACGACGCTGTTATCATGATCGACCAGACCCGTCTGCCGGGCGAGGAGATTTACAACACCTACACCGATTTCAAGGCGGTGGCGGAAGCCATCAAAGGCATGATCATCCGTGGGGCCCCGGCCATCGGCGTGGCGGCGGCCATGGGCATTGCCCTGGGTGCGCGGGACATCATCGCCGACACCCATGAGTCCTTCTTCAAACAGTTGGAGAACGTCTGCGACGTCATGGCCCGCACCCGTCCCACGGCAGTCAACCTCTTCTGGGGCATAGAACGCATGAAGCGGGTCGCCGAGGCCAATCGCGACAAAAAACTCAGCCAGATCAAAGAGATTCTCAAGAAGGAAGCCATACTCATCGAGGAAGACGACCTGACCATCTGCCGCAATATCGGCAAGTGGGGCGCCACCCTGATCCCGGAAGGTGCCACGGTCCTGACCCACTGCAATGCCGGCGGACTGGCCACGGCCGGTTACGGCACCGCCCTGGGCGTGATCCGAGCCGCCCAGGAAGCCGGCAAGGATATCCGGGTCTTCGCCGACGAGACCCGACCGTGGCTGCAGGGAGCCCGTCTGACCGCCTGGGAGCTGATGAAAGAGGGCATTCCCGTGACCTTGATCTCCGATAACATGGCCGGTTTCTTCATGAACCGGGGCGAGATCACCTGCTGCGTGGTCGGTGCCGACCGCATCGCGGCCAATGGCGACACGGCCAACAAGATCGGCACCTATTCCGTGGCCGTACTGGCAAAGGAAAACAACATCCCCTTCTATGTGGCAGCACCCGTTTCCACCCTGGACCTGACCCTCAGTGACGGCAGCAAGATCCCCATTGAAGAACGTCCGGCCAGCGAAGTGACCCATATCAAGGGGGTTGCCATAGCTCCCGGGGGTGTCGCTGTCCGCAACCCGTCCTTCGATGTGACCCCGGCCCGCTACATCACCGCCATAATCACCGAAAACGGCATCGTCAAGGATGATTTCCAGGCGGGTCTGCGCAAGATGGCGGGTTGCTGACCATGCATGTGGAGCGTTTTTCCCGGGATTTCCGCCGCATCATGTCTATTGAGGAAAGCGCCGGGCGAGCCGCCGAGCTGGCGGCGTTCCTCCAGAGCCACGGCTATATTTACGGGGCACGGTCGGCGGATAATATCCTTCTGATCCAGTCGCTCTTCCCGGTTGAAACGCTGCACCGCATTGTCGTCTCCGCCTTTTTGACCCCATCGCCGGATATGGCGCTCAACACGTTCGAGCGGCTGATAACGGTCATTCATCCGGCCGACGTGCTGGAGATCGCCCGCCACAAGAAGCGTCTCGCCCAGTTTCTTCAGGTCTGCGGTTCATCTCCCTTCCTGGTCAACCTGATCTTCAAGACACCCGACACCTTCCGCTGGCTGTTTCTGGAAGACGGCATTAACATCAGCCGCTCAGCCGGCGATATGCTGGTCGAACTGCTTCGTCAGGCCGAGGGATCGACCGATTTCGCGGCGCTGCTCAAGACGCTGCGCTGCTTCAAGAGATCCGAGATCCTGCGTATCGCGGCCCGGGACCTGAACGGACTGGCGTCGCTGGAGGAGGTGACCGCCGAGCTCTCCAGTCTGGCGTCCGCCTCTCTGCAGGTGGCCCACGATGTCTGTCTCCAATGCCTGATCCGCGAGTGCGGCATCCCGCTGATGCGAACCGAGAGCGGACCGCGCCAGGCACGGATGACCGTGCTCGGTATGGGCAAACTGGGTGGCAATGAGCTCAATTTTTCCTCCGATATCGACATAATCTTTTTCTACGAGTCGGACAAGGGCGAAACCAGCGGCATCAGTGACGGCTCGGGCGGCATGAAAGGGTCCATCTCCCTGCATGCCTTTTTCAACAAGCTGGGCGAGATGATCAGCAAGGCCCTGTCCCTGGTGACCGAGGACGGCTTTGTGTTCCGCGTTGATGTAGGCTTGCGGCCGGAGGGCAAATCCGGCGACATGGCGATTTCGCTGCGCTCGGCCGAGGTCTACTACGAGTCGTGGGGCCAGTCCTGGGAACGGACCGCCATGCTCAAGGCCCGACCGGTGGCCGGTTCCCTGGAATTGGGTGAGCAGCTCTTGAAGATGCTGCAGCCGTTCGTGTACCGGAAATATCTCGATTACAACCTGATCGAGGATATGAAGAACATGAAGCAGAAGATCGATGCCTCGCTGACCCGCTCCATGGAGGGTGAGACCAACCTCAAGCTGGGACGGGGCGGCATCCGCGAAATAGAGTTCTTTATCCAGGCCCTGCAACTGGTCTACGCCGGAAAGGACCCACTCCTGCGCGAGCGCAACTCGCTGAAATCATTGGATTCACTGCTGTCGGCCCGCCTGATCAGCGCCGAAGACCACCTCCGGCTTTCCGACGCCTACCGTTTCCTGCGCACGGTCGAGCACCGCATCCAGGTTGTGCAGGAGCGGCAGACCCACAACCTGCCCACCAAGGGAGACGAAATCCTGGCGCTTTCCCGAAGGTGCGGCTTTCTGCGCCAGTACGGGCTCGAACAGTTCCGCGAGGTTCTGGAGGGGCACCGCCGCAACGTCTCGGCCATTTACGGCAACCTGTTTCTCTCCCGTGACGAGAAGCTGGAACAGGATACGACCCCCGAGGTTCTCTTCTTTCTGGACCACAAGGCCGATGCCGACCTGGTCAAGGATATGCTGGCGGAACGGCAATTCGAGAACGTTGACCGGGCCTACGAGAACCTGCTCTCGCTGAGAAACGGGCCGGTCAGGGCCAATCTGACCGAACGCAGCCGCAGGCTTCTCGAAAAGATATCTCCCCTGCTGTTGCAGGAGATCTTCGAATCTCCCGATCCGGACATGGCGCTGGCCAACCTGGAACGCTTCCTGACCATGATCGGTACCCGCTCCTCCTACTACGCCCTGCTGGCAGAGAATCGGGAGACTCTCCGGCTGCTGGTGTCGCTGTTCGGCATGTCCGAATTCCTCTCCAAGATCCTGATCAACCACCCGGAGCTGCTGGACAGCCTGGTGGCCCGTGGTGATACCTCCGCCATAAAGCCCAGGGAGACCATGCTTTCGGACCTGGATTACCTGCTGGAACAGAGCGACTACTTCGAGGAGCAGCTCGATGTCCTGCGTCGCTACCGCAATGAGGAATTCCTGCGCATCGGACTGAATGACATTCACGGGCGGCTGGGGCAGAGCGAAGTTACCTCGCAGCTGAGCCTGCTGGGTGAGGCCTGTCTTGAGGCGGCCTTTGGGCTGGCCGTGGGTGAGTTGAAGCGCTTCGGCAAACCGATGTACCGTTCCGAGGGGAGTGACCGGCAGGCAGGCATGGCGGTCATCGCCATGGGCAAGCTGGGTGGCGGGGATCTCAATTACCACTCCGACCTGGACATAATCTTCGTCTATGACCACCAGGGCACTACGGATGGCGACAGACAGATCACTAACCATGAGTATTTCGCCAAACTGGCCCAGAAAGTCATCTCCATCCTCAGCCTGCAGACCCGCGAGGGGTATGTCTACAAGATCGACACCCGTCTGCGCCCCTCGGGAAACGCCGGCCCGCTGGTCACCTCGCTGGACTCGTTTCTCGAATATCACCGCAAGGAGGCCCAGGTCTGGGAGCGGCAGGCGCTAACCAAGGCCCGCGTTGTGCTGGGCGACCAAAAGCTGGCCAGTCTTCTGGATGATGTCGTTCGCCAGACCGTCTATGGCGCCTCCATCGATGACGATGGGCGCCGGGAGATCCACCGCCTGCGCATGCGCATGGAAAACGAACTGGCCAAGGAAACCGCCGACACCTACAACATCAAGACCGGCCGGGGCGGCATGGTGGATGTGGAATTCGCCGTACAATACCTGCTGCTCAAATATGGCTGCCGCTATCCGGAACTGCGCAGCGTCAGCACCATCGTGGCGCTCAAGGAGATCCGCTCCCTGGGCCTCCTCAAGGAGGGGGACGCCGAAACGCTGCTGAACGGCTACAAGTTCCTGCGCAAACTGGAAAACCGCCTGCGCATCATCCATGATTATTCGGTAAACGATCTGAGTGGTCCCAAGGGCTACATCAACAAACTTGCCCGCAGGCTGGGCTATGATCCGAAACTGAAAAATCCGGGCGCGAGCCTGATCAGCGATTACGAGGAGACAACCGGCAGGATCCGCGACTGTTATGACCGGATCCTGGGAGAGGGGACAGCATGAATATCCGCAAGAAGTTTCTCGACTACGAGTACGAAGAGGTTCTGGATACGAAGACCCGCGAACTGATCCGGGTCGGCTGCGCCATTGCAGTGGGATGCCCCACCTGACTGAAGAAACACTTCGCGGTCGCGAAGGAAGCGGGGGCAACCAGGGAGGAACTGCGCGAGGCGATCGCCTACGGCATCATCGCCCCGTCAGGCAGGGCCAAGAACTTTGCCCTGGGGATGCTGGAAGAGGTGGAGTAAACCGCTGAGCCGGAAGGCTGAGGTCAGCTGTCAGCTGTGGCAGGATCGTCGATCAGGAGGATCTGGCTCAGGGCGTCGTCGATCTTGCCCACGTCAACGGTGGTGTTGAAGCAGGGACCGAAGGGACGGTCGTTGAGGATGCCGATCACCGGCAGCGGGTAGCAGTCCTTGATGCCGGAGGTGAGATCGCGCTCGCAGGCCACGGCCAGCACCAGCTTGGGGCGCTTTTCCACGATGACCTTGCGGGCCAGGGTGCCGCCGGTGGCAACGGAGATATCGATATGGTATTTGCGGCTGATCTCCACAAGCCCCTTGATGTCGCAGCGGCCGCACAGCACGCATTTGTTGATATCCCCGGTGACCTTGATCTCGCAGTCAAACAACTGGATGCAGTGCGGCAGCAGCACCAGGATGCGGTCCGGGCTGATCTTTTGCCGCTGGGAAATCACCAGGCTGTTGTTCATGGCGATAAACGACTGGCGGATGCCGTCCTTGTCAATACCCAGCATGCGACCGACGAACTCGATCACCGGCAGCAGGAACTTGATCACCACCAGCCGCATGAAGCGGGTGAAGAAGATGTCCTTGCCCAGGGCGGTGGTCAATACCAGCAGGCCGGTACCCAGGATGGCGACCCCGGACAGCACCGCCACGGCAATGCCGACAATGTGCGGCAGATTGGGGTGGATGTTGGCCAGGCCACGGTTGGGAACCCACCAGATCAGAAAAATCAGTCCCACCAGGATCAGGCAGGTGAGCCCCATGAGTGAGATGAACAGCCGCTTGCGCGGCGGCGCGATTTTTTCTTCGGCAGCGGTCATGCCTGGTTACCCCCGTCCTGTTCGCCGGAAAACAGTGTCCCGACAGGGATTGCGAACCCGGCAAGAAGACTGGCGGCATCCAGCCGCTTTCTTCCGGCCAGTTGCATCTCTTCCAGAATAAGACTACCCTTCAGACACGCCACCTCAAGACCATGCCTATCGGCCCGCAGCACCGTGCCCGGCACACCATCCCCCTCGCCTACCCTGCTGCGGTAGACCTTGAGCACCTGGTCTCCCAGAAAGGTGTAGGCAACCGGCCAGACCGCCAGACCGCGGACAAGATTGTGGATGCTGCGGGCGTCGCGATGCCAGTCGATCCGTCCGTCTTCCTTCTTCAAGAGCGGCGCGTAGCAGCTCAGGGAATCATCCTGCTGCTGCGGGACGATCGTGCCGGCAGCCAGGCCGTCCAGGGTCTCGGACAGAAGTTCGGCGCCCATGGCCGACATGCGGTCATGCAACGCCACGATATCTTCGTCCTGATCGAGCGGTGTCGATTGTTTCAGCAGCATGGGACCGGTGTCCAGCCCGGCATCCATCAGCATGGTGGTGACGCCGGTTTCGTTCTCGCCGTTGATGATGCACCAATTGAGCGGTGCGGCTCCCCGGTAGCGCGGCAGCAGCGAGGCATGCACATTGATGCAACCCAGGGGAGGGATGTCCAGCAGTGATTGAGGGAGGATTTGACCAAACGCGACAACGATGATCACATCGGGAGACAGGTTGCGAAGGATCTCTATAACATCGGGATTACGCACCCGGGCCGGCTGATATACCGGGATGGCATGCCGGATGGCCAACTCCTTGACTGGCGGCGGCATCAGATGCTGGCCCCGTCCCTTGGGCCGATCGGGCTGGGTTACCACCGCCACGACCTGCTCGCCGCGGTCGATCAGTTTTTGCAGTGTGGGACAGGCAAAATCCGGTGTGCCCATGAAAATGACCCGCAGACCGCTCACGGTTTATCCCCGCTCGATTCCGCCAGCCTGCGCGCCCGTCGTTTGAAGAGATCACGCTTGAGCGGCGAGAGGTGGTCCACAAACAGGATGCCGTCCAGGTGGTCGATTTCATGCTGGAAGGCAATCGCCAGCAGTTCATCGGCCCGCCAGGTCTGCTCGTTGCCCTCCAGATCGAGCGCCTTGACCACCACCCGGGCATGGCGACGCACATTGGCGGCATAGCCGGGAACGGACAGGCAGCCTTCTTCCTCATAGGCCTCGCCTTCGGAGTGAACAATAACGGGGTTTATCGCCACGATCAGATCCGGCGCTTCGTCCTTGCCGGATACATCAATGACGATGATGCGCTGGTGCACGCCGATCTGCGGCGCGGCCAGCCCGACTCCCGGCGCGTCGTACATGGTCTCGGCCATATCCCGCGCCACTTCACGGATGCTGTCATTGATAACAACCACGGGCGCGGATTTCTTCTTAAGTTCTGGATCAGGGTAGGTGAGGATGGTGCGGATCATGGTGCCCTTCACAACTTTGGTTTCTAAATTCCGACATGTGACAAACGTCCCTCGGCGCTGCCTGACAAGCAGCACCACATCGATTCATTATCCACATCCTGCTGCAAATAATCAAGGACTTCGCCTAAATAATTGAAACTTTGCCGGAGGGCATGTATAATCGTCACCCACTAACGCGCCAACCAAGGATACATCTATATGCACAAGCTTTTTACCTGCCTCATGCTGTTCTGCGCTGCCACCTTGCTGACTGGTTTCACCTGGGGGTTTGCGAGCAGCAACCCTTGCAAGGATGCGCTCGAACTGGCTGGTTCCCTGGAAAACATGCAGGGCGAGGTCCAAATCCGTCAAACCGAGGCCAAGATTTTATCTCTCTGCCCCGATGGAGCGGCGGGGCACTACGTCTCGGGTCTGCAACTGGAACGGGTTGGCAATTCTGATGGCGCCATCAGCGAATATCGCAAGGCCCTGCAACAGGAACCGGCCTTTCAACTCGCCAGCGGAAACCTGGGACTGCTGTATGCCCAGAAAGGCATGACGGACGAAGCCATGGTCGATCTGGCCCGCGGTCTTTCCGCCAGTTCCAATCCCAGGTACCACAAGGCCATGGCCCGCATCCTGGCCGAGCGCAAGATCTATCCCCTGGCGATCTATCACTACGATGAAGCCTCCCGCAAGCTGCCCCGCGATGCCGAGGTATTCAATGGCCTGGCGGATGCCTATGTTGCCACCAAACAACCCGAAAAGGCTCTGGAGGCGTATCGGCAGGCCTTGGTGGCCGATCCGAACTCCGTAGCGGCCCACATTGGCATAGCCTCCATCCATCTTGCGCGCAAAGAACAGGACAAGGCCCTTGAGTCACTGAAAGTGGCTGAAAGGAGCAACCCGCAAAACCGCGAAATCCATCTGATGCTGGCCGCCATCTACGATAAAAAGGGTGATGCCAAGTCCGCGGAATATCAGTACCTTCTCGGGGGCAAACCAAAACTTGCCGCAGTAGCCCCCACCCAGCAAAAGACGGGGGGAGATGCCTCCCTGACCGGCGATCCGTCCGGCGACATCGAGTCGATCCTAACCGCCATCAAAAAGAATCCGGCCTCGGCGCCCCTCTATGAAAAGCTTGGAAACCTCTACCGTTCCAGCAACAAGGACACCGAGGCAATTGCCGCCTATAAGGAAGCCATCCATCTCAACAGCACGAACCCCGAAGTCTATCTGAATCTGGGCATCCTTCAGGAAAAACGCTCTCAACTCGATGAAGCAGTGGTTTCCTACAAGCAGGCAATCCGGATCAAACCGGACTATGCCGATGCCCATCTGCGGCTGGCAGACCTGCGCAACAAACGCGGACTCTATCAGGAAGCGGTCACACACTACGGTGAATTTCTCAAGCTGAAGCCGGACAGCCCTGACATACAGCTGAAACTTGCCCGCATCTTTGCCCGCATCAAGGAAAACGCCCTGGCCATCGATGCCTATAACGCATTTCTGAAGCATTCGCCCGAAAACGCCGATGCCAACCGAGAGATTGCCGCTCTGTACCGGGCCAAAGGGGATAACGACAAGGCCATTGAACATTATGTCAAGGTGCTTAAAAAGCAGAAAGACGACATGGAAACCCGCAACGCCCTGGTCTCCCTCTACGTCAAAAACAAGCAGTACGACGAGATCACCGGGCTGCTCAAGGATACGGCCGAACAGTTCCCCGATGATCCCAACAATCACTACAAACTCGGGCTGATCTACGAATTCAGGAAAGATTACGATAATGCCATCGCCAGCTACAAGAAGGCGGTAGAGTTAAAGGCCGACCACGCCCGCTCGCTCAACGCACTCGGGCGTCTCTACATGAAAACCGGCCGGATCAGTGAGGCCAAGGAGATGCTTGAGGCCGCCAAAAAGGCAGACCCCAGCCTTGAGGAGACCACGGTACTGCTCAACAACATCAGGGACGATTTCAATCCTGAGCCTCACAAGATTACCAAGCACAAGAAAAGCCGGGGCAAAAAAGCTAAAAAGGGATCAAAAAGCAAGAAAACTAAGAAAACCGGAAAAACCTCGGGAAAGAAGCCCGGGCGCTCCAGCAAAAAACATTAATCGCCCCCCAGGTCCAAGTGGCCCCGGGGTGTGACAGCCCCTAAACCAGATGCGCCGGATATGTACATTATCGTACCAATGGGCAGAACCCAGCATACTGTTTCAGACCACCGGACACCCTCATGACTGAACACAGCTACTCGGCACCATATTTCCCTCATGTCCTCCAGATAGATACCCACCACTGGCGTTCCCTCGACCTGGGCACCCTCTCGTCGCAGATATCCAGCCGTTCCATCCCCGACATCATCTTTTACCGCCAACTGGCACTGCGCATGAACCGGCGGCGTTCGGATACAAGCCTGACCGTTCATGCCGGCCAACTCAACATGTACGCGACCCTGCTCAAGATATATCATCACCTGATTGACGAGGTCGCCGAGACAGCGACCCCGGACGTGCTGGCTGACGCCCTGCGTCGGAGCGGACAGGATCCCGCCGGGGCTGCAGCCGAGCAAACAGCGCTGGCGTTCGCACGACTTTTTCCGCCCGGTGATGTTCACCCGGATATCGTGATGCACTGGTGGCATACCGCTGAAAAACGTCGGCTGATTCTGCGTGAGCTCCTGCTCCTGCGGCTGGCCGCCGAAAACCCCGCCCTCGACAGTTTCCGCGAAATCCTGGATGACAGCCAACTGGCTACGACAGCGCCCTCATACCAACGGGTGGTGGCCGATATGGAACAGGCGCTTGCAGATACACCGCTGCTGCCGGGGCTGGAAATGACCCTGTCCGAGGCGTTGCGGGCGCCTGTCCTGGCCAGTCCCCACTCTCTTGCCGGCCAGGTCGGCTACATCCGCGAGCATTGGAGCACGCTGCTTCCGCCCGTGCTGCTGGAGGAGGTGCTGATCTCCTTCGACATCCTGCTGGAGGAAGAACGCGCCTGGGGGGGCGCCGGCGAACCCGGGCCGCCGCCGGTAATGGAGTTTGGACGGACCGGCGGGACTGCCGGCCATGGCGGAGCGGGCGATGGCTTCAGCGCCGACGGCAGTTCGGTATTCGGTGGCTATGAATATCCAGAATATGAGCATTTTTCGGCGGATGCCGATTGGATGTCCAATGTCGTCCTGATGGCCAAGATGGTCTATGTCTGGCTGCAGCAGCTCTCACAGGTGTACGGGCGACCCATCATCAGCCTCGACCAGATACCGGACGCCGAGCTCGACCGTCTGTCAGGCGGCGGCTTCACCGGGTTGTGGTTGATCGGGATCTGGGAGCGCTCGCCGGCCTCCCAGCGCATCAAGCAACTGTGTGGCAACCCCGAGGCCATCGCCTCGGCCTATTCGCTCTACGACTACGAAATCGCCGCCGACCTGGGCGGCTGGCCGGCCCTGCACAATCTGAAGGAACGCGCCGCGCGGCGCGGCATCCGCCTGGCCAGCGACATGGTTCCCAACCACACCGGCATCTACTCGCGCTGGGTCATGCAGCACCCGGACTGGTTTGTCCAGACGGACTATCCCCCCTTCCCCACCTACCAGTTCAACGGTGAGGATCTTTCCTCCTCCGGCGACTGCTTCATCCAGATCGAGGATGGCTACTGGACCAAGACCGATGCCGCCGTCGTCTTCCGCCTGATCGAACGCGGCACGGGCCGCATCCGCTACATCTATCACGGCAACGACGGCACCTCAATCCCCTGGAACGACACCGCCCAGCTCAACTACCTGATCCCCGAGGTGCGGGAGGCGGTCATCCAGACCATCCTGCACGTCGCCCGCAGCTTCCCGATCATCCGCTTCGACGCCGCCATGACCCTGGCCAAGAAGCACTTCCAGAGGCTCTGGTTTCCGGTGCGCGGCCTGGGCGGCGGCATCCCCTCCCGCGCCGGACACGGCATGAGCCGCGAGGAGTTTGACGCCGTATTTCCGACCGAATTCTGGCGCGAAGTGGTCGATCGGGTGGCGGCCGAGGTGCCGGGGACACTGCTCCTGGCCGAGGCCTTCTGGCTGATGGAAGGGTATTTCGTTCGCACCCTCGGCATGCACCGGGTCTACAACAGCGCCTTCATGAACATGCTCAAGCAGGAGGAAAACGCCAAGTACCGCCAGACCATCAAGAATGTGCTGGAGTTCAATCCCGAGGTGCTCAAGCGCTTCGTCAACTTCATGAACAACCCGGATGAAAAGACCGCCGTAGAGCAGTTCGGCCGAGAAGGAAAGTACTTCGGCGCCTGCGTGCTGCTGGCTACCATGCCGGGCCTGCCCATGTTCGGCCATGGCCAGATCGAGGGCTTCCACGAGAAGTACGGCATGGAATACAAACGCTCCTACTGGAATGAAGAGCCGGACGCCCACCTGATCTGGCTGCACGAACAACGCATCTTCCCGCTGCTGCGGCGGCGCTGGCTCTTTTCCGGCTCGGAGAATTTCGTACTGTATGACTTCTACGCCGGGGATTCGGTCGATGAAAACGTCTTCGCCTATTCCAACCGGGTTGGCGGACAGCGCGGGCTGGTGCTGTACCATAACAGCTACGCGACCACTGCCGGCTGGATCAGGGAATCGGCCGCCTTCGCGGTCCAGGGGGATGGAGAAACTCCTCGGCTGCGCCGCACAACACTGGCACAGGCCCTGGATCTGGCCGACGATGACCGGGTGTACTATGCCTTCCGCGACCACTCGCTGGGACTGGTCTTTCTGCGCAACAGCCGGGAGCTGGCAGCACAGGGGCTCTATGCCGAACTGGGCGAGTATGAGTTTCATGTCTTTACCGACTTCCGCGAGATCCGGGATGAGGAAGACGGCGCCTGGGGCCGACTCTGTACAGCCCTGAACGGACGCGGTGTGGAGAGCCTGGAGGAAGAACTCAAGCAGCTCAAGTATGCAGACCTTAATTCCGCCTTCCGGGTGGCGTTGGAGATGGAACCGGCAACCGGCAAAATCACGTTGAGCTACAAAAAACGGCTCGTCGCCGCAGCACGCGACTTTCTCGGCGTTCTGGCAACACACTCCGGCGTACGCGCAAACAAAAAGGATGCCGTACTGGAAGAACTGCCGGCCATCCAGGACCTTCTGGCGGTACTTACGTCCCACAAGCCAGCCGCCCGGCCAGCCGCCCGCCTGCTCGCCCACCTGAATGGCCGTCTTGAGACGCGGGCAGGGAGAAGAGTTCTGCTGGCATGGCTGCTGCTCAAGGGCAGAAAGACGCAGCCGGACCAGTTCGGACTCGATTACAGCCTGAAACTGACCTTTGGACAGGAAACTGTTTCCGAGGGCCTGCATGCCGTACAGCTTCTGCAGGCGCTTTTGGCCTGGGAGGAAAGCGAGGGCACATCGGAAGGGGACACGGTGGCGCAACGGGCCTTTGCAACTGAGGCCTGTTGCAACTTCATGCGGGTGCATGAGAGCGGTGGAACGGAGTGGTTCAACAAGGAGCGCTTTGAAGAACTGCTGGAGTGGTTTTCGATACGTGCACTTATGGGAGACGCCACCCACAAACCGACGCCACGGGCAATTTCAGCCCGGCTTGGCCGTCTGGCAGCTGAATACCTGAGGCTGACCGGCTTGGCGGCGCATGCCGGCTACCGCGTTAAATTGCTGCGGCGACAGTTGGAGCCGGTTACCCTGCAGCCGGCCATCACTGCAACCGAGGCACCATCAAAGAAGAGAACAGGGAAGCGGACCGATGTACAAAGCAGTGCTCGAACGCATTCGACAAAAGCACCGGACCACAAAGTACCCCGCTGAGCCGGCGCGACTCCCGGAACTTTTCCGCGGTTATCCGCGCCTCGACCAGGACCTCTGTCCTGACGGCTGCGATGCCTGCGCCGGCGTCTGCCCGACCGGCGCGATCAGCAACCGCAATGGGCTGGAGCTGGATATGGGCACCTGCCTGTTCTGCCCGGAATGCCTGCGGGCCTGCCCGACCGGCGCGGTGGCCTTTGAGCGCGACGAAAAACTTTCGGCCTCAAATCGGGAGGACCTGCTGGTTCGCCAGGGTGAAGAACGTAAACTGGCACATGCCCTGGACAAGGAACTGGTCTCGCTCTTCGGCCGGTCATTCAAGCTGCGCGAGGTCAGCGCCGGCGGCTGCAACGCCTGCGAGGCCGACACCAATGTCCTCTCGACGGTCGGCTTCGACCTGGGCCGTTTTGGCATCCAGTTCGTAGCCTCGCCCCGGCATGCCGACGGCATCTTCGTCACCGGACCGGTCACCGAGAACATGCGCATCGCCCTGCTCAAGACCTGGGAGGCGATCCCCGGCCCCAAGGTGGTCATTGCCTCCGGGGCCTGTGCCATCAGCGGCGGACCCTATCGCGGCAACCAAGAGGTGCATGACGGTGTCGACAAGTTCCTGCCGGTAGACCTGTACATCCCCGGCTGCCCCCCCCATCCATTGACCATCCTCGACGGCCTGCTTCGACTGATCGGACGGCTGTAGGTGTTTTAAAACACCGAAAACTTGATGTACTTGCGCGGGTGTTCCTTGAAGTCCCTGACCAGAGCATTCACGTCATCAACCATCCGGTTCATGCGCTCGTAGAGCTCCTTGTCATTCACCAGCCGGCCGGCAGTCCCCTCGCCATTATTGACCTTATCGGCAATACTCTCGATGGATTTGACCGAATTATCCGCCCGGGTAAGCAGTGAGAGACCCTTGTCGTAAAACTCACGGTCATTTATCAACAGCCCCAGGGTACCATCCTTGGAAGTTATCTTCTTGTTCAACTCACGCACTTCATCGGCAGCCTGGTTGCTCTTATCGGCAAGCGTCACAAGCTTGTCGTAGAGGGTCTTGTCGTAGATCAATTTGTTCAGCGTGCCGTTCGAGGCCTGGATATCCTGCAGGGTCCGGTCCGCGCGGTTGAGGATCGTGATCAGCCGGTCGTATGGTTCGGGACTGCGAGCCAGCCTGCCCAGAGAGCCGTCGCCATGGTTGATGGTGACGGCCAGCGAGCTCAACTCTCCGGTCAGCGTGACGATATTGTTGTACAGCTTCGGATCGCTATTCAACTTGCCCAGCGTGCCCTTGCCCTCGGTGATGTTGCCGACGATCACATTCAGGCGGTCAAAGGTGGCGCCCGCCTTCTGAACCACATCATCCAGCCTGGCGACCGTTGTTCCCTGCAGGACTTCGGCCGGTTTCTCCGAATACTGCCGCGATGGGGTGATATCCACATACTTCTCCCCCATCAGCCCGCGGGTCTTGATGGTGATCACCGAATCCGGCCCGATCTTGTGCAAGGAATCATAATCGGCTTCCAGCAGGATCTCCACTTTGTTGCTGTGCTTCGGGTCGAGGAAGGCGATGCGGGTAACCACGCCCACATCCACGCCGGCCAGCCAGACCGGGGCGCCTTCCTTGAGCCCGGCCACATCATCCATCATTATCCGCAGTTGCCCCTTGGCAACGAACATCTTGGTCTTCTGCCCCATCAGCAGCACGCCACCTGCAATGCAAACCAGCGCCACGAGGATGAACACCCCGGCCCGTACCTGCGCCCAGCCTATGCGATCACTTCGTTCCATACGGTTTCCGCCTTGTCATCATCTCACATCCGATGCCGTGGATATTGTTCCCTCATACAAACAGCGACGCATCCGTCGGCTGCAAGAACTGTTGCACCTCCGGCAGTTCGCTCAAGCGCATATCTTCCTCGGTCCCTTCGAAGATCATACGGCTCTGGTGCAGAAAGGTGAAACGCTGCGAGACACTGAAGGCGGTCGCCAGATCATGGGTCACCATCAGGGTGGTCTTTCCCTCGGCCTGCAGGCGCTGTATCAGGTTGCAGATATTGTACACGCCGATCGGATCGAGCCCGGTTGTCGGTTCGTCGAAGAAGATGTAGTCAGGGTCGGCGGCCAGGGCCCGGGCAATGGCAACCCGCTTTTTCATGCCGCCCGAAAGCTCGGCGGGGTAGAGGTCAAGTGCCGCTTCAACGCCGACGAAGCTGAGTTTTTCCCGGACAATCCGCTCGATTTCCACCTGGGACAGACGCCCCTCCTCGAACAGACGGTAACCGACATTCTCACCCACGGTCATGGAGTCGAACAGCGCCCCGCCCTGAAAAACGATGGCAATCCGCTTGCGAAGCTCCATGAAGTGCGCTTCCGGTACGCCGGTGATGCACACATCCCCGATACAGACCCGGCCGGCATCGGGCTGCAACAACCCCAGCAGAAGCTTGAGGATGGTGGTCTTCCCCGCGCCACTGACCCCCAGAATCGTACGGTTGACACCACGTTCCAGCGTAAAATCAAAATTCTCCAGGATCCGGCGGCCGCCAATGGAGTAGGACAGGTCCTCCATCCTGATAGAATCGGCGACGCCCATCAGGATTTGACCCCACCCATGGCGAGGATGGCCTGCCATTCGTCCCGGGTCACCGGTTGGATCGAGAGACGGCTGCGCTTGACCAGCGGCATGTTTTCCAGCAGGGGATTGCCCTTGATGGCCTCCAGCGTGACCTGTTTCGGCAGCGGCTGCAGATAGCGCACGTCCACCATGTACCAGATCGGGTTGGCCGGTGTTGCCTTGGGATCAAAGTGTTCCCCGTTGGGGTCGAGGGCCGTGAAGTCCGGATACCCGTCCCGCACCACCTCCGCTAGGCCGACCACGGCCGGTTCCGGGATGCTGCTGTGGTAAAACAGGACCCGATCGCCGGTCTTGATGGAATCGCGGAGAAAGTTGCGGGCCTGGTAGTTGCGCACCCCGTCCCAATGCTCGGTCATATCCGGTCGCCCCTTCAGGTCGTCGAAAGAAAAGCAGCCTGGTTCAGTTTTGAAAAGCCAGTAGTTCATGAAGATTCCTATAATAGGTGCAACAGCATGCTATATAGAATTGTTTTAATTTTTGCGCTTCCAAGGCGACCTTACAGAAACTGTTTATCCTCGTTTCACTTCATACAGTTGAGAGCCCTAACGGCTTTGCGAATGACCTGGGAGTGAAGCGAGGCAGGTTCTATTCGCTTGTTCGGTTGCTCGTTGCTTCGGCGCTCTCTGCTCCCCACACCCGCGTTAATTCAAGTGCCTCACTCAGAGTCATTTCCAGGTGAGCCAAATCTGCTGGCTTTCGGAAATGGTATTGCTGCCGCTCCCTATGGAATGTGTGCTTCTTGGCACCACGTTCAAGTAAGTCCGCTCCGACCACAACTGTTGATTTGCCGTTTATCCGGTCGAGGATGGCAGAAATTCCATATTGGTCACAGCAACTATCTACAACAGTCATAGATCGCACTTCTTCATCTTTATACCGCGTCATGACATACAACTTGTGCGTTTCGGCCCAAGGGAGAAGGATGAGGTCAATATCTTTGTAGGTTATTTCATTCATCTGGATTCACCGAACCCGTTAATCTACGGTTTCCCTATATAAGTGACTTGTTGCCTAGATAGGGCGCTTGCTACTTATATAGGTAACCCAAAATTGTCTGCTTCCATTCGAAAAAAATCTGGATTCCATCACTCATCACGCTCTCCCGACAACTCCGCCTCAATCTCTTCAATACTCGGCAGACTGGATTTGAGATTTTCTGGCAGGGATTGAGTGAGCTGGTACTCTGAAACTCCAATGGGTTTGTGGATATCGCTCAGGGCATATTCAGCCACCAGCTTGTCTTTGCTTTTACATAGCAGGATACCGATGGTCGGCTCATCCCCCATCTGGCGCAACTGTTCGTCAACGGCTTTTATATAAAAGTTCAGCTTGCCGGCATGTTCAGGCTCAAAGTCCGTAGTTTTAAGCTCAATCACCACATAACAGTGCAAACGGGCATGATAAAACAGCAGGTCGATAAAAAACTCCCGCTCACCCACCTGCAAGGGAACCTGGCGGCCAAGGTAGGCAAAGCCAGCTCCCAGCTCTAACAGAAAATGGGTAATATGCTCCACCAGAGTGTTTTCCAGCTCCCGCTCGTTGTAATTCGTACTCAGAGCTAGAAAATCAAAGACATAGGGATCCTTGAGGGTTTGTTGGGCAAGGTCGGACTGAGGCTTGGGGAGCGCTTCGGTAAAGTTGGTGATCGCCTTCCCTTCCCGATGGTATAGGCCGCTTTCTATCTGATGCACCAGGACACTGCGGCTCCAGTTGTTGGTAATGGTGCTGCACACATAATACAAAGCTTCTTCCCTGTTTTTGCACTTGGAAATGATGGCAATGTTATGTCCCCAGGGAATCCGGGTAATAAGCGTGTCAGACTCTTGTAATTGGGCAACAGCTTGTTGCCCAATTTGGTCAACAGCTTGTTGGCTTATTTCGTTGACCTCCGAATAAAACTGGTACCATTGTTTGATGTACTTCAGATTGCGGAGAGAAAATCCTTTCATCTCCGGAAATTCACCCATCAGATCTTTGCTGAGCTGATTGAGGAAACCATCACCCCAGTTGCTCTGTAATTGTCTTTGAACAATCTCCGCCCCCATTTCCCAATAAAACGACAACAGTTCCCTATTAACGGAAATGGCGGCTTTTATACGGGCAGTGCGGACTTTGTCCTTAAGGTCGGACAGCCAGCCAGCATACAATGGATTGTTATGAATGGTGATGGTTGGTTCCATACAAAACCTGTCTTTGGCTAACTGATTGAAGATCTATACGATAAAATAGTGCTACCGGTAAACTTCACGCCATAGCAGCAGAGTATACTTCGGAGCTCGACCCGCGTTGTGCGCAGAAAACCATCGATTCAGCTCACCTGAACGCCACAAACACCTTGGAGATAAAGAAATCGGACATCAGGATCAGCACCGATGAGAGCACCACCGCCTGCTTGGCGGCATTGCCCACCCCCTCGGCGCCACCGCGGGTGTTCAAGCCGATATGGCAGCTGGTCATGGTGATGATCATCCCGAAAAAAACCGGCTTTGCCAGCCCCTCGATCAGGTCCTGGAACACCATGAACTGCGGCAGGCCGTTGATATACATGGTCAGATTGATGCCATAGCCCGCCGACATGATATAGCCGCCCATGAGCGCAATGACATCGGTCACGACGGTCAACAGCGGCATGGCCAGCAGCATGGCCTTCATGCGCGGCACGACCAGGCGCTGGACAATATCGGTACCCTCGACCCGCATGGCGTCCACCTGCTCGGTGACCACCATCGTGCCCAGTTCGGCGGTAATGGCCGATCCGACCCGGCCGGCCACCATCAACGCGGTCAGCACCGGCCCGAGCTCCTTGATCATGGTAGCGGCCACCATCCCCCCCACGTAACTGGTGGCGGCAAATGGCTTGAGCTGGATCAGGGCCTGCAGCGCCATGACCATGCCCGTAAATAATCCGGTCAGGATGCAGATGAAGAGGGAGGAAAAACCGAGCTTATCGAACTGGATGGCAAATTCACGATAATAGAAGGGACGCCGCACCATGCGCAGGAGGCTGCGGCCGGCAAGGAAAAAGTAGCCCTGCAGTTCGGCGAAAAAATGCAGCATTTTTTTGTCGATGATGGAAATATTCATTCAGGGTCCGGAATCCCGGCATGGCCAACTGCGGCAGGGATAATTGAGCGCTGGCTGCCTGCGGCACTATATCAGCTAAGCAGGCAGATGTTCAATTGAAATCACTTTCGGGAGGGTCTGCGGCGCAGCAATCGACGGCTGTCTCTTTCCTGACGGCACGGAGTATTGGGAAACTCAGGAGGCCTCCAGAACCAGTCGCACGCCGAAGGCCTTCTCCAGAAGGTCTTTCTTGGCCGTGGCTCCAAAGATCTCCACCGACATGTCTTCACCCCCCTCCAGGCGTACCGTGAAGAGCGTGCCGCCGAAGGCGCAGGATACGGACTGGACCGCCGAGCTTCTGCGCCGGTCGAGGCCGTCGGCCAGGCGCAGGATGCCGCCCAGGCGCCCTACCCGTTGCCGGTCGGCTTCGTTCAACGCCTGAAAGCTTTCGTGCTTGCGCTTGGGGAGGGATTTGCGGTGGTAGCGCGCTATCTGGGCGATCAGCTCACGTTCGCGGGGGGAGAAGCCAAACAGCTCGGCGTGGCGGATAAGATGGTAGGAGTGCTTGTGATGACTGCTGTAGGCGATGAAATAGCCGACGTCGTGCAGCAGGGCGGCGGCCTCCAGCAGCTTGCGGTCCGATTTTTTCAGGTTGAAGGGCGCTGAAAGCCCATCGAATAGGGACATCGCCAGTCGGGCCACATGCAGAGAATGAGGCTCGTCAACGTGGCAGGACCTGACAAAGTCCAGGGCCGACTCCCGCCAGGTCCTCGGCGCTGGCGCGGCCGATATCAGGCCATGTTTCTCCATGGCCCGGATGATCAGCCCCTCGCGGATGCCGCGCTCATTGACCAGAAGCTGGTTGGCGCCGAAAAAGCGCATCAGCTCTCCGACCACGGCAATCCCGGCCACGATGATATCGGCCCGATCGGCGTTCAGGCCGGGCACCATCCGGCGTTCCGGCAGGCTCTTGCGCGTCAGCATGGCCAGCAGGTGGACGACCTCGGAACGGAGTACCTCGTAGCCATGGATAGACGCATAGGATCCGCCCAGTGAGTTCATGACCATGGAGCCTATGGCGGTTGTCGTGCCTCCCGATCCAATCAGGGTATGAAACTGCCCCTTGGATATGTCCACCTTTTTTTTCAGTTGCGAGCGGACATGACGCTGCAGCTTTTCCAGATCTCCTGCCAGGGGGGGATCGTGCTTGAGAAACTGTTCGGTCATGACCACGGCGCCGAGGTCGAGCGAGTAGAACTCTTCGATATGGTTTCCCAGAGCGGTAGTGATCTCCAGACTCCCCCCGCCGATATCGAACACGGCGTAGCGTTTGTATTCCATGTCGAAGTGGCGCTGGGCGGAAACCATGGCCAGTTCGGCCTCCTCCTCGCCCGTAATGATCCTGATCTCGTGGCCGAATTCCGCCGAAAGGGCATCCAGCAGCTCTTGTCCGTTAGCGGCACTGCGCATGGCGCTGGTGGCAATCGCTTCAACCGCGCTCACCTTCAATCCGGCGATCAGTTTGCGGAAATGACCAACCGCTGCCAACGCACGCTCCGCAGCCTGGGGCGATATGATTCCGGTGCGGGCAAGCTGTTCACCGAGCCTGACCGTGCTTTTTTCATCATCCAGAACCTTGTAGCCACCCTTGTGGTCCACTTCCACAACGATGCAGCGGATCGAGTTGGTGCCGATATCCATGGCGGCCAGTCGTTGTGTATTCATGGGCGGGCGCTCCTCACAGGATGAAGGTGTATTGCAGCGGCTTGGACGCAACGGTCGCGATGAATTGTGCCAGGTATGAGGCGGAGTCACGGTCCAGCGCAGCTGAAATCTCTTCGATCTCGTGCCGCGGGAGTTTCAGCGCGGCGCATAATCCGGCAAACTCAACCATGTCATTCAGCCTCCCCAGCAGGGTCTGATACTCTTTCAGTGTGTCCAGCATGGCGGCATAATCCTTTTGGCAGACCTGCCCGAGGATCTCCAGCAGGTAGCGCCACTTTTTGATAGCTATCCTGAGCGCATGGCGCGTCTCCACGTTCTCCGGGATCGTGGCCGGAAGCAACAGTTCAAATACGGCCTGATAGCGCTGGATGGATGTTTCCGACAGGTAGACCGGCAGGGCTTGATCAACCTTTCGATCCTCCATCAGGTCCGCCACCGCCTCGCGGAGCATCCTGTCCATACGCGACCGGGGGAACCGCTTCACCACATCGACAACAACCTTGATCTCCTCTTCGCGGGCCGCTGAGAGCTGCCCTGCCAGGGCAGGGAGCGGTACGGACAGCGAGCCAGCATAGATGAGGGCCTCATCAATATTGCGCAGGCGTCCCAGCGCGCGGGTGACCCGCCGGAACTCCTTCGAGCTACTCTTGACGGCCCTGGGAGCAAGATACGGTGCAAACAGTCCGATTGCCGCCCGCATCCGGCGCGATGCCACCCGCAGGTCATGGATGGAATCGGTGTCCCCCTTTTTGAGCACAAGCTCCCGCAAGCCGCAGAAGTCGTTCCACCGGGAGAAAAGGGCCACACCCGACTGTTCACCCAGCCCGACCGTATGTGCGCTCTTTTTTCTCATGAATCCCTGGATCCCTTTTTCATGTGAGTTTTCCGCAGTTCAACAGGCACGTTAAGTATATGCCTTGCTGAACGCAATGCAATAGTCGATACCGGGCTGTTTCAGGATTGAAACATCGGGATGAGAACGAACAGCGGGCAGGAAATGAGTCACCCCCGGAGCGGATCCAGCAGTCCCCGCGCAACCAGCCACGCATTGGTCGTGGGCGCGGATCCGGACGGTCTGCGACAATAGTCCGCCAGATCGTTCATTGTATCAATATCCTGACGAGGTTCCAGCAGGTCATACGAAAGGCCTTGAGCTGAGCAGACGGCGATGGTCGTCTCCAGGACGGCGGAAGTGCTCCAGGGAATTCCCTGAAACATCCCGTTATGGTAGCGACAATTCCGTGAGGCGACCAGGCAGTACCCGCCGTCATGTGCCGGGGAGAACACAACATCATGCTCATTCATGGCCCCCTGGGCAGAATGCAGCAACCCGGCGTCGATGCCGGGGATGTCACTACCGGTCAGGATCACCCCCTTGGCGCCGGAAGCGAACGAGCGCTGAAAGGCCGCATCCATCCTCTCACCAAGCGAATCCCCCTCCTGACTGAAAGTTCTGTCGGCGGCCGCACGCCACTCAGGCGGCAGGCCGCCGGCATCCGGCCCGTCATGAAAGAGGAACAGGGGAAAGCCGGCGCCCCTTACATTGGCAATACAATCCGCAACCATGGCCCGGTAAAGATCGCAGGCCGCCTCATCGCCCAGGTCGCGGGCCAGGCGCGTCTTGACCCGTCCCGGAACAGGCGGGCGCACGAAGATTGCAACAACGTCGTGTTGCTGGAGAGCGTTTTCTCTTATGCCGCACCTCTGACGATGTGATCCAGCCTGAATTGATTGTCAATACAGGATTTGGAGACAACCACGCCTAAAATAATAATTGCTATCTCCATGTTTTTTGCTAGTATTTTCATATGAATACATTCGAATCGACACGAAACCGGCGAGAAGCCCTGTCAGCAATGCTGACCGACTCCAGCGAAGAGGTACGAACAGCGGCGGCAGAATCTTTGGAACGGCTGGAAGGAATCGGCAATCTCCCTGAAGTATTTGAAGCGCTGAAAAAAGGAAACCTCGGAACAAAAATCAAGGCGCTCTACGCCCTCAACAAGATTGGTGGAGAAGAAGTCCTTCCCGCTCTGCTCTACTGTTCCACCCGGCCGGAGGTGGATTTGAAATCGGCGGCCGTGGAAATACTCGGCAATCTGGCCAACCCCCGTGCACTTCCCGTCCTCCTGGAGTGCCTTAAAGATACGAATCCGGTGATTCAGGCCAAGGCGATTGCGGCACTGGGGAACTTCAAAAACCCCTCGATCATTGAGGCATTGCTCCCTTTTCTCGATGCGGGTGACGGACTCCTCGATGCTGAAGCCATCATCTCACTGGGACGAATCGGGGACGGCGCACTGGAGGCAAGATTTATCGAACTGCTCCGTTCGCCCCATACGCAGACCCGTGAAGCCGCCGCACATGCCCTCGGCGAACTGCGCATCATGCCAGCAGGTAGCTAGATATATCCACGTTCTTCAGGAAGGGATCGACCGGCGCCACGATTGTGGCAGCCCGCTTTCCATCCGTAAGCGCCAGGCTTATCATCTTCGGTTCCGCCAGCACCTCGCCCCTGGAGTCGATAATCACCTTGACGGAGGGGATCTTGTTTTCCAGTGGATGAGGCCTCACTACCAGGGCTATTTCGTTCGTATCGAGCCTGACGAGGGTACCGACCGGATATCTCCCCATCATTTCCTCAAATTTCATTACCAGTTTATCGTTCAGTGCGGTACCGGCCAGGCGGCGCAGGATATCCATCGCCTCTTTCGGTGAAACAGGCGCGCTGTAACTGCGCAGGGTGGTAGTCGCGTCATAGCAGTCGGCCACGGCCACGATTTCGTTAATAGTGCCGAATTCCCTCTCTTTGGCCCATTCGGGGTAGCCAGAACGGTTGAATTTTATGTGGTGGCCAAGCACCGCGTCTGCCACCCGGTGATGGATGTCCTTCATCTTGTCGACTATTTCCGCCCCCATTTCGGGGTGTTTCTTGATTACATCGTACTCTTCGGCGGAAAGTTTTCCCGGTTTATTGAGTATGTTCTTATCGATCCCGGTCTTTCCGATATCATGGAGAAGGCCGGCGGTATTGGTGTCATGCAGTCCTTCCCGGTCCATGCCGATGTAAGCCGCAAGTGCCAGGGACAGGATGCCTACGTTAACCGAATGGTTGAAGGTGTAGTTATCGTAATCCTTGATCATGGCCAGCCCGAGAAGGGTCGTATGATCCTTCATCGTCTCCGAAACCATGTTTCCCACGACGGCATTGATCCGGTCGCTGGAGGGAATTCCGCCGTTTTCTATCTCGCGGATGATATCGCGCATGACGCCGAGGGCTTCGAAATAGGTACGCGAGCGAGCAGAGCCGGCCTCATTATCCGAGCCTCCGTACACCAGCTGATCAATCCCCAGACGGATCGTCCGGACGCCATTCTTTTCCAGTTCTGCGGAAAGCTGCTCGGCAGTGGTTTCCCGATCTGCGATGAGCAGGGCAAAACGAAACAGGTCGTCAGGTGTCACCCCGACATAGATGGTCAGTGCGTCGATCCCCTTCTGTGAGAAGCGTTCAACCAGCGCGGATACCGCGGCGTTGGGGTTGACGAACAGGTGCCTCTCCATGAAAAAGACACCCTTGACCACGCCAAGATGAATTTCCGGCTGCTCCTTGAGGATATCGCCCAGGATCCCGGCAAGCTCCTGCAGGGGTTGCCGGACCGCGGGATGGGCCTGTGGATAAAAGGTGACTGATTTAATGGCGGCCATCAGGAGCATGGCAGCCCGCTGCACCTCATTCAAGGTTATCTCACTCATGGTTGTTTGCGGCCCTTTGTCCCATGGTTTTCAGTGCGGATGAGCTGGCACGGCCAATGCGGCCGCTCCGGGCCGCCAGTTTTTCCAGAAATTCTTTCGCTGATTCCCCTCCCAGGCTAGCGATGGTTTCAGCGGCGAGTATCTGCAACTCTTCCTGACGGCTCGGAAAGATCCAATGCCTTTTCTTCGCTATCCTGAACAACGGGTCGAGGGACTGCCGATCGCCGATTCGCCCGATAGCAAGCAGGGCCTCCTTCTTGAGATACAGCATTTTTCCCAGCACGTCCCGTTTTTTTATCATCTGGATGAGTGGATCGAGTCCCTTCTGGTTCCCGGTGTGGCCGATCCACTCTATGGCCTGCTTCCGTACGGCCAGATTGTCGTCTTGCAGGAGATCAATCAGTGCCTCGGTGGCCTCTCTTCCCCCGATCCTTGCCAGGGAACGGACTGATTCCAACCTCAGCCGGGTATCGTTGTGATACGCGGTCAGCATAAGTCCCTTCACGGAATCCCTGCTCTTCATCTCTCCCAGAATATTTATGGCAGAGCGCACAACTTGCCAATCACGATCCTTCAGCATCTCGATCAGCGCCGGCACCGCAGGCTGGCCAATCCGGTGTATCGCGGTTGCCAGCGCGTATTTGGCAAACTCGTTATCAGCGGCAACAAACCGGCTGATAACTTCATTGACGACCTCACTCCCCAATTGATTGAGGATAAGATACACAAATTCTTGCTGACCGAAGTCCTTATCTTCCAGATGATCAAGCAGATGCTCGGCCATTTGCCCCCGGGCAAGTTGCTGAAAAACCATGAGGGAGCTGTTGCGGCGCGAGGTGCTCTTTGTCACGTCGGCATTCTGGTCCACCAGGCCAAGGAGTACGGGATAAAGCCGGTTAAAATCCCGTTCCGCCTTCAGTGACTGCCCTTTTACCAGCAGTATCCCGGACAGTTGCTGATATCTGTTGTCATCCTCTTCTGAAAGCATCAGGGCCAGCACCTCTTCGATCTTCAGATCGTTCAGGTGGTCGGGGAGCGCACCTTCAAACGGGGATGTAATCTCTTCATGATCTTCCTGAACCACGGTTCCTTCTGCAACCGAATCATCCGCTGCCTCGCCCAGCCTTTTTTTCGAATACACCTCGGAAATATCGATTTTATTGCAGATGATTGTCTGGATACCGCGCTTGGCCAGCATCCCGGCGAGTCCACCTTCTTCAATGACCTTGTTGGAATCCAGCGCCAGAAGCGAGAGAAACTCGATAAATTCCGTCAGTGAAAGCTGGGGCAGCAGGGTGAGGCCCTGTATCTCGCGGGTAAACAGTTCTTTCGCCAGGGCCATGACCATCGGGGTATTTTCGATCTCGGATGCGTTGCCCGCGATAGACAGTCCGTTTCGCTGGACGATCAAGGACACCCCGTCCTTATCCATTAGTTTGATCAGCGCCTGATAGGCATTGTGCGGGATTTTTTCGCGAAGGGGATGGTTCGAGGGATAAAACGTAACGGCCTTCAGCGCCTTGCAGGTTTCTGTAAGGGCCTCGTTGGCCGCCTGATTCTTCCCGTCACCGACTTTGGGAGGAGAACTGGTATGTTTTCTGTTTACGATCACATTATTTCTCGATGTTTGGTGAGGAATTTTATCCTAAAAAATAATATCTTTCAAATAGGAAAAAAATCTGACCGATAGTAGCAAGAAATATGGACCGGAAACAGCGTGAAGGAAGGGAGGTCTTTGTTCCGTCGGCGGGAGCAGTGAAATTTACAACAAAGGCGCCCTTCCCTACATCAGCAGCAAAGCAACCGCATGGAGAAGCAGACCAATAACGCCGCCAACCAATGTGCCATTCATACGAATAAATTGCAGGTCCGAACCGATACTCAACTCGATTTCAGCAACATAATCGTCGGTTTCCCACTGCTGAACAGTTTCTGATATGTGCCGGGCAATGGCCGTGCGTAGCCTGTCTCCATAGTTGGTCACCATCTTTTCAAGGTGCTCATTCAAAGAATCTTGTAATGCGTGGTTCCGCGACAATGTCCTTCCAAGGCCTGAGACAGCCTCTGCTATCTTCTCCCGGATCATTGAGTGAGGCTGTTTCAGGTCATTATTCAACCAGATTTTGAGATCGCCTATCAGGTTCAAAACATATTCGGATAAGAACGGGTTTTGCACCGCTTCAAGCTTGATGGCCTCTATCTTGTTTCGTAATTCCCGGTCAGTTTTTAATCTGGCGATAAAACCGGTTACGGCATCGTCAAAGGTCTGCCTGAGCTCATGGGCAGGATCGACGTTAATCTCCTGGATATATTCGTTCAGCCTTCTGACGATCTTTTCACCGGCCCCTTTTGAAAATTGGTCCCGGTTGGGAATGAAGTGGCTCAGAAGCGGATATTCCTTTGTAACCATAGTATCTATGGAATTGGCCAGCTTGGCTTGCGATTCCGGCGTTGAAAGCCAGACGGCAAACCGATTCAGCATCTCATCAAGAACTATCTGGTGACGATTGTCATTCCTGAGCGTATCGAGAAGAACCCCAACTGAAGACGAGAGATCAAAGTTTTCAATCCTGTCACTTATTGCCGTTCGAAGTATGTGTTGGACTCTATCGTCATCCAGAAAGCCCAGGGAATCTGAAAACACCCGGGTCAACCCGCTTGCCAGTTCATCGGCATTGTTTCTGGACATCAAATAGACCGTAAGACGTTCTGCCGGATTCTGCTCCCTCAGTTTGCCTATCAGGGTTTCGGGGGCGAGAAACTTGTCACGGATGAAATCTGCCAAATTTCCGGCAATGGCATCCTTCTTGTTTTTGATAATAGCGGTATGCGGAATGGGGATGCCCAAAGGATGCCTGAAAAGTGCCACTACGGCAAACCAGTCTGCGAGCGCGCCGACCATGGCCGCTTCTGAAAAAGCGGCAACCCACTCCCAAGCGCCATGCCCCTTTTGAGTGCGGGCAACCACGAACAGTATCGCCGCCACTGCCATCAAACCGCTGGCAATGGCCTTGTTTCTGGCTAAAATACGTTTTCTGCTATCCACCACACTCTCCATGACAGGATTTTGTTGTTTGCTACCCGACTCTCATACACATTTTTAGAGACATGACACGAGTCACGAACTTGTTACAAAAAAAGGGGCTACGCGTGGCGTAACCCCTTGTTTTTTATGGCGTCCCTACCGACTTTATACAGGTGTATAACATCATAGTATTATTGTTTTCGCATTTACGGATTATAACTGGCACCCTAAAAAACACCCTCAAAATTAGCTGTTGTAAAAATGCGACACTCTTCATTATTAATATCGACATCATTTATATCGGTTGCCAAGCAGCACATTCGTTGGCAGATTACCGGGGGAGTTTCCCTCACCGCACCACCCGATGGTTATCCATTAATCCACTCAGCCCATTGAATGCGGCCATAATGTGAGATCGCAAGGACCCAATCCATAGAAACAGATGTCACGGTAAGATCATCTGATGATGGATACCAGAAGTCTGACCATCTTCCTGTGAACAACTTCCAAGTGGTCATAATTGCAATCTCCGGTGTCCATGACAGTAAAATCTGTTCTGTCTCTGTGACTGGCAGTTTGATGAGCCAGTCCTGAATCGTGTCATCGTTATCGTCATTAGGATAGATTTCCCGGAAGTTATTCGTGAGATTACGATTCAATCCGTATTGTTGGTCTACTGTCAGTAGTTTATTGTGCAGTTTTAGTGAAGTCTCCGGCTTGAGCGGCCGAATGAGATTCAGTTCTTGGGGAACAAATGCCGTGTGGTTTTCATCAGACCAGCGCCAAAGAAGCGGGAATCCATCAATAGTGTCAAAGTCAGAATCATGAAGTTCAATCATTTTTCTTTCTCATTTCTTGGTCTGGATAACGGTGTTGCCGCTGAGTCGGGAGCGTCAGCGAATCGGCTCTAGTGGCGTGTTCGATGTTTAGTCGCCAGTGAAAGTTACCACTCCTCGACCATTAACTGCTTTTTCCAGAAGATCCTGGAGGGAGTTGATAAAAGACCTGACATCTTTCCTTGAAATTGTCTGTGTCAATGTCTTGCGGACCGGGCGGATTTGCTCACCAATTTTCTGTTCCCACACATCAGGCTGCAATTCTAAACTTGTCAATGCTTCTCTAAGAATAATATCGAGAGGAACAATGTTTTCAGCAGAGAATTTGGCGTCACCATACAAATCAATCAATTGACCTGTCTGATTTCCCAGTCGCTCGAAAAATGGGAATAGATACCAGTAAATCCCACCGTCATGCAATTCAAGTCTCCGAGCTAGCAGATCGGTAGATGTACCTTTTGGTTGAAACAATTCAATGTCTATTGGCATTTTAATATTCACTCATCGAACTAGGGGATATGCCGCATCTCTTTTAATCTTCAATTTGTTACATTTTTGACCCTATAACATGAAATTATGTAGTGCTAGCGACACATTTTAATCAGAATTAGCTGCATAACCTCCCAAATCGGGGTGGATATATCGCATCTTCATAATTCCAGATATTTTTATGTCCGAGCCATATTGAGTCAAAGCAATCAATGACAGATATGTTTTTACAATAATCAACGCAAGTGTCTCTCCAGGACAAAACTCGAAGCAGTGCGTCGAGTTTTGGAAAAGCAAGATAAAAGCCCCACATATTCGAGAGATTTGAACGATCAAACCCTTTACCGTGCGGGCAGCCAGCTCCTTGGCCAGATTCTCAATCAACGCTTTGCCGTATGGTATTTCACATCGCTGCAGTCCCTTGGTGGTGATATCTTCACACACAGCTGGGGGGCATTTCAACGGAATTCGAGCGACAATTAATTTTCAACTGCCTGCCTGACAAACTTATACTCCTGAATCAACCTCAGCAGATCAAGAGCTGTCATTCCCGTATCCTTGTAATACCAGTTCCGTGCCCGTTCGACAGGGATGTTAAGGTCACGAGCCGCCTGTTTTGTCGTAATTCCCTGCTCTCGTAGCAACTTTACAATATATCTCGTTAGATCGCCATTGTTGAGTTCGTTTTTGTGGCAAATCTGCCACAGAATCATTGTAGACATACGCCCCTTGTTGGTTGAAAGTAATACCGGAATATTCTGAAGTGTAATTAAGGAGATATCCGGAAATGCAACAAGCGGGAACGGCATATACACCGGCTGATATCAAAAGCCTGCACCTGAAGGGTGCGATGTATATCCGCATGTCCACAGAGTTGCAGGTGGAGTCGCCGGAAAATCAGGAACGGGCAATACGAACCTATGCCGCTGAATACGGCATTGAAATCGTCAAGACCTATGCCGATCTGGGTGTCAGCGGGATCAACACGGAAAAGCGGGAACAGTTTCAGACCTTGATTGATGATGTGGAACAGGGTCGGAACGGATACAACATTGTCCTGTACCTGGATGAAAGTCGCTGGGGACGGTTTGTAGACAGCCGCGAGGCTGAGTATCACCGGATGAGGCTGGAACGCAGAAACGTCGTGTGCCAGTCCTGCGAAAAGCCGGTGACGTTGACCAGCAACCTTGCCGACAGGATTATGACCCTGCTGCGGGACGAAAGTGCCAGCGACTATTGCCGCCAGCTCTCTCAGAAAGTATGGGCGGGACAATGCAATCTGGTATCAAAAGG
The DNA here is from genome assembly GCA_021779135.1 of Deltaproteobacteria bacterium. Lineage (GTDB taxonomy): Bacteria > Desulfobacterota > Desulfuromonadia > Geobacterales > Pseudopelobacteraceae > CAIPTY01. The sequence continues at coordinate 31,110 of JAJYBH010000020.1, forward strand.
ATACCGGCAGGGAGGTGTGGCGGGGTTCGGGCTGCGGCGTATGTTGTTGGACGAGGCAGGTAGACCCAAGCAGGAACTGGCGATGGGGCAGCGGAAAAGCCTGCTCACCGAGCGGGTGATTCTGATGCCGGGGTCAGACGAGGATTGTCGGATTGTGCTCTGGATTTATGACCAGTTCATTGCCGGGACGAGTGAAACTGACATTGCGGCGCTGCTGAACGCACAAGGGGTGAAAACCCATTTTGACCGCCCATGGTCACGAGGGACCGTGTGCGAGGTGCTGACCAATGAAAAATATGTCGGCAACAATTTATTCAACCGCACATCGGGCAAGATGAAGAGCAGAGCCAAACCGAATCCGGAAAACGAGTGGGTCCGCAAGGATCGCGCCTTTGAGCCCGTAGTGGACATGGAGCGATTCTGGATTGTGCAGGGGATTTACCGGGAGCGGAACAAAAAGACCACCGACGAAGAGCTGCTGCAGGGGCTACGGGATTTGTACGCCAAGCAAGGGCGCCTTTCCGCGCTGATAATTGACGAAGCTGATTTTTTACCTCCCTGCAGTCTGATCCGCAATCGTTTCGGCGGACTGCTGCGAGTCTACCAGATGATCGGCTATACCCCGAAGCGCGACTATCAGTATGTTGCCATCAACCAGCGCTTGCGCGCCCTTCATGCCGAGATCGTGGCCGATGTCGTTCGTGATATTGAAAGCCTCTGCGGAAGGAAGATTCCCATGGACAAGGAAAGCTGCCTGCTGGAATTGAATCACAATCTCTTCATTTCAGTCGTTATCAGCCGCTGTTTCACTACCCCAGCCGGAATCCGGCGCTGGAAAATCCGTTTCGACAGCGGACTGCGTCCTGACGTAACCGTAGCGGTACGCATGGATATCCATAATGAAGCGATCCAGGACTATTACATCCTGCCCGCGCTGGAATTTTCTGATGGGCAGTTGAAGCTGTCGGAGGAGAACGCAGGATTTCTTGACGGCTTTCGTACCGACACTCTGGATTACTTGCTGAAGCTGAGCATCAACATCTCTCTCGACAAGGCGGTGGAACATGGAGCATGGGGCCGTAGCGCTTATTCCTATTGAAGATATTCACATCCTGAACCCACGGGTGCGTAATCAGATCATTGCCGAAGAAATACGGCAAAACATTCGGAGCGTCGGCCTGAAAAGGCCCATAACGGTCGCTCCCAGGAAAGACGCAAAAAATGGCAAGAAGTATGACCTGGTGTGCGGCCAGGGGAGGATTGAAGCCTTCATTGCAGCCGGGGTGACTGAAATCCCCGCAATCGTTCGCGAGGTTAGTGAAGAAGATGCGCATCTTATGAGCCTGGTGGAAAATATCGCCAGGCGCAACAGCAGTGCCCTGGAACTTCTGCAAAGCATCAAGTATCTGAAAGGCCAGGGGTACGCGGACGATGCCATCGCTGCCAAGACCAATCTTGGCAAAGACTATATTCGGGGCATCATCCGTCTGCTCGAAGATGGTGAGGAATACCTGGTCAACGCCGTAGAAAAGGGGCGAATCCCTTTATACCAGGCGCTGAACATAGCTGCGGAAGATGACGCCGCCGTACAAACGGCCTTGACGGAAGCGTATGAATCGGGGGCGTTGACCGGGAAGAAGCTGGTCGTTTTGCAGAAAATCATCTCCCGGCGCAAACACTACGGCAAAGGACTTTCAGCTCCACACCGTGATAATGCCAAAGTCTCGGCAGAAGATCTGATCGCAGCCTATGAAAATGGAGCCAGAGAAAAGAAACGGCTGCTGGCTCAGTCGAACTATATCAAGGATGTATTGGATTACACAGCCGTGGCTTTGCGCCAGTTATTGAACGATGTCCATTTCACCAATCAGCTGAAGGCCGTTGGCATGTATGAAATACCTCTGCATGTAACGGATCTTCTGAAAAGGTAGCGGCCATGGCGAACATAATAAAGCAGGGGTTCCAGGAAAAACTGATCGAACTTGCCGTGGAGGAGTTGCTCCCCACCAAAAGCATTTCCATCTGTGCCAGGAAATGCAGAAAGTATGCTCAGGTCCTTTCCTCAATTCGGGAAGTGGGCCTTATCGAAGCTCCTGTGGTCGCACCGTTAAAAAAAGGAAAAGGATATCTCTTGCTCGATGGCCATCTGCGGATCATGGCCTTGAAGGAATTGGGAGTGGAGCGCGTCTTCTGTCTGATCTCCACCGACGACGAGACCTATACCTACAACAAATACATCAATCGGCTTTCAGCAATTCAGGAACATCGAATGATCGTGAAGGCAGTTCAGTCAGGAGTCTCTGAAGAAAAGCTCGCCCGTGTATTGAATCTTGACATCGGAACAATCAGAAATAAGAAAAATTTGCTTGAAGGTATTTGTCCGGAGGCTGTCGAACTCCTGAAGGATAAGGCCGTGCCGGAACCGGTTTTCAGGGTATTGAGAAAAATGAAGGCGCCCCGTCAGATTAACGCTGCCATGCTGATGAATGACCAGAACAAATTCAACTGCAACTATGCCAAGGCCCTTTTGGATGCAACGCCGGTGAATCAGCTCGTCAACAAAGGCAAACCGAAAAAGGATACTCCGGCAATACTGGCCCGCCAGGCTCGTCTTGAGGAAGAGAGTCTTGCCCTGTCCACGGAAATAGGCTCATTGAAGGAGCAGTATGGTACAGCCATGATAGACATGACTTCTATGCAGGCATATTTGAAAAGTTTGCTTGGCAACGAAGCGGTTGCAAAATATCTGCGTGAATTACATGGGCCAACTTATGACAAATTCAAGCATATCGCTGAGCTTGACTTTTTCAGGCTGAAAAATATGGAGTGAGAAAGTTAACTGCGGTCGCTTTTGATCTTGAATATATGAAGTTAGCCCGTTAGTAGCGTCTATTTGCATCGCCTAAGCGATATCTTTTCTATAAGCAAACGCTTTGTAACGGCTCTTCGTTGTCGTGAATGGGTAATGGTATAATCTGTCTTCAATCCATTACCCGGAGGTTTTACTGATTTATGCAACCTGAAGCTCTTTTTGGTATGGCCCTTGGCATCGTCCCTCCCTG
>JAJYBH010000021.1 GCA_021779135.1 Deltaproteobacteria bacterium
ATGTGGTGGAATATGGTGATTTTCGGCAAGGTAACCGATTGATTTTCGGCATTCTGCATGGGTGCTTGGGATGCCGCATAATGATAAGCTTCCCGAAGACGGACGTGTAAAGTCGAGCAGCATCTTAACGATCGTCGTCTTTCCGGCACCATTGGGTCCTAGCAGAGCAAAATACTCACCTGTCTTGACAGAGAAGGAGACATCGTCAACAGCCGTAAGAGATTCGTATCGTTTGGTAACGTTTTTTAATTCAATCATATAATGGACTCTTATAAATATTGGGAGAAGTCTCCGTCAGCAGGGGAGTTTGGAATAATTATCGGCATGCTCTTTGAATTGCAGGCTAATATTGAAATGTGACAACTGGTCCTGAATTGTCCCGAAAGTTGACATACTGCGCATTTTGTTTCGATAGAGGGAGTGGAAGGCCCCGCGGCCAAAGATGCTGCGAGGGACAGCAACGATTATTTTTGTAATGCAGAACATACCTTGTGCATACGCCTATCCAGCGGAAGATGAACACAAAAGCTGAGGCAAAAAGGCAATTATAACCAAAGCACTGCCAGCGTCCATGCTCCAGCCAACTGGAAAGCCAGCGTAGCGCCAGCAAACCCGCCAGAAAACTGAATCCCATTCCTATCACACTGGGGAGAAAAAGACTAACCAGATGCGTTGCAGGCTGTTGTGTGTGAGTTTGTGACTTCAGGATCCGCAGGACTTCGCGGAGACTGACGCCAGCAAAAACCCGCTAAACTTCCTTTCCCAGAGCATTTCGAATTTAGGCCAAAAAAATGGGGAAACCCTTGCGGATTGCCCCATTTCGTGAATTTGCTGCAGACCTGCGGTGGTTTAGCGCTTGGAGAACTGGAAGCGTGCGCGGGCTGCCTTGCGGCCATATTTCTTACGCTCTTTCACGCGTGAGTCGCGGGTGATGAAGCCGGCCTTCTTGAGGTCGCCGCGCAATTCGGGATCGCTAGCCAAGAGAGCTTTGGTGATACCGTGGCGGATTGCTCCGGCCTGCCCAGAGTCGCCGCCGCCCTTGACGGTTACGAAGATATCAAACTTGCCGATGTTCTCGGTCAGTTCCAGTGATTGCTGTGCGACCATCTTCGATGTGTCACGCCCGAAGTATTCATCCAGGGTTTTGTTGTTGACGGTAATTGCGCCGGCGCCCGGTTTGAGCCACACCCTGGCTATTGATGTCTTGCGCTTGCCTGTTCCGTAAAAACTTACAGCTGCCATATCGTATCTCTCCTTGGAGAATTAAAGTGTCAGATTCTTTGGTTGCTGAGCGTCGTGTGGGTGATTGGCACCCGCATATATTTTGAGCTTCTTGAGCATATGCCGCGAAAGCTTGTTTTTGGGAAGCATACCCTTGACAGCACGCTTGATAAGATCGGCGGGCTGTTTCTCGATAAGTTTGCCGGCAGTGATCTCCTTGAGGCCACCCGTAAAACCGGAGTGGTTGTAGTAGATCTTGTCGGCCAGCTTGTGGCCGGTCAGGGCAATCTTCTCGGCGTTTACCACGATGACGAAGTCACCGGTGTCAACGCTGGGAGTGTAGATGGGTTTATTCTTGCCGCGCAGAATGTTGGCCACCTGGGTGGCAAGCCTCCCAAGAACCGCATCCTGTGCATCGACCAGATACCAGTCCCGCTTCACATTTTCGAGTTTTGCAACTTCTGTTTTCATAGCTTCCTCACACACTGCACACGACAGATCATGGTATTTTTTCGAAGAGGTGTAAATTACTTAAAATTATCCCGCATGTCAAGGAGAAAAATATTTCCCCCTCGCTACAGAGTGAACGAGGTTGTCTTGCAGGTCGATTCATGCTACAAAGCATGCTCCACTGTTACCTATTTAACGGATGTTAGCGGAGCTCGTCATTATGAATATCAGTGTTGCGGTTGTGGAGCATGTCGCTCGACTGGCCCGGCTGGAGTTGAGCGAGGAGGAGAAAAACCTCTTTGCCGGCCAGATGGGAGCCATACTCGGCTATGTCGAAAAGCTCAGGGAACTGGATACGGAGGGCGTCCTGCCGACCTCCCATGCCGTCCCGATGGAGAACGCCTTTCGTGAGGATGCCGAATGTCCGTCGATCGGTATAGAGAAAGCGCTGGCCAATGCCCCGGACCGAGTGGGCAGTTTTTACCGGGTGCCCAAAGTCATCGAATAAATCAGAACTGAATCGGAGACCCTGTCCGTATGGATATATTGGATCAGAGCATACATGAACTGCACCAGAGGTTAAAGTCGAAAGAAATCTCTTCGGTCGAGACGGCCAGGGCCATGCTGGCCCGCATAGAGTCGGTGGAGCCGCAGATCGGCTCGTTTATCACGGTTACGCCCGAACAGGCCCTGGCCGACGCCGAGGCGGCCGACCGGCGGATCGCGGCCGGTCAGATGGACGTGCTGACCGGCATCCCGCTAGCCCTCAAGGACATCTTTCTGACGGAAGGGATCCGCACAACCTGCGGTTCGCGCATCCTGGACAATTTTGTGCCTCCCTACAGCGCCACATCCTGGGAAAAGCTCAAAGAGCGGGGCGTGGTACTGTTGGGCAAGCTCAATCAGGACGAGTTCGCCATGGGTTCCTCCAACGAATCCAGCGCCTACGGGACGGTCCGCAATCCCTGGGATACAGATCGTATCCCAGGAGGTTCCTCGGGCGGCTCAGCGGCCGCTGTTGCCGCCCGCCAGGCCACGGCCACCCTGGGCACCGATACCGGCGGCTCCATCCGCCAGCCAGCCTCGCACTGCGGCTGTGTCGGCCTGAAGCCGACCTATGGCCGCGTGTCGCGCTACGGTGTGATTGCCTATGCCTCGTCGCTTGACCAGGTCGGACCCTTGACCCGCGATGTGACTGACAGCGCCATCATGCTGGGGGCGCTGGCCGGTCACGACCCCAAAGACTCGACCAGCGTCAACACCCCGGTCCCGGATTATTCCGCCGCTCTGACCGGCACTATCAAAGGGCTTCGCATCGGTTTGCCCCGGGAGTATTTCATTGAGGGACTTGACCCGGATGTGCACAAGGCCATGGATGCCGCCATCGAGTCCTATCGACGACTGGGGGCCGAGTTCGTTGACATCTCCCTGCCGCATACCGATTACGCGGTGGCAACCTACTACCTGATCGCTACTGCCGAGGCCAGCTCCAACCTGGCCCGTTACGACGGCGTCCGTTTCGGCCACCGTGCAGAAGGTGCGGCAGGGCTGCTCGACATGTACACAAAAAGCCGCAGCGAGGGTTTCGGGGCCGAGGTCAAGCGCCGCATCATGCTTGGCACCTATGCGCTTTCCTCCGGCTACTATGATGCCTACTACGTCAAGGCCCAGAAGGTGCGAACTCTGATCATGCAGGATTTTATCTGCGCCTTCGAGGCGGTGGATGTGATTCTCACTCCGGTGGCACCGACACCGGCCTTCAAGATCGGCGAAAAGGTCGCTGACCCTTTGCAGATGTACCTGTCCGACATCTTTACGATTCCGGTCAACCTGGCCGGCACCTGCGCCATGTCGATCCCGGCCGGAATCTCGGCCTCCGGTCTGCCCATCGGTCTGCAACTGATCGGCAAGCCCTTTGGCGAAGAGACTATTCTGCGGGCAGCCCACGCCTTCGAGCAGGCCACCGAGTGGCACACCCGAAAGGCGGTGATCTGATGCGATTCCAACCGGTCATCGGTCTTGAGGTCCATGTCCAGCTCAAGACGAGTACCAAGATCTTCTGCGGCTGCTCCACCTCCTTCGGCTCCCAGCCCAATTCCCAGACCTGTCCGGTTTGCCTGGGGCTGCCCGGAGCGCTGCCGGTGTTGAACAAGAAGGTGGTCGAGTTCGCCATCAAAGCCGGGCTCTCCACCAACTGTTCCATCACGCCCCGCAGCGTCTTTGCCCGAAAAAACTATTTTTACCCCGACCTGCCCAAGGGGTACCAGATCAGCCAGTTCGAGGATCCGATCTGTCAGCACGGCTGGCTTGACATTGACGTGAACGGCGAGACGAAGCGGATCGGCATCACCCGTATCCATATGGAGGAAGACGCCGGCAAGCTGGTGCATGGAGATGTTTCCGGACTGGAAGAAGGTTCGGGGGTTGATTTGAACCGGGCCTGCACCCCGCTTCTGGAGGTTGTTTCCGAACCGGACCTGCGCTCTTCTGATGAAGCGGTGTCATACCTGAAACAGCTGCATCAGATCGTGACCTGGCTCGGCATCTGTGATGGCAACATGGAGGAAGGGAGTTTCCGCTGCGACGCCAATGTGTCGGTCATGCCGGTGGGGTCGGCTACGCTCGGGACGCGGGCCGAGATCAAGAATGTCAACTCCTTCAAATTTGTCAAGCAGGCCATTGAGTACGAAATCCAGCGTCAGATCGAGTTGATAGAGGATGGTGGCACGGTGGTGCAGGAGACGCGCCTGTTCGATCCGAACTCCGGGAAGACCCGCTCCATGCGCGGCAAGGAAGAAGCCCACGATTATCGCTACTTCCCCGATCCCGATCTGGTGCCGCTGGTGATCGACGAAGCCTGGGTGGAGCGAACGCGCCACGGGTTGCCGGAACTTCCGGAACAGAGGCGGCAGCGTTTCATGACGGACTTTGCCCTGTCCGACTACGATGCCGGCGTGCTGACCGCCAGCCGGGAACTGGCTGATTATTTCGAGTCGTGCGTGTCCCTCGATGTGAATGCCAAGTCGGTCTCCAACTGGGTGATGGGCGAAATCACCCGCAGTTTGAATGACTCCGGGACATCGATCGCGCAATGCCCGGTTACGCCGCCTCTGTTGGTGGGGTTGCTCAAGCTGATCGATGGGGGGACCATTTCCGGCAAGATCGCCAAAACGGTCTTTGACGAGATGTGGCGAAGCGGTAAGGACCCGGCAGTTATCGTAGAGGAGCAGGGTCTGGTTCAGGTTTCCGACAGCGGCGCCATCGAGGCGATCATTGACGAAATTCTGACCCGGGAGGCCGGACAGGTGGAGGAATACCGCTCAGGCAAAGACAAGCTGTTCGGTTTTTTTGTGGGGCAGGTCATGAAGGCCAGCAAGGGTAAAGCCAATCCGGCCGTGGTGAATGAACTGCTGCTGGGCAAACTCAAGGGCAGGTAGTGGGGGCGGTATGAGTGCAACTGTCATGATTGTCGATGATGCCGTATTTATGCGCAACATCCTGCGCGCCATCATCAAGGACAAGGGCTACACCGTGGTGGCCGAGGCGGCCAGCGGCATCGAGGCCATGAAATTCCTCCCCGTCCATAATCCGGATATAATTATCCTGGACATCATCCTGCCGGATACAAACGGTCTTGACCTGTTGGAGTCCATACTCAAAATCTGTCCCGGGACCAAGGTGATCGTCTGCTCGTCCATCAGTCAGGAGCCGATCATCAAGAAAGCTTTGGATCAAGGCGCCAGGGCTTTTATCCAGAAACCATTCACGCCGGAAAAGGTTCTCGATGCCTTGGAGTGCCTGGAGGCGTAAGCAATGGACATGTCCCAGTACCGGGATCTGTTTGTCTCCGAGTCCCGAAATCACCTTGCCACCTTCAACGAACTGATCGTTCAACTCGAAGACAATGTCTCCGACCGGACGATCGTAGATGAGATGTTTCGCCATGCCCACTCCCTCAAGGGGATGGCCGCAAGCATGCACTACGACGCTGTCGCGACCCTGGCCCACCGCATGGAGGACCTGCTCGGCAGGGTGCGCGGCAATGAATTTGAATTTTGCCCGGCCCTGGCCGATATCCTCCTGGAAGGGAGTGATCTCCTCTCCGGCATGGTTTCTGCCATTGAAAACGGAGAAGGCAGACAGCCGGATGCAGCCGGGCTGATCGAACGCCTGGTTTCGTTCACGCCCGGCTCCTCGAAAGGCGCGCGGACGCCGGAGCCCCCGCCAGTTGGTGCGGGTTCCGAGGCTACGGCGGGTGATGCATCGAGAGCAAGTCACCAGTTTCGCAATTCGGACTCTTTCAAGAGTGTTCGCGTCAAGACCGAGACACTGGATCAGTTGGTGAATATCACCGGGGAACTGATCACTACCCGCCATCGCCTTATGGACCGCGTCCGCGGTTATGCCGCTCCGGCGCTGGACGAGCCTCTGCAGCAGCTTTCTGCCCTGCTGCGTGAACTGCGTGACGAGGTGTTCAAGGCCCGCATGCTCCCCTTTGCCGTTGTTGCAGAACGTTTTCCCCGCCTGGTGCGCGATCTGGCCCGCGCACAGGGCAAGAACGTCTCCCTGAGGATCGAGGGCAAGGAGATCGAGCTCGACCGGGGGATCCTGGAGGAAATTACCGAACCCCTGGTGCATATCCTGCGTAATGCCGTGGACCACGGTCTGGAAGACCCTGAGGCCCGGGCTGCTGCCGGGAAACCCACCGGTGGTGTTGTCACGGTTACCGTTGCCAGGGACAAGGATCATGTAATTATCACGGTTGCCGATGACGGCTGCGGCATGGACCCCGCACGACTCGCTCGGAAAGCGGTTGAGAAAGGGATTATCACGGCGTCGCAGGCGCATGACATCTCCCGCCAGGCGGCCCTGATGCTGGTCTGCGCCCCGGGGTTTTCGACGGCCGCGGAGGTCAGCGATATATCCGGGCGGGGTGTCGGCATGGATGTCGTCAGAACCGCCGTCCATGTCTTGGGCGGAACCCTGGCGATCGAATCGCGGGCAGGTCAGGGGAGCCGCTTTATACTGCGGCTGCCGATTACGGTCTCCATCATCCATGCCCTGCTGGTGGAGTGCGGTAATCTGACCCTGGCTTTTCCGGTCAATACCGTATCCCGCACCATCGAACTCAGGCGTAGCGACATCTTTGAGGAGGCCGGGCGCAAGGTTTTTACCCTGGAGGGGCGCAACATTCCTCTCAAAAGCCTCAACCGCCTTCTCGATCAGCCGTTGCCTCGGGGGGCGGCCTCAATCGTCCCGGCGGTCGTGAGCGAGGCCGGTGGCGACATGGCCGGCCTGGCAACCGACAGATTTCTGGGCCAGGAAGAGATTTTTGTAAAGCCGCTCGGCATTCCGCTGAGCCGCATGAAGAACCTCACCGGTGGGGCTATCACCGGCAGCGGGAGTATCGTGTTCGTGGTGGATGCCAGCACCCTTATCTGACGATCCGAAACGGCGGCGGTACACCACGGTCAAAAGCGGTTGCGCTACCTGTGTGCATGTGGCACATTGACCGGCGGGAAAATTGTCTGCAGCAAAAGGTGTCTAACATGAAAAAAATGATATGCGTTGTGATCTCTCTGTTGATTTTGGGGCTGCTTAGCGCGCCGGTATGGGCCGCGGAAAAGAAGGCTGCCTTGAAGGATGTGGTTTCGGCCCTGGAAAAGGGGTATGCGTCGTTGCAAGACGTTCAGGCCGATTTTGTACAAAAAACGGTCATTGCCGGCATTAACCGCGAACAGAGGGGTAGTGGCGTGCTGTTCCTGAAAAAACCGGCCTCGGCTACCGCCATGTTCCGTTTCGACTATACCAGGCCGAAACAGCAGATAATCTCCAATGGCAAGCAGGTCTGGTTTTACCTGCCCGAGAACAGGCAGGTGATGGTCAGCAGCGTAACTGACATGTTCAAGGGGGGCAATTCCATAGCCCTGAATTACCTGACGGGGCTCGGACATGTTTCCCGGGATTTCACAGCCAGCTTTGCGCGAAATCCTCGGGATAAAGCCGGCAATTATCAGCTTGAACTGCTGCCCAAGGCCCCTTCCGCCGTGCTGGCGAAGCTTCAGTTGACCATCTCGGCCGCGGCCGTGGAGAATTTTTTACGGGATGGCAACGTGCGGGATATCTTCCCGGTGGTGGCCTCTGTTATCCACGATGCCGGAGGCAATCAGACCCGGATCGAATACAGCCGCGTCAGAGTCAACAAGGGGCTGTCTGACAGCACATTCAGCTTCAAGATCCCGCAGGGGATCGAGGTCGTTAAACCATAACAGAATAACAGGTAGAGGTTAAGGTAGAGACTGAGAGGTGCAAGTGTCTCGCCTTCCTCAACCTCTACCTTAACCTGAATTATTTCTGGAGGTTAACACATGCCGTCATTCGACATTGTTTCAAAGGTTGATATGCAGGAGGTCGATAACGCCGTCAATCAGGCGGTCAAGGAGATCGGCCAGCGCTACGACTTCAAGGGCTCCAAGAGCCAGATCCTCCCGGAAAAGGATTCGGTCAAGGTGCTGGCGGACGATGACTACAAGCTGAAGGCGGTTATCGACGTGCTGCAGTCCAAATTCCACAAACGCAACATCTCCATCAAGGCACTGCAGTACGGCAAGGTCGAGCCGGCTTCGGGCGGCCTGGTGCGCCAGATCATCACGGTCCAGCAGGGCATATCCAAGGAAAAAGGCAAAGAAATCATTGCCGTCATCAAGGAGGCCAAGCTCAAGGTGCAGGCCCAGATACAGGATGATCAGGTACGGGTGACCGGCAAGAACCGCGACGATCTGCAGGAGGCGATCCAACTTCTCAAAGGCAAGGATCTGGATGTCGAGATGCAGTTTACGAATTTCAGGGATTAATGGAGTGAGGATACTTTGAGCGCTACCGTAAAGCAGAAAGTCAGCATGGTCAGCCTGGGCTGCCCAAAAACCTGGTGGATGCCGAAGTCATGCTGGGTGTGCTCTCCAAGCAGGAGTACGAGATAACCATGGACGAGAAGGATGCCGATGTCATCATTGTCAACACCTGCTCGTTTATCAAAGAGGCCAAGCAGGAAAGCATCGACGCGATTCTCGACCTGGCCGAACGCAAGCATGACGGCCGCTGCCATACCCTGATCGTTTCCGGCTGCCTGCCCCAGCGCTACCAGGAAGAGCTGGCCCAGGAACTGCCCGAGGTCGACATCTTCATCGGCACCGGTGACTACCCGCGCATTGCCGAGATCCTGGCCGAGAAAGGCGCTACGGAAGGCCAGTTGCGCTACGTCGGTGATCCGGATTACATCTATGACGAATCCCTGCCGCGCCTCAACTCATCCCCGGCCTGGTTTTCGTATCTGAAGATCGGCGAGGGGTGCTCCAACTGCTGTTCGTACTGCATCATTCCGCGGTTGCGCGGTGCCTATCGCTCCCGCCCGCTGGACGCGCTGGTGGCTGAGGCCGAGATGCTGGTTGCCCGTGGCGTCAAGGAAATCAACGTGATTTCCCAGGATATTACCCGCTATGGCAGCGATCTGGACGACGGGTCCACGCTGGAGACCCTGGTGCGCCGTCTGGCCGCCATAGAGGGTCTGCGCTGGATCCGTCTTTTGTATGCCTATCCCGACGGCATCACCGACAGCCTGATAGAGTTGATCCGTGATGAGCCCAAGGTCTGCAAATACCTCGATATTCCGATCCAGCACATCAGCGACCCTGTGCTCAAGGCCATGAAACGCCGCAGCGGCGAACAGCAGATCCGCGATCTGATCGCCAAGCTGCGCAGCCGGATCCCCGGCATTGCGCTGCGCACATCGTTGATTGTCGGTTTTCCCGGTGAAACCATTGAAGACTTCTCCAACCTGATGCAGTTCGTCGAGCAGACCCACTTCGACCGCCTGGGGGTATTCTGTTATTCCAGGGAGGAGGGTACTCCGGCGGCCGAGATGCCCGAACAGGTCTCCGAAAGGGTCAAGCGTGAGCGTTATCGCAAGCTGATGCGCGCCCAGGGCCGGCTTTCGTTCCGCCGCAACCGGGCTCTGATCGGCCAGACCGAACAGGTAATTGTCGAGGGTTACAGCGAAGAGACCGAACTGCTCCTCAAGGGGCGCTCGTCCCGCCAGGCCCCCGATATAGACGGCCAGGTCTACATCACGTCCGGCACTGCTGACGTGGGCGATATAGTAACCCTCCGCATCACCGACTCTTCCGACTACGACCTGATTGGCGAGATAGTCGATTGACCCGTTTTTTGGCTGTCAGGCTTTTGGCTTGACAATACGGCAGTTTCCTGCAATATTGTGCCCCCATTTTCCGGATAAATTGACTGGTAGCACACGGGAGCACATACATGGCGACTAAGCCGAAGAAACAGAAGTGGAAGGAAATACAGGATATTCTCCTGCAGATGAAAGAAGATACCCTGCGCGAGATATCCAAATCGCTCAAAAACGGCGCTGATATGACTCTGATCAGTGAACCGAGTGGTGATATCTATGATCAGGCCTCTTCGGAGCGTGACCGGGAACTCGGCCTGTTGCTTGGTGACCGCGAGCGGGAGAAGGTGCACGCCATCGACGAGGCCCTGTTGCGAATCAAAGAGGATGAATACGGAATTTGCGAAGAGTGCGAAGAGGAGATCCCCTTGGGGAGGTTGAAAGCCTTGCCCTTTGCGCGCCATTGCGTCAAGTGCAAATCAGACCTGGAAAAACTTCAGGCACAGACCAAGCGTTTTGAGGAAGACCGGGCCTACCGCGAAATCCCGCTCGGATCCGAGGAGGAGGACTCCTAGCCCCTGCGCCCTGCCAGGGCGGAAACCATTTTCAGCACGAGGCTCCGTCGAACCCGCATGGAATCGTGGGGACAGAGTTCGCGGCAGCACCAGCAACGTATGCAGCGCCCTTGATCAACGGTCAGGGCGCTGTTTTTTATTTCTATGGCCTCGGGCGGACAGGCATCCCGGCATACTCCGCACAGTACGCAGGACTGCCGGTCGGCAATCGGAAACGCTGTCAACTGCCGCTTGATGATAGTACTTAAAAATTTCGGAAGGCCGAACTGCACATCCAGCCCAACGGGCAGCCTGAATGGAATAGTCCGGAAACTTTCCAGGGATGCGCCACTGATTTCTATCTCCTCCCACGAGGTCCCGGCAAGCCCCATGCGCCGTGCCTCGCGTTCCACATGCAGCAGCTCTCCGGGGATGCCTGCCAGGCGTCCCGCCACCACGTCAATTGCCACCGGATTAACACCGGCAATCAATGCCCCCACCTGCAGGGGATCGCCGCTTCCCGGCCCATTGCCTTCCATGGCGACAATCGCATCCACGATATTCAGTGCCGGCTTTTTCAGCAGGTAAATCTCCAGCAGCAGCCGTGCAAACTGCTCCCGCGATGCGCCGGCCTTGAGGTGCCAGCCGGCTTTTTCCGCCCCGACCACGGCGCCGAACAGATTCTTTACGGCACAGGTCATGGTCATCATTTCGTGGGTCTTGAGCTTGGGCAGGTTTATGACCTTGTCCGCCTCCCAGTAAGTCCTGGCCAGGGTGATGCGCCGAAAGGTGCCGCTTCCCGGCAGATCGACCGTGTCATCGAATTCAACCAGTTCCGCGCCGCTCTCTGCCGCCGCCCGGGCAATCCCGCTCCTGTCGGCAACCCGCTGAAATCCTCCGATGCCCGGGCTGTCGCCAATCAGCACCCGGCCACCCGCTTCCCGGACCAGTTCGGCAACGACGCGCACTATGGCCGGATGGGTTGTCACGGCCTGTTCGGGTGATTTAACTGAGAGCATATTCGGTTTGAGCAGCACCCGTTCGCCAGGTCTGACAAATGACCCTATCCCGCCGAGCGGTTCGAGCAGCGACAGGATCGCGGCCCGTACTCGGGAAATTTCATAATTATCGCATCTCGCCAGGACTATCCGGTTCATTGTGATCCTCTGCATCGTTCTGAAAAAAAAGTCTGGGGTTGCTAGGCCCAGCGTATCGCATGGCGCCGACAAGCGCAAGACAGTATGAGCCGCAACAATAATCAAAAAAATACAGATAAAAATGTTGACTTGATACGCATGCTGCGGTATAAGATCAATTCTTTCGAGCCGCTAGCTCAGTCGGTAGAGCACCTGACTTTTAATCAGGTGGTCGTTGGTTCGACCCCAACGCGGCTCACCAAACATCACAGGCATCTATCCCGAAGCGGATAGATGCCTTTTTGTTATAGACGCAGATGTCACTCTCACCACCCCTTGTGCCGGATGCGGAAAAAAACGTGTAGCGCTAAAAAAATATTGACTCCAGGAATTTCTTCCGGTATATATTCACGTCTATCGCGCCTGCTTTGGGCCAAGGACCGCTTCGGCGGAACAGGTGTGATATCAATCAAACGTCCCCTTCGTCTAGCCCGGCCCAGGACACCGCCCTTTCACGGCGGCGACACCGGTTCAAATCCGGTAGGGGACGCCAATCATATGTCCGGCACAGTCCGGCTTGATATAAAAGGCCCTGAGAAATCAGGGCTTTTTTGTTTTTGCTTGTCCAGCACAGTCCGCCTTGATATGATGGAATCCAGTTATTTTAAGGGTGTTTCTGGGGGTGTTTCAAAAAACCCTCAAAATGGACACCCTCAAAAAGGGGGATGCCATGCCTAAACGGATTCTGCCACTTACTGATCTGCAGGTCAAAACAGCAAAGCCGAAAGCAAAAGAATACAAGCTGACTGATGGCGGCGGATTATATCTGCTGATTACACCCAGTGGCGGGAAGCTCTGGCGCTTCAATTACCGCTTTGACGAAAAATACAAAACCCTCTTTCTTAAATCCTACCCCGAAATTACCCTTTCTGATGCAAGAACAGCCCGCGATGATGCACGAAAGCTTCTAGCAAATGGCGTAGATCCTGGCGCTATCATCAAAGCTCAAAAAGAGCAAACGCAGATCCAGTCGGAAATTTCTGCCAACACGTTCAAAAAAGTTGCTCGTGAGTGGTTGCAGAAAAATTCCCCCGCTTGGAGCGAGAGTCATATCAAAACCATTACCAGCCGTCTTGAGCGTGATGTTTACCCGGCTTTTGGTGATAGAGCTGTCACCAGCATCACCCGTAACGATGTAAAGACTCTTATGGAAAAGGTTGAAGCCCGGGGAACGATTGAAACTGCTGACAGGATCAAGCTATATTGTCGGCAGATTCTGCGTTACGCCCTCAATAACGGTTTGATAGAAGCAAATCCAGTTGATGATATGAAGGACATACTGACAAAACGTAAGTCGGGACATCACGCCGCATTAACAGATCCGAAAGAGGTTGCATCGCTCCTCCGAGCCATCGATGGTTTTGAAGGATCATTTGTCGTCAAATGTGCGCTGAAATTGGCTCCGCTGCTTTTTGTTCGTCCTGGAGAATTGCGGCAGATGGAGTGGAACGAGATTGATTTCGAATTACTTGATGGTGGTTCACCGGAATGGAATATACCTGCTCATAAAATGAAAATGAAAGAGCCTCACGTTGTGCCACTTTGCAAACAAGCTGTTGCGATACTGAGGGAACTACAGCCAATAACCGGGAACGGAATATATGTGTTCCCCAACGGGCGCACGACAGAGCGCCCCATGAGTGAGGTCGCATTGCTGGCAGCTCTACGACGGATGGGATACTCCAAAGAGGAGATGACACCGCATGGGTTTCGAGCCATGGCCAGGACAATACTTGACGAAGTTCTGCAATTCAGGCCTGATTTCATTGAACACCAGCTTGCACATGCTGTAAAAGATCCGAACGGCAGGGCTTACAACCGTACTGCGCACCTTGCAGAACGCAAGAAGATGATGCAGGCGTGGGCGGATTACCTCGACAATATAAAGAGCGGAGCAAAAGTCATCCACCTGTCTGACCGGGTTTCCCATGGTTAATGACGCGCCTGACGGATTGTTTCTAGATGCCACTGCACTATTCAAATTGATTCGGTCCGTGAGGAAGCTAAGTTTCTGATCTCGCGATCTGCTTAAAGTCTCCCAAGTAAAACATCAACGGCCATCACCTCGAAACGGGGTGGTGGCCATTTTTTTTAATTTTTTTATTCATTAAATATCGGTGTGTTACGCGATAAATGATGAAAAAAATGGCTCGGAAGGCCGTCAGGACACTCCCCCCCTATAGATTATTATAGTGAGCGGTGTAATCCGAGTGAATCCGGAGATGCCCGATAATCCCAAAAGTACCACGGAGGTTTTATGCACAGAACATTGCTGCCCGAGACCGGCTTTGTCCGGCTGCACAACATCATCGGCAACGCCAAGGCCAATCCGCCCATCCCACCCCTATACCCTGTGAGTCGTTCGACTTGGTGGGAGGGTGTGAAGTCCGGGCGCTATCCTCATCCGGTAAAGCTCGGTCCCCGGATAACAGCCTGGCGGGTTGAGGATATTCGATCACTGATCGAAGAGCAGTCGAGGGGGTAAATGGTGAGTGTAGAACATTTTATCGAAACCATCCGAAGTGCCACAGGATGCGCACCCTCCATTTCTGAAATCGTGCCGGGGAAAATGATCAGATTCGCCACCAGTGACCGGAGAGGCGATGATTCCGGTTGGTGCAAAATCTTCGAGGACTACGAAAGCGGCGTCTTCGGCTGCTGGCGGCAGGGAATATCAGATGACTGGCAGGCAAATACAGTCAGGAGTCCCGAGGAACACGCGGCTTTTCAGGTCCGAGTGAAACAGGCAAAAGCCGAAGCCGCCAGCATTGAGACAGAGCTCAGGGCCAAGTGCCGGGATAAATCTGCAAAACTCTGGGAAAAAGGTCGCGATGTTGAGGCACGACATCACTACCTGGCGGCAAAGAATATCAAGCCTTATGGAAGCAAGCAATTGGGGCGATTACTCATGCTCCCGGTACGGGACATCAATGGTGTGCTTCACGGTCTACAATTCATCATGCCGGATGGGACCAAACGTTTCAAAAGCGGCACCGCCGTAACCGGCTGCTACCATGCCATCGGTAAGCCGAATGGGAAGATCCTTATTGCCGAGGGTTATGCCACCGGTGCCACCCTGCACGAGATCACCGGCCATGCCGTAGCCTGCGCATTCTCTGCAGGCAATCTGAAACCGGTCGCCGTGGCTCTCAGGGAAAAGTATCCCGATACGGTTCTGGTCATTTGTGCCGATGATGATCATCTCACCGAAGGCAATCCCGGTTTGACCAAAGCAACTGAAGCCGCGCGGACAGTCGGCGGCCTGCTGGCTATTCCCCGTTTCCCCGCGACAAGGAAAGCCGGCGATACCGACTTCAACGACCTGACTCGCCTGACAGGACCGGAAACGGTTGCCGCCCGTATCGAAGAGGCTGCAGTGCCTGCCGATGAGATCCCGTCTCCGGTTGAAACTGAAAATACTGGTTACCCGCTTGATGCAGTCATTCAAAGACTATCGAAGCTCTCCCCGTTGCAGTATGACCAAATACGTAAACAGGAAGCAAAGAGCCTCGGTGTCCGGCCTGTCACCCTGGATGCCGTTGTCCGGGATGCCCGGAAAGGTCCGGCCGCTGAAGAACTCCCCTTTACCGAGGTCGAGCCATGGCCCGAAGCGGTCGACCCGGCGCAGCTGCTGACCGAGATTGCCGCCACGGTCAGGCGATTCATCGTCTGCGACCTGGATACCGCCTACGCCGTCGCTCTATGGGCCTCCATGACCTGGTTTATCGAAGTAGTCCAGGTTGCACCGCTGGCGGTCATCACTGCACCCGAGAAGCGCTGCGGCAAGTCCCAGCTCCTCTTTCTTCTGGGGAGACTAGCAGCCCGGGCGATCACTACCAGCAGCATTTCACCGGCGGCCTTGTACCGGACTATTGATGCCTGGTGTCCAACTCTATTGATCGACGAGGCCGATGCCTTTATGCGGGACAACGAGGAACTGCGCGGAATACTCAACAGCGGCCACACCAGGGAGAGCGCCTATGTCATCCGCACCGTCGGTGACAGTTTCATCCCGACCAAGTTCAATACCTGGGGAGCAAAGGCCCTTGCCGGCATCGGTCATGTCGCCGATACCCTCATGGATCGGTCCGTCATTTTCGAGTTACGGCGCAAACTCCCCCATGAAAAGGTTGAGCGTATCCGCTATGCCGAACCCGGCCTGTTTGATGAATTACGCTCCAAACTGGCACGATTTGCCGAGGATTACTGCGATCAGGTGCAACAGGCCCGGCCTCCGCTTCCCCACAGCCTGAATGACAGGGCCCAGGATAACTGGGAACCGCTGCTGGCCATCGCCATGGCAGCGGGCAACGAATGGTTGCAACTTGGCACCACGGCAGCGCTTAAACTGTCCGGAAGCGACAGTAATGCACAGACGGTCGGAACGGAACTGCTGGCCGACATCCGGGAGATCTTCGGCGATGACCGGGACCGAATCACCACGGCAGAGCTGATTCGGCTGTTGTGCACCGACGGAGAGAAACCCTGGGCGACCTTCAACCGGGGCAATGCAATTTCCCCGCGACAGGTGGCGAAGCGTCTCAAGGAATACGGCATTATTTCACATACCATCCGCATCGGGATCGAGACCGCCAAAGGGTACACCGCTGATCAATTCAGAGAAGTTTTTTCACGTTATCTGCCTATTACTCCCGAATTATCCGTAACAACGTCACAAACCAGTAACCATGCGGCTTTAGCTGTTACGGATAATCCGGCACGTTACCCTGACGAAATACAAAGCGTCACACGTAAACCCGCAGCTGGTGCGGGTTGTGACGTTGTTACGGAAAAAAGTCCGAAACGGAAGCATTTGTTTTGACGGAGGCTGATTTGCTGGAGGTGTCACCATGAGGGCACGGGTCATTGAATCGTTCCAAACGAAAAAAGGGCTGATCCCTGCGGGCAGGATTATCGAGATCCCACCGGTGCTCCTGGAAAAGTTGCAGGGGACAGTCGAGGCGATTCATTCACCGGTTGCTGACGTGAAACCGGAACCTGAAGCATGGTTGACCGAATCCGGTGAGCTGAGAACCCGGGGAGCGTTTGACAATCTGGCGGCAGAGATCGTCCGGTTGACGGCTGACAATCTGTTGTTACAACGTGAGCTGCTTATCCGGCATTGTCAGTCGTATGACCGGCGGCATTTCGGTCGCCTCTGGGCAGAGTGGGAGGAACGTGCCGCTATCATGGAACATGACGGCGGTTTGTCTCGTGAGGATGCCGAGTACCAAGCTGCAAGCCGTTTGCACTTACTGGCATTCATGGATGTTCGCGCTGCCGCGCGAAGCGGAAACAGAGAGGTTTTCCATACGTAACGGTTTCGGGGTTTGCAGTTGTTCGATTTCAACAGGTTTTTCCGGTTTTTGCCTTACCCCCTCTTTTTCCGCGCTGTGTCAGTATTCACATACACAGCGCGGAGAGAGAACCGGAGCTGGTTTTCAGGATTTGACGCACCACTACAGGGAGGACAGCCAAATGAGCAAGAACCACGAGACATTTAACGCGCAGGCCGAGGTCGAACGCATTCGCATCAGGCGCACCGAAGCGCGGCGCAAGCTGTATCGCAAGAGCCGACTCGACAAATATCGCGCTGAGTTGGTTGCCATGAAACAGGCCGGAGCATCCTGCGCCGACCTGGTGGAGTGGCTCAGAGTGAATCACCGCTGCAAGGTCAACCGCAGTTCCATTGACCGTTACCTGAAAAAACTGCCGGAGTTGCATGCGGCAACAACTGACGTACAAGAAGTGACCCAGTCTGAGGAGGACCACTGATGCCCAGTTTTCGATCACCGAAGGCACAATCTGTTCACGCCGTCTCGCAAAAGGTCGCCCTCGGAAAAGCGCGTCACGATCACCGGGATGACGGCAAGATCCACAGTGTCGGTACGGCCCGGGGCTATGGGAATTCACTCAACGGTAGCGCCAGGTATATGCGGGACAACCGGCTGGGAGATCTCCGCAGCATGACCCGAGATATTGCCATGCAATATCTCACCTACCGGGCCGCGATAGTTTCCCAGAAAACCCTGGACCTTGACCGCCAGGCGCTCCAGATGCACTTGGGGATAAAGCTCGATGTCATCAAGAGCGAGAAGGAAACCCACCTCTCCACCCGCAGCTATACTCAGGCGCAGATCGAGCACATTTCTTCCGCCCAGTCGGAGCGAAACAGCCTGGCAACACGGATTGCCTATTGCGCCGGTTTGCGGGCACATGAACTGCTGACTATCAGGCCGGTCAGCGAACAGAAGGCTTCGACACACCGGGAGTGGAGTGCAGACCGCTTCACTGGCAGGGAGGGTGAGCGCTACACGGTGGAGGGGAAAGGCGGATTGATCCGAGAGGTCCTGCTGTCGAAGGAGTTGGCAGCACAGCTGGAGGCAACCCGTCTTGTCGAACCGCGACCGGTAGTTGATCGGGGAGTGAACTACACCCAGCACTACGACATCGGAGGCGGACGGGCTTGGAGTCAGACCTTTTCGGCTGCCAGTCAGCGGGAACTTGGTTTTTCCACCGGGGCTCATGGCCTGCGCCACAGCTATGCCCAGGAGCGGATGGGGGAATTGCAGAGATACGGTATGAATTACGATGATGCAAAAGGAACAGTTGCCCAGGAGGTCGGGCATTTTGCATCGGATACTACGGAGGCATATTTAAGATGAAAATACTGAGGATCGTATTGTATGCGTCAATAGCAATCACATTTTGCTGGTTGACGTGGTGGGTGCTGCCAAGTATCGCATTTGTCTACTTGGAAGAAAAGGGGAAGCCATTGCCAAATTCCGGACTGGTCATGGTTGGCTATGATCAATCGAAGATTACCGGGCATCGGGTTGTTGTAAGTATAGACTCCGGATGGTCTGCATTATGGGCAGGCTGGCCCTGCATCCTCGTCGGCGCTCTTGCCGGTCTGGGAGGCGGCTATGTGCTTGGTGATGGGGCACGACGGGTTTTTGCAGTTGATACGGCCTCCAAAGAGGCCATCGAAACCGCGAAAGAGTATGAAACGAGCGCCACCCTGAAATTGGCATACTGTAAATCTCAGGAACAAAAACTGAAAGACGGGTTTGCGAAACTTGCAGCAGAAAATGATGCTCTTGTCAGGCAGCGCGTAGAAATGCGTAGAGAAAAAGATCTGTTTGAAAAAAAGGTTAAGAATTCCGATTCAAATGAATTGAACAAGGCCAAAACGGCAATCCAGAGGCTGGAAAATAAAATTGATAAATTAAAAGAAAAATCAGTTGACGACTGACAGAACTGGGGATAATTCTATCTACTATATACAATGCACCGTGGCGTTATGTCTCTCTTGAGACACACGGAGGCCAGCAGAGCCGACCTTATGGGTAAATCTGCAGGTTCTATCCAGACCGGTACATAGTGCAAAAGGATAGCAGCGGTGAACAGTCCCACGCTGAACAATAAGGGGGCGAATCGGGAAGGTGACTTCTCGCGGTGGCATAAGGCCATCGGCCTCGGCAGCAATAGCTGACCGTATGGCAATCTAACGCGACGCAAATCCAGAAAACACAGCAGATCTTGAAATGGGGCTCCTTACCGGGAGCCTTTTTCATTTTCAGGCGTATGGTGAATGGGAGAGTATTATGGTGGCTGTTTTGGATACCAATTGGGTGCCAAATATGGCGCCGTTTTCGCCACCTTCCGTCAATGCCGCATTTTTGGGTACAAAAATGGTACCTTCAATAAGGCATTGCTGCTTTGGTGGCTTTTTAGTATCCAAAAAAGGCTCCAAATATGCCGCAACGCTAACACTGTCGCTCTTTGCTTGACCCATCGGCAGCTTAATCGGCAAATACATTCGAGCACAAGTGAGTTTGCTTGCAATTAATTCAATACAGTTGTACTGTTGCGCACATAAGTGACCGGCAGATAAATCGGCAATAAGGAACGCGCCATGCCCAACTCAATCAGTCAGATGACCCCACTGCTTCCGGAACGGGCCGATGATCTTCAGGATCTGGCCTTGGAGGTAGTTCAGCGCTCGGCCTCTCTCGGTACCAGGCAGCACCCTATCACCCTGCATACCCTGCGTGAACTACTCAGGATCATCAACAGCTATTACTCCAACCTGATTGAGGGGCACAACACCCACCCCTACGATATCGTCAGAGCCATGCAGGAGCAGTACGACACCGAACCGGCCAAGCGCAACCTGCAACTGGAAAGCGTGGCCCATATCTCAGTACAGCGGCAGATGGAAGTATTATTGCAAGGAGAAGCGCCGCCCAATATCGCCGGGCAGGAGTTTCTCTGTTCGCTGCATCGGGAGTTTTTCAAGCTGTTGCCGGAAGAATTTCAGGTCATGACCAATCCGGATACCGGCCGGGAAAGCCGGGTAGTGCCGGGTGAATTGCGCACACAACCGGTCAAGGTCGGACAGCATCAACCGCCAGGGCATGACAGCCTGGGCACATTCATGATACGGTTCGGCGAATCGTATGCTCCCGAAAGGCATCATGGCGCTGCCAAGCTGGTGGCGGCGGCAGCGGCCCATCACCGGCTGATGTGGATACATCCGTTCCTGGACGGCAACGGCAGGGTTGCCCGCCTGTTCACCGAGGCCTACCTGCACCGGATTCCTGTCCATGGCTTTGGCCTCTGGTCAGTTAGCCGCGGCCTTGCCCGGAGGAATGCCGATTATAAAGCGGCACTGACCTGGGCCGATGCACCACGCAGAAATGACCTGGACGGCAGGGGCAACCTGTCAAATGAGGGACTGGTAAAATTCTGTCGGTTCTTCCTTGAGATCTGCCTCGATCAGGTGGAGTACATGAACACCCTGTTGCAACTGGACGGGCTGGTGGAGCGGGTCAGAAGCTATGTGCAGTTGCGCGGCACCGCCATGATCCCCAATCCGCCCGGCATGGACAATCTCCGCCCGGAAGCTGGCAGAATGCTGCAAGAGATCCTGCTACGGGGCGAAGCGCCACGGGGATCGGTCATCGAGGAATCCGGCCTGAAAGAGCGGACCGGTCGCAACTTGCTGGCTCAACTGGTGGCCGAGGGGCTGCTGGTTTCCGACACTCCCAAGGGTGAAGTGCGGATTGGCTTTCCGATTCATGCTGCCGGCTGGTTTTTCCCTGAGCTGTATCCGGTGCTGTCGCGGTAGGACTTTCAACTGTAAATGTTTCTGATAAGAGAAATCGGTTGCATGTGTTCTCAAAATGATTGCAAATGCAGCTGCTATGAGAACGGAGCTGATTCATGAACATCACACCGGTAAACTTCGAGGATTACGACATCCGCAGGGTTTACGACGAGAAGACCGAAACCTGGTTTTTCTCTGTTGTGGACATCATCCGGGCCTTATTGCAGCAGCCGGACTTTCAGTCCTCCAGAAAGTACTGGAACAAGCTGAAAGAGCGGTTAAACAAAGAAGGAAGTGAGTCGGTGACAAATTGTCACCGACTGAAGCTGGAAGCGGCTGACGGGAAGAAATACCTGACCGACGTCGCCAGTCCCGAAGTACTGCTTCGTCTGATTCAGTCTGTTCCCAGCCCCAAGGCTGAGCCGATCAAACTCTGGCTGGCCAAAATCGGTTATGAGCGGATGCAGGATATGGCTGACCCGTCCCGCTCGCTTGACCGCGCCAGGGAATACTGGCAGCAGCACGGCAGAAGCGAAAAATGGATTCAGCAGCGGATGACCGGACAGGAGACCCGCAACAAGCTGACCGACTACTGGAAAGAGCACGAGATCAGGAAAGAATCGGAATTTGCCATCCTGACCGACATCATTCACCGGGAATGGGCGGGGCTCAAGGTACAGGAGCACAAGTCGCTCAAAGGGCTTAAGAGTCAGAACCTGCGCGACCACATGAGCGAGGCGGAGCTGATCTTTACCGCTCTGGCGGAGCTTTCTACCCGCCAGATTGCCGAGACCATGAATGCTACCGGCATGGAAGAGAATAAGGTTGCAGGGAAAAAGGGTGGCGGTATCGCCCGCAAGGCCCGCCGGGATCTTGAGGAGAAGACCGGCAGAAGTGTTGTCACCGGAGAGAATTTTTTGCCGCCGGGAAAGAGAACGCTGATCGATGAGTAATGAGAAATGACAGATAGTCTCGCCCCGGAAAGGCGCTCCTGGAACATGAGCCGGATTCGTGGTAAGGATACGAAACCGGAAATTGCCGTAAGGAAAGCACTTCATGCGGCAGGGTACCGTTTCAGACTCCATGTGAAAGAACTGCCTGGAAAGCCGGATATAGTTTTGCCGAAATGGAAGACGGTTGTATTTGTTCACGGATGTTTCTGGCATAGTCATGACGGGTGTAAGGATGCAACAATCCCCAAAACCAAAACAGAATGGTGGGTCGAAAAATTAGCGAAAAATAAAATACGAGACACCTTAAACTGTGAGGCACTCGTACGAGCTGGCTGGCACATCTTGATAGTTTGGGAATGTTCATTCAAGCAGTCTTCAGAATTTTCAGATATAGAGCGATTCAAAGAGATAGCTTCCGGCTTTATTGTAAATGGTTCAGATGTATTCGAAATTTCATACCATAACATGACTTCAAGTAACGTTTTGTGTAATAAAAAAGCGAGATGAAAGAAGCTATGACTACAAAAAATATGAAGAATCCCATTCCAATAAAAAAAACAATCTCAAAGAAAGGCGGACTGATTAACCGTGATGTCAGTAATAATTCGCTCGAGAATATATCTGAAATCCAGGTCGTTCAAGAAACCGACAATGAAGCCAAATTGACAGCTAAACTTATCAAAAAGAAACTTGCGGCGGCGCGGAGTCGGGGGGAGTTCAGAACTGTCGATTTATTCGCCGGATGTGGTGGCCTCAGCCTCGGTTTCGACCGCGCAGGTTTCCGGTCAATATGCGCAGTTGAGTTAAATGATGATGCACGAAAATCTCACGAACTTAACTTTGGCAGCGGCCCTTTAGCTGAAACCTACAGATCCTTTGCAGATATCAAAAGTACCGAACCAGAAGATGCCGTTGCACATATCAGAAATTCTGTGAATTCAACTGAGTTAGCTGCTGATATAGTAATTGGCGGGCCACCATGTCAAGCGTTCTCCAGACTTGGCCGTGCTGCACTTTGGAGCCTGGCGGGTGAAAAATTTGCTCATGAACATGATGAACGGGCAACCATGTATCACTATTTTCTGCACTACGTTGCCACGTTGAAACCCCTGGCTTTTGTGATGGAAAATGTACGCGAAATCGGCAAACACGTTGGGAAAAATATTGCTGAAGAAATTGCTGTGACAGCAGAGGCATTGGGCTATACGACCAACTACACTCTTCTAAATGCAGTATGGTTTGGTGTGCCACAGCTGCGCGAGAGGATGTTTATTATTGGTATTCACAAGTCGCTTAAAAAGCAGCCTGTTTTCCCATCAATACAGTTTGGATATGATCTGCCAGTTGGATATTCGACTTCACGAGCAGGTGAAGGTTCACCTGAGGTTTGCTTACCTTGTGATCACTATGTTGACCACTGCGAAAAAACAACAAACCCGCTTCAAGCGACCTCTGTTTCAACAGCTTTTGCCGACCTGCCACCAATACTTCATCATCTTGACGGGCGCAGGGGGAAGGGACATCCAAGAAGTGTTTCAAATCTAGTTGAATACGAGAAAAAAAGTAATTGGTTTACCAAAGAAATGAGAACATGGCCTCGCTTTGAAAATAAATCAAAACTTTTTACCGGTCATATTATTCGTTACACACCAAGGGACTACGAAATTTTCAGAAGAATGCCACATGACGGAATGTATCCGGAGGCATTAATAGTTGCAGAAGAGATATTTCAGGAACGGTTACAATCGTACGAACTGGAATCTGGAAAAACAATAAAACCGGGTAGTGAAGAGTGGGAATCCATAAGAAAAGCAGTTGTACCACCCTATAAGGACGGAAGGTACCCCAACAAGTTCAGAAAGATGTCGCCTGAACATCCTTCAAGGACTCTTCCTGCACACATAGGAAAAGACTCCTACTCACACATTCACTTTGATAGTGACCAAGCACGAGGTATATCGCTACGTGAAGCGGCAAGAATTCAATCGTTTCCGGATGCATTCAATTTGGCAGGCAGTATGAATTCACAATTAAAGCAAATTGGGAATGCGGTACCTCCCTTGCTTGCCTATGCCGTTGCACAAGAAGTCAGGAGAGCTCTAATAGACTGACAAAATGAGTTTAGAAGATCATTTCAACACGAGAAGGTCGGGATAATCAAAATGGCTAAAACTGGAACCAATGCAGATTTTCGTCGTAGAACGCTAACATTAGCGACACCTTTACAGAGCTCCGGCATCCGTGAGTGTTACGGGACCTCCAATTCTGCAAAGTTTGTAACAGGCGGTTTTCTTTGTGGCATTCCGAACCTTGACAATCTTGATGAATCGGTTGGAGCTCTTTGTGTGTTCTCTCGAATTCAACTTGGCCCGGAATCTGAATTGCACACAGCTATCCTTATTCGACAGGATCTCAATACGCTGCTGGTGCGATTAAATGCAATGATTTCAAACCCAGTTGGCGAATCATTCGGCATCAGGAATCAAAACTGCGCAATTTTCCTTGCTACTGACGGTAAACTTTATCCACATAATAAAGCTAAAGATACATTTGCCCTTACAGATGAAGTACTTGCCCAACTTGGCCCAGGAGTGGTTCCAGACGCATTATTCTGGTCCATTTACGGTAATGAGACCGAAGCAACTCGGGGGGCTATTTCTCAGTTAGAAAAGCTAATTGGGCGCGAAAAACTTTCTAAGATTGAAAACTTGAATACGCTACTGCCTCTACCGTATCCGAACGCTTCGTTTGCTTTTAACAATTCAATTATAGAAGCAATTTTGCAATCTTTGGATGACGCAGCTCTTATTGTTGATGCAAATCTACTGAAACGATTTACTGCGTCACTGATAAGCAAGCGCTTTCTTGTCCTTACAGGTCTTGCCGGTTCCGGTAAAACGAAGATCGCCCAGGCTTTCGCCCGCTGGATCACTCCCGATACGGGCTGGATCGATGATGCCGACCATTCGCAGGGTAAGAACCCCAACCCCTTTTACGCTCTTGTTCCGGTCGGTGCCGATTGGACCGGCAATGAGAACATCATCGGCTACCCGAACGGCCTGGAAGCTGGAGTTTACATAACCAAGCCCCCTCTTGAACTGATCCGCCACGCTCTTGACCCGGCAAATGCTGCTATCCCGCACTTCCTGATCCTGGACGAAATGAACCTCTCCCATGTGGAGCGCTATTTTGCCGACATGCTTTCGGCGATAGAATCCGGCGAGAAAATACCGCTGTACGAGGGGACGGAGCGTATGGCTGACGGCGGGGCGGTGCCGCGCAAGCTGCGTCTGCCGGACAACCTGTTCATCATCGGCACGGTAAACGTGGACGAGACGACCTACATGTTTTCTCCAAAGGTGCTGGACCGCGCCAATGTCATCGAATTCAGGATGGAGCCTGCCGAGCTGGCAGCGTTTCTCGGCTCGCCCAAGGCCCCCAGACTTGAGGAGCTGGACGGCAAAGGAACCGGTTTCGGCAGCGGATTTGTAGAGGCTGCCGGCGACAAGGGGCGGGAAGTCCCTGCTGTTGTTAAAGCGGACTTTGAAGGCGAGATGTTGCTGCTCTTCAACCTGCTGCGCGAGCATAACGCCGAATTCGGCTATCGCACCAGCTACGAGACTGCACGTTTTATTCATTTTTACAATCAGCTTGGCGGTTATGCAGACGATAACGGCGACTGGTTCGACGGCGCCATGGATGCGGTCGTTGTCCAGAAGATTCTTCCCAAGCTGCATGGCTCACGGTCAAAGCTGGAAGGTCTGTTGTGGGCGCTGGCCTGGGCCTGCGGGGCGGAGCGCATTGACCGGGACGGCAGAAATTTTACCGCACAGCTTCGTGAGGCAAGCCAGGCGCAGGATGAGGCGAAGTACGGGCCGGAGCTGCTCTGGTCAACGCTTGCGGCAATCAATGCCGATGATCCGGCTGCTGCGGCACGCTATCCGTTGAGCTTTGACAAGGTGATGCGGATGTGGCGGAAGCTGGTGCGCGATCAGTTTGTAACCTTCTCCGAGGCATAGCGTGGCTGCTGAAGCGCGACAGCGTGAATGGGTCGAGTGCAGGACCCCGGAGGGGCGTCTGCTGGCAACAGTCGAAATTGTGACACTTGCCAAGACAGAACCTTCGTCTGTCGCGCAGAAATCGCTGGTGATGTTTTCTGCCGAGGAGGCGGGACGGAATAGTGAGGAACGCCTGCAGCTGCGGGAACGCGGTCGCTACGAATACCGCCTGAAACCTGCTGAAGGGGCATGGGACGACCTGGCGCTGCTGCCGCATCGCGGAGTTCAGCCGAGCCCTGTTCTGGAAGAACGGGGAGACCGGGGTTTGATCGAACCGCAGGATTACTGCGGTTTGCTGCCATTGACGGTCATCCGCCGCAATGATCCGGCCTTGAGGCCGGTGGCACGCGGCAGTGTTGAAGTCCGTTCCGTCAAACTCGGCTACCGGGAACATTACCGGGGAATGCTGTCATTCATTTCAGACAGGTGCGCCGGTCTGCTCATGGACTGCCGCGCCCCCACCCGCCTGAAACTCGATACTCTCTGGCAGAAAGACTCCCGCATCCTGGAGCAGCAGCTCGAATTTCTGCGGCATACCCTGGAATCATCTCCATTCCGCGCCGCTGTGGATGAGATCCTGCGCAATCCCCATCGGCGACTTGAGGACAACCGCGAAGAGCGGGACATCTCACGACCTTTCAAGCCGGGCAGGGATTTTGCGCGGCAGGTTGCCACGGCGGCACGCCGCGTTTCAGTGCCCGAATCCCATCCTCTTTATTCCACCAACATCCGCTCCCTCCCAGCCCGGGTCTCCGTTCAGTCGCACACCGACTTTCTTGATACGGCAGAGAACCGCTTTATCAAAATGGTGCTGGCCGAGTTCCGCGACTTTCTCGCCGATGTGGTATCACACCTTTCACGCAAACCTGCAGACCTTGAAAAACCGGAAACACGCCGGCTTCTTGGTGATGCGAACCGGCTACGCGGTATGCTGGAAACGCAGCTTGGGCGCAGCTTTCTCCCGGATGTCTCGGCGCCGGTTGTCGTGCCGATTGGCAGCCCTGTATTGCAGCGCAAGGCCGGCTATAGGGAGTTGCTGCATTTCTGGCTGCAGTTTCATGCCGGGGCTCAGCTGGTATGGGAAGGCTCTGCGGATGTGTTCCATGCCGGTGCCCGTAACGTGGCGACCCTGTACGAATACTGGCTGTTCTTTCAGCTTGAAAAACTTTTCCGGCAAAGGTTTGCCTGCGAACAGCCGCTTCATTCGATAATTGTGAATAAGGACAAAGCGCCCCCGCAATTGATGCTCAAACGCGGCGTGGAGTTGAGGACGCCGGTTGCCGGCGTATGGTCCAACAAGGCGAGCCGCCGGCTGAAAGCGGAGTTCCACTTTAACCGCAAGTTTTCGCCACGATCTGAACAGGGCAAAGCCGGCAGCTGGACGCGCGGTGTGCAGCCGGATTACACCATCAGCATTTGGCCGGCTGAGTACTCAAGAGAAGAAGCAGAGCGGAACGAGCTGATGGCTCATGTCCACTTTGATGCGAAATACCGTATCGACAACATTCGCGAACTGCTCGGCGACTTAACGGACGATGAGGCATTCGAAAGAGATACGGAAGCCGCACAGGAAAACCGCACGGCGGCAAAGTATTCCGATCTGCTGAAAATGCATGCGTATCGTGATGCCGTAAGGCGTACCGCTGGAGCATACGTCCTATATCCCGGCAACCCGGGCGATAACATATCCCCTTACAACTGCTTTCATGAAATTTTGCCGGGACTCGGAGCATTTGCCATCCGTCCGAATGCGGAAGGCGAGGCGGGGGGGATTGATTCAGTTGCCAAATTTCTCGACGATATCATCGAGCATCTCGCTAACCGCACCACAGCGCGGGAGCGTGTCACCTACCACCTTGCAGAAGCCTATACAGCGAATGAGCAGCCGGTGAATTACGGGTCGATGGCCCTGTCAGAATCGGATATTTACGGTCGGGATTACCGCGCTCTGCCGCCTGCAGAAGAGATGGTGCTGATCGCATGGTACGAAAACGCCGCCCAGCTTGCGCTTGCCCGTGATGAGAACGGATTCGTCTATGTGCGTCTTGGAAGGCGTCAAGGAGCACTGCATGTTCACCCCAACCTGGCTGGTGTACGGCGTATTGTCATGAGGACTCATGGCGGTGACGTGGCATCCGGGATGTTAAGCCTGCGCGAAAGCGGTTTCCGGATTTTCACGCGCTCACAGCTCCGGGTCGAATTGAAACAGCATGCCAAGGGACAGGGAGTTGCAGCCTGGGAAGCATTCGCCGGGCATGATGATGAAGAGCACATATATGCACTGTTCAAAACGGCCAGTGATCCTGCTTCAGAGTCTCAAGGCTGGCGGGGCGAGATGCTGATGGACGAGATTGAATGTTTTGAATCGGACGTGAGAAACAAACCGGTTGTAAATGTCGGCAGAACGTCGCCCTATCCGCGCATTTTGACACTTCGCGATGTGTTGAGGGCGAGAATTTATTGAAATCACCAGCCACAAAATGTACAGACGGCGACCATTTTCTTGACACAGCTCTATTATCTTGAAACTATAAATTATTTTACCATTGGAACATCACTGAAATGATTGGAATCGATTTGTTCTCAGGAGCAGGAGGAATGTCTCTCGGCGCCCAGCTTGCGGGTGTCAACGTGGAGTATTGCGTCGAGAATGATCCTCATGCTTTGGCAACATATATTTGCAATCATAGAGGGTCAAAAATATTTTCCGAAGATATCAGAAAATTGAAGGCCGAATGTTTAGGAGATGTTCTGAACTGCCGCAATGAGCCGCTGGTTGTATTCGGCGGCCCTCCATGCCAAGGGTTTTCTACTTCGAATCAGCGCACCAGATCGTCCGAAAATCCGAGCAATTGGCTTTTCGAAGAATTTATCCGGGTTGTGAGAATGTGCAATCCGGACTGGGTTGTTTTTGAAAATGTTAAGGGAATTCTTGAAACTGAAGGCGGTAAGTTTTTCGAGTACACATACAACAAACTGCGGCGACTAGGCTACACTCTTTCGCATGAAGTTCTAAATGCCGCCGACTACGGAGTCCCTCAGGCAAGAGCGCGATTATTTATCATCGGAAATCGGCATGGAGTGAAGTTCAGTTTTCCAAAACCGGCGATGAAAAAGCATGTGACCGTATTCGATGCGATTGCAGACCTTCCCAGCCTCCCAAACGGTGCCGATATTGACTGGCACGATTACGCGAGCGAACCGAGGTCGGTATACGCCCGTAAAATGCGCGGCAGACTCAAGAAATCACCGAACCACATTGTCACGAAAAATGCGGACCATATTATTGAACGGTATAAGCATATCCCTCAAGGCGGTAATTGGGAAAATATCCCTAAGGAACTGATGCAGAACTACTCGGACGTCACGCGATGCCATACTGGGATATATATGCGCCTTAAGGCGGATGAAACCTCTGTCGTAATCGGAAACTATCGAAAAAATATGCTGATACATCCCTGGGAAGATCGCGGGCTTTCAGTTCGCGAAGCTGCCAGATTGCAATCCTTCCCGGATCATTACGAATTTAAGGGATCAATCGGATTCCAGCAGCAGCAGGTCGGCAATGCAGTGCCGCCTATTTTAGCAAAAGCAGTCTTTTGTTCGTTGCAAGCGCTTCAAAGCGATATGCCGTGATCAAGGAGCATTATGTCCTATATCTGGGAAACACTTGAAATTGAAGAAATAATCCTTGCGGCATTAATCCGTGATTTAGACAGAAGCCATGGCGACGACCGTTTTGGCTGCTATACGACTGTGCGGAAAAACCTGCTGGAAAATGTGCTCGAAGAGATCAAAAAGATTCAGCCTGATATGACAGATCATGGTCCGAAACATATTAGAAATGTTCTTGAAAATATTCAGGACCTTCTTGGAGACAGCACAGGTAATTGGGACAGAGCAATTAAAAAACTTGAGCAAGGAGCCCTGAATGGCATGGAGCTGTATATTCTCGGACTTTCTGCTTTGTTCCATGATGTTGGGAATGTCTTTAAGAGAGAGGAACATCAAAAACAGATTGGCCCAATATATGATTATGTAAGACCGACGGTTGGCGGGAACCAAGATTCAGAAGAAAAATCCATAATATTGGATATCTGTAAAGCCCATTGCGGAGACGGATTGGACGGAAGTAAAAATACCCTTGGCTTTGTAACCGACAGGTCAAAGCTGGCTCGGCAGGAAATCAGACCGAAGCTGCTCGCACCAATATTACGTTTTGCAGATGAACTTGCCGAAGGGGAGCAGAGAACATCTCACTACTTAATCCAACGTCATAGTTATCCAGAAGGAAGCCTTAAATTCCATCAATATGCACTTTCAAGTAACGTAGATATAGATAGGGCTCATGGCAGAATCAGATTGAAATATCATATTACACTGAGGTTGCCTCACGAATCTGAGACGGAAAGATTTCAACACCATGGGCCGCTTGTTTCTACAGACGATCTTGCAGGATTCTTGATGATTGTTTATCACAGAATTGAGAAAGTGAATCAGGAAAGACAATATGCGAAATTTTATTGTCCGCTTCTGGAGCCTTTCAAGGAAACCTCTGCAACCTTTAATTTTTGGTATAAAGGGCGTGAAATTCCTGTCGATCTACCTTCTGTGATCTTTTCAGACCTGGTTGTACCGGGAGATCCGCAAAAAACAGTAGTTGAACGTGACAATCAATATAATCCTGTTGATTTAATCGTCAGGCTTACAGAAGCTATGAATCGTATAGCCTCGCAGGAGGAATGAGGTGAGTCATGCCTAATTACAAAAATCCGTTTGAGTATGAGCAGGCTACGAAACTTTCAACAGAAGATGTCCTCAAATATTATATTGAAGACTTTAATTATTCACGTTTTGTTTCCTCAAAAAGAAATATTTTCCTTGTCGGAGAGCGGGGAACTGGAAAGACCATGACTTTCCTGTATTACTCGCTACCCATTCAGGTTCAGAGAGTCTTAAAACATGAAACAGAACTTGATCTGAGTCTAGTTTCAGTCTACATCCCCTGCAACACGCCACTCACGCACAGAAGAGAATATGAGCTTCTTGACCCATTGAACGCTTCATTGGCAAGCGAGCATTTTATGGTCGTTTCAATAATGAAAGAGGTGCTGGATTCGATATACAGTGTACCAGGAATCATTTCAAAAGACGAAGAGGAGATGCTGCGTTCAGAACTCGAGTATGCTTTACACCTTACCCTCCCAAGCAATATACCTTTTAAACGGGCACTCGATCTTGCCCTCGACAAAGCAAGCGTATCAGTTCAGGAGTCGCTGAATAGCGATGAAGACGACATAAAAAAATTATTTATGTCTTTCAATAGCGGCTTAAAACTTTTTCTGGTGTGCTTAAGACAAACAGAAAAGCTCAGAAACAGCCACTTCTCATTTTTAATTGACGATGCTCAGCTTTTCAATCCATATCAAAAAAGAGCCCTCAACTCTTGGATTGCCTACCGTGACAACGCTCTTTTCAGTTTCAAAGTAGCAACTACGCGTGTTGAAGCACCATCATTCGAGACTTCATCGGGAGGCAGCATACTGGAAGGGCACGATTTCACGTGGATAGAAATGGAGCAGCCTTATCAGAACAGGACTTCAGCATTTGGCAAGTTTGCACGGAGTATTGTGAACTCAAGGTTAGCTGCTATCGGTGTAACCAAAATACCGGAAGAGTTTTTTCCTGAAAACCCGGCATTCACCAAGGATATCGAAGAGGCAAAACGTAAGGCGCAAGAAGAAGCAGTAATAAAATACCCAGATGGGACGCCCAAGCAAATAGCGGATTATATCTATAAATACACAAGGGCAATCTACTTCCAAGAACGTTCCCCGCGTGCAAATCTTCCGCCTTATTCAGGTTTTGATCTTCTCACACATTTATCAACCGGTGTAATCAGAAATCTGCTGAACCCATGCTACCATATGTATGATCGAATGTTGTCTGAGATACAAAAAAAGCCTGAAAACGAAGCGATTCCGATTGACGAGATTCCTCCCAATATCCAGACAGAGGTTATTTTACAGCTGAGTAAGGAAAAATGGGAGTGGATTGCAAATAAATTGGACAACAGTATTGAAGGGTGCTCACGCGAAGTCGCAAAACGCGTTTATCAGCTCATGGACAACTTAGCGATTCTTTTCAAAAAAAGACTGAGGTCAAAAATATCTGAGCCCCGAGCCGTTGAGTTTACAATTTCTGGATTTGACGAAAAGTCATATGCAGATCTCAGTGAAGTGCTGCTAGTTGCACAGAAGGCCCAGCTTATCTACACATATTGGAGTTCGGCTAAGGATAGTGGCAAGCGTGAACCCTACTATATGCCAAACAAGATGTTATGGCCCGAGCGTGGGCTAGATCCTCATGGCCAGCATGCTCGTGTCTCCATTACTGCTCACAATTTACTGAATGCAGCGGTCAACAATATCGAGATACCATTCTCAGGAGATGACCAGGATGAACCCACTCTGTTCACTACAGCAGTCTAAAATACTTATTACCGTTGCTAGCTGGGAAGATCGGTTCCTGCTGGGAATTGTTCAGCTGATCGAAAAAGTTTCTCCTGCAAAAATATTGATGTTTCACTATAAAGAGTATGCTGATTGGTCAAAAGAAAATCGGGACAAAATTGCTGCTATCTGTGCCGAAAAAAATATAGATCTAGTAAATGACAAAGAACTTGCTTTCGGTTCACCTTTAGAATCATGGGTAAATTTAACCAGGGTAGTTGACAGCGTGATCAATCCAGGCGAATTGATCACGCTGGATATTTCTACAATGCCGCGGGAAACTATTTGGAGTATCTGTCATGTGTTAGCAAAACGCAACATATCCATTCAGTATACTTATCACAAACCTCAAAGTAGCAATGGCTATGCAGAATGGCTGAGCCGAGACCCAGGTAAACCTCGAATCCTCTATAAGCAAGCAGGTATCCAGCATTTAGGCAGGCCGACGCTGCTCGTCATTCAGACCGGATACGATGTTGAAAGAGCAAAACAATTGGAAAGATTCTTTGAGCCTGACAAAGTTCTTCTAGGTCTGCAAACCGGTGAGCAATTTGCTAACTCTGAACAAAACAGACAAAAGCATGAGAACGCATTTTCGAGCAGAAAAGATATCGAGTTATTCGATATCGATGGATATTCTCTGGAAGGAGTGTATGGCGCTATTGCAGATAAAATTTCCCCGTGTCTAGATGATTACAACATAGTGCTTTCGAGCTTAGGGCCAAAGATAGGGGCTCTTGCTTTGTTCAAAATAAAACAAGCATTTTCGAATGTAGCATTATGCTACGCTCCGTCAAATGAATTTAACCGGGAATACTCCAAAGGCATAGGCGACTGCATTCATGGGGTTATAGAGGCTCAAGCGCCACTTGAACAGGAGATGACAACTTGAACTGTGATGCAAACTCGGAGATCAGAAATCTTCTGGGGCAAAAAATCAACGTGTTAGATGATGGGTTTGTTCGCCTGGTTGACGTAATGGGAGATGATTCCTCTATTGTGCAAGCAGCTCGCGTATCCTACGGGGAAGGGACTAAGAAGGTCAGTGAGGACAAAGCTTTAATAAGGTATTTGTTACGACATCACCATACAACCCCTTTTGAGATGTGTGAAATTAAGCTACATGTGCGGGTGCCAATGGATTGTTGGCGTCAGTGGATTCGGCATAGGACTGCGAATGTAAACGAATATTCTACGCGTTACTCGATTGCAATTGATGCCGCACAGGCTACAGAACCAGAAAAATGGCGGCTTCAAGCTCAAGACAATCGCCAGGGGAGCGAGGGATATTTGCCGACAGAATCTGGCATTCGGTTGAGCCAAAGAGAGTCTGAATTGCACAATTCATGTCGCGAGGTTTATAAAGACCGCATAGAAGCTGGAGTTGCACGTGAGCAGGCCCGTAAAGATCTGCCACTGTCTACTTATACAGAAGCCTACTGGAAAATTGATCTCCATAACCTCCTGCACTTTTTGGCTCTCCGAATGGATTCACATGCGCAATATGAAATAAGACAATATGCAAATACTATTGGGAATGAAATCGTCAGTAAATGGGTCCCTCATACTTGGGCTGCTTTTCTTGACTACCGGTTAAATTCGATATCGCTTTCAGGAACAGAAATAGGCTTTATGGTTCTATTGAATTCAGGAAAACAGGATGTTTTACTGGAAAGCATGCGAGAAAAAGGCTGGATTAAGAAAGTCGACAACTCATGGAAGGCCACAAGAGAGGCTGAAGAGTTCGCTGCAAAGCTCATAACTCTTGGGCTGACTCCCCCATGGCAATAAACTCAAGCCATGGTGTCCGTCTTACGGGTATGTTACAAAGGCTCTTCAACGTTTCAAGTGGGTTGAGCATATAGCTTGTTGAATCTGAGCTTACCCGCAATGAGGTAGGCCATGGAAATCATGTTTCGAGG
>JAJYBH010000126.1 GCA_021779135.1 Deltaproteobacteria bacterium
GAAACCCGCGACGCCCGGACGGCCGCTTTGCCGCCACAGCCTCACCCGTGCGCTTATGGAGCCGGTCGGTAATATTTCGTGTCGCCTCCGTGGCATGCAAAGGAGCATCGGGATGAATTGGTCCAGGTCGTGCCGGAGAAATTGCCGAAAGCGCCGTTGGCATCGCTGCCGAAGGTGAGCTTGTAATCACCGTGGGTCATCTTGGGCGCCGGAGTCCCGCTGTAGGAACCGCCATGCGGGTTGTGGCAAAGCGTGCACGAATTTTGCGATGTCCCGGCACCGTCCGGTTTCCACAGTCCGCCGAATTTGTCAACATCGACGAGATGATCCCAGTGGATGTTGGCGGGTATGTCCAAGGGCCCGCCTCCATTGAGCCCAGCGGGGGAGGTGTTTTTGAAGCTGGTGGTTATCGTGGCGGCGTTCTTGTAGGGATTGGTGGCGCAGTCGTAGACTCCGACGCCCCTCGAATCATTCATCAGGGCCTGCTCGTTGTGGCAGGAGAAGCAGAGCCGGTAATTCCCCGGGGTGTACACGCAGGCGGCTTCGCCCCTCGGAATTTTGAGCGGATCGAACCCGCCCACATCTTTCAGGCGGAATCCCTGTTTGTAATTGTTGGCCGCAACCGTGAAGGTTTTCTTGTTGTCGAAATTGTGGTTCATGGTTTGGCCGTGGCATGCGCCGCACTCGGTGCCTTTCGCGCCATGCCCATTGCCGTAGTAACCGGAGGTGGAGTCATTTCCCGCCATGTCAGGCGCCTGCCTTCCCCCGATCACGGATGTTCCCGAGTCGTGGCAGGTCACGCACCAGCGTTCCTTGCCGGCCTTCAGATCGCTTCCCGTGTAGACCCCGAAGCTCCAGTTCGGCTTTGCTCCAATGGCTGCATCATTGACGCCATCATACGGCCCGCCAGCGCTGTGACAGGTGTCGCAGGCATTGGTGGCAGCCAGCCTGTTGCCGTCGGCGAAAACGACCACTCCGCCCCCATGCCCGCTATGGGTGCCCAGGGTGGCGCCGGCGCCGTGGCAGGTATCGCATGTTACGGTGGTCGGAACGATGCCGTTTGGCCCTTTGAGTGCAGCCAGATGGGTCGCGTGGCTGCCGGATGTGAGGGTGGCATTCGTCGCGGGATGGCAGCCGCCGCAGGCCACGCTTCCACCCCAGGTGGCCGCGCCGTTGAAATGGCAGCTTATGGTGGAGCAGGTGCCGCCTCCCGTGGCAAATGAATAGTTGAAAGAGACCCCGGCACCGGGATTGACATCATAGGCCTTATTGTTGTGAAGTGTCGCGCTGGCGATGGTCGTCCCGTTAATGGTCGTGCTGAAGTGACATTTATCGCAGGTGGCTGCCGCGTGTTTGCCATGGGAATTGGCCTTCGGCGACCCGCTTGTGTAGGCCGGCGGGTACGCATGGCACGATGTGCAGCCGAGTGGGCCGGGAGCGCCCCAGTTGGCGGTGGTGTTGGCCGGGATGGAACCGGTGGAAACCGAGGTGCCGTTGGAGTGACAGTAGGTGTTTGCGCAATTGCCGAAGACGTTGGTCTGGCTGGGAAGGTAGTCGTTAAGCGGCCCGGAGTAGACGCCGCTGCCGTTGTTGGGGGCGGCGGCAAAGCTGATCGTGAGGTTACGCTTCCCGGCGCTGGTGGCATGGGCGAAGGTGGTGTTGCTGGCGTGACATTTCTGACAGTTGCTTGCCCCGGGATAATATACGTCATGTCTGTCATGGCTGCCGGCCGCCCCGGTGGCGCCGCCACTAGGCGGCAGGCCGTGGCACTTATCGCAATCATTTGGCGATACGAAAAGCGCGCTGCCCCATGCCGGTGAGATCGATTCGAAGTGACAGTTTACATTGGAACAGTTGCCGGTGACCGGGGCCGAGGTCTGGTTGAAGAAGGTGCCTTTGCTGTAGGCGGCACCCCCGGTTTTGGGGGAATTGTTGATATTGGCGACCATATCGATCCGCCCATTTCTGTGGCTGGAGAGATAAGTACCGACATTAATGCCATTGCCGTGGCAGGGGTTGCAGCTACCTGGCGCTGCGACGGCAGACATGTGCGTGCGATGGTTTCCCTGGAATCCGCCGCTGGAAACATTACGGTAGGCGGCATCCAGGGGGCGGTAATCGGTTGGGCTGGCTGTGCCGTGGCACTGGTTGCACAGTAGTGCGGCCATGGCCCCGCTTGAGAAAAACAGAGTGGCAATCAGAGTCGCAGGGAGTATAGTTGACAATCGTTTCATGGTAACTCCGCCTGTAATGCTTATGTAATGACTATGGTAATTTTTTAATCTTCAAAATAGCATAACATGCAAGAATTACACAAAGAAATTATTAACTTTTTTTGTTAATTTAATGCCAGGTGCTTGTTTTTGACATGCTTCTTTCCATGAACATGGTGAACCTTGCAAGATGATACAAAAAAAACCGGCCGGGAACTGAATCCCGAGCCGGTTTTTTTGCGGGTATGTCGCGTGAAAACTACTGGATCTTGAGCACGATCTTGCCGAAGTGCTTGTCCTCTTCCATCATGCGGTGCGCCTCCACCACCTGGTCGATGCCGAAGACCTTCTCGATGATCGGCACGATGGTGCGGTCGGCGAATCTGGGCAGGGCGCGGCGGGTGAACTCGGCCACGATCTCGCCCTTCTCCGCTACCGGCCGCGAGCGGAGTACGCTGCCGATGATCTGCTGGCGCTTGACCATCATCAGGGCCAGGTTCAGTTCGGCCTTGATGCCGCTGGTGACGCCGATGATCACCAGCCTGCCCTTGTAGCCCAGTGAGTTCATGTTGGGCGCCAGGTACTTGGCGCCGACGTGGTCGAGGATCAGATCGACCCCCTTCTTGTTGGTGAACTCCTTGACGATCTCGGTAAAGTCGGGTGTCTCGCGGAAGTTGATCAGGAGGTCGGCGCCGATCTCCTTCACGCGCTCCATCTTCTCCGGCGAGGCGGTCACGATCAGCTTGCTGGCCGGTGTCAGCGCCTTGCTGAGCTGGATCGCGGCGGTGTTGACCCCGCCTCCGCCGCCGTGCAGGATGGCGGTCTGACCGTCCTTGAACTCTCCGATCATGAACACGTTCAGAAAGGCGGTGATGTAGGATTCGCAGACGCAGGCCGCCTCCTCGAAGCTCATGCCCTCCGGGATGGCCATCAGGTGGCTGGCGTAGGCCACGGCGTATTCGGCATACCCGCCGCCGCCCACCAGTGTCATGACCCGCTCGCCGACCTTCCAGCCGCTGACGCCAGTTCCCAGTTCCTCGATGACCCCGGCCACTTCCAGGCCGAGGATCTCCGAATCACCCGGCGGGGGTGGATACTTGCCTTCACGCTGCACCAGATCGGGGCGATTGACGGTTGTCGCATACACCTTGACCAACACCTGACCATCACCCGCGACAGGCCGTTCCGCCTCACCCACCTTGAGAACCTCAACCCCACCGAAACCTTCCATCAATACTGCCTTCATGCCCATGTCCTCCTGATAATAAAATGTCAGATCCGTTGAGAATCAAAACTGTGTTTGGGGAAAGAATGTACCCAGTTCGTCATTTTTTGTAAACACAAAACAGCCAGACAGGCTCAGCTTGATTTCCGTACCGATTTCTGCCATAAAAGGCCGGCTTGTCACCACATTCGCGACGGGATCGATTACATGCACATCATGGTCACCAATGACGACGGCATCCACGCCCCCGGCATCCTGGCCCTGGCCGAAGCCCTGCGGGAGCTGGGCACAGTTACGGTGGTCGCGCCGGATCGCGAGCGCAGCGCCGCCGGGCATTCCCTGACCCTGCACTCGCCCCTGCGGGTATTTGAGCTGCGCGAGGGGTTCTATGCCGTGGACGGCACCCCCACCGATTGTGTCAATATGGGTATCCACAGCCTGCTGCCGGTCAGGCCGCATCTGGTCGTGTCGGGGATCAACCACGGCGCCAACCTGGGAGATGATGTAACCTACTCCGGCACGGTCGCGGCCGCCATGGAGGCCAACCTGATGGGCATCCCGGCCATTGCGGTCTCGCTCTCCACCTACGAGCGTCACGGTCATTTTGACGCCGCTGCCCAGGTGGCTGTCAGGGTCGCTCGCCAGGTGCTGGCCAACGGCCTGCCGGCGGACACCTTCCTGAATGTCAACATCCCCGACTGCGCGGCCGACGAGATGCAGCCGCCCCTGATCACCCGTCAGGGGATGCGCTCTTTTGTCGGCAAGATTGTCGACAAGACCGACCCGCGCGGCCGCAAGTATTACTGGATCGGCAGTGAAGAACCGGATCTGCACGACGAGCCCGGGACCGATTTTCATGCCCTCAACCGTAAGCATGTATCCATAACCCCGCTGCACCTCGATCTGACCAATTACGAATCCATGAAGATTCTGTCCGGCTGGACCCTGTGACGCATCTGGACATTGCCGGAAACTTTTGCTATATTCCCGCCTTCTTACGGGGCAGACCATGAATTACGATATCGCCAGAAAAAAGATGGTGCAGGAACAGATCGTGGCCCGGGGAGTCAGTGATCGCAGGGTGATCGACGCCATGCTCAAGATTCCGCGCCACCTCTTCGTGCAGGAAGCCTTTTCCGCGCAGGCCTACAGCGATTCTCCGCTTCCTATCGGGGAAAAGCAGACTATTTCGCAGCCCTACATCGTGGCACTGATGACCGAGATGCTGGAGCTGACGGGGAGAGAAAAGGTGCTGGAGATCGGCACCGGCTCCGGCTATCAGACCGCCATCCTGGCTACTCTGGCCGACCGGGTCTGCACGGCCGAGCGCATCCGCCCCCTGGCGCTGCGCGCCCGAAAATGCCTCGATTCGCTCAGGCTGTTCAATATCATGCTCAGGATAAACGACAGCGACGACAGCCCGGTCGGCTGGGAGGAAGAGGCCCCCTTCGATGCCATCATCGTCACGGCCGGCGCTCCCGATGTCCCGAAGGTGCTCACTGACCAGCTCGCTATCGGCGGTCGGCTGGTGATTCCGGTGGGGAGCGAGGCCGAGCAGCGGCTCTTGAAGATCGTCAAGAATGCTGATGGAGAACTGGAGACTGTTGCTTCAATTGGCTGTCGCTTTGTGCCCCTGATCGGCCGACAGGGGTGGCAATACTAGCCGGTCGGACATGATTTCGTAATCGCACTTCCCTGTCCATCAGGGCTTGGTTGTGGCGGGGGGGACCCGGTTCTATCATGAAAAAGGACGAACTTTTAGCTGATGGTTTCAGCGTGGAATATCCACATCCGGATATCCGCCTCCCGCTCGACGAGATCGAGGAACCGCGGGCTTTCGCGGACGAAGAGCCAGTTGCGGATGAAGACGGGGAGGTCGAGATTCCCCTGGCCGAACTGGAGCACTATGACGACGCCATCAAGATCTATCTGCGCGATATCCAGCGCACACCGCTGCTGAATGCCGAATCCGAACGGGAACTGGCCCAGAAAGTAGAGCAGGGGGACAAGGCCGCCCGCAACAAGATGATCGAGTCCAACCTGCGGCTGGTGGTCAAGATTGCCAAACGCTACATCAACCGCGGCCTGCCGTTTCTTGACCTGATCGAAGAGGGCAACCTGGGCCTGATCAAGGCCGTTGAGCGTTTCAACCTGGCCAAGGAATGCCGTTTTTCAACCTATGCGACTTGGTGGATTCGTCAATCCATCGAACGCTCCCTGGTCAATCAGTCCCGTACCATTCGTTTGCCGGTCCACGTTTCCGATGACATCAGCCGCATGCTCAGGATTGTTCGCGGCTTATCGCAGAATCTGAACCGCGAACCGGGAGTGGAGGAGATTGCCGGCGCCATGAACGCCAAGCCGCAATATGTCCGCCGCTTGATGACGCTGCTCCGGCGTACCTGTTCAATGGATACCCCTATCGGTGAGGGCAACGACTATCTGCTGATCGACACCATCGAAGATAACTCGATGATTTCACCTGCTCAATTGCTGGAAAACGTGAACCGCTTCGATATGATCTCCCGGCATTTCGACCAGCTCGGCGAGACTGAGCAGAAGATCCTCACGCTCCGTTTTGGACTGGATGATAACGAACCGCAGACGCTTGAAGTTATTGGACAGAAGTTTGGCGTCACGCGGGAACGGATCCGTCAGATTGAAACCAAATCACTGGAGAAGCTCCGAAAATTTTCAGAACCGTGAATAGTCACTGTCAGCCGACACTCGAAAGAAAGGAAATAATCAGCATGGAAGAGTTGAAGAACATCATTCGCGACATCACAGATTTCCCTAAAAAGGGGATCATCTTCAAGGACATCACCACCTTGCTGCAGGACGCCAAGTCCTATCAGCGCATGATAGACCTGCTGTCGCACCGCTATGTCGGCCAGCGCATCGACAAGGTAGTCGGTGTCGAGGCCCGCGGCTTCATCATCGGTTCGGCCCTGGCCTACAAGCTTGGCGCCGGGATTGTGCTGGTGCGAAAGCCGGGAAAATTGCCTTCGGAAACCTTCAGCAAAACCTACGATCTGGAGTATGGTACCGATACCCTCGAGATCCACAAGGATGCCATCAAACCGGGCGAAAGGATCCTCATAGCCGATGACCTGCTTGCAACCGGCGGCACCATGTCGGCGGTGGTGGATATGGTGCAGAGCATGGGGGGGGATATTGTGGAGTGCTGTTTCATGGCCGAGCTTGACTTCCTTGGCGGCCGCAAGAAACTGCCCGAAGGCAAGGTGTTTTCACTGCTCAACTTCTAGCGAAATGGGTTGAACCCTTGGCGTATCTCTGCTATTTTACGTAGCGTTGTTCGCCATCA
Source organism: Deltaproteobacteria bacterium (assembly GCA_021779135.1). Classification (GTDB taxonomy): domain Bacteria; phylum Desulfobacterota; class Desulfuromonadia; order Geobacterales; family Pseudopelobacteraceae; genus CAIPTY01. Next base: position 6,764 of record JAJYBH010000126.1, read on the forward strand.
CGTCCCCGTAGCTCAGCAGGATAGAGCACTTCCCTCCTAAGGAAGGGGCCGGACGTTCGAATCGTCTCGGGGACGCCAATAAAAACAGCGGGTTAGCTCACAAGGGCTAACCCGCTTTGTCTTGAATGGAACCTCTTGTGGAACCTCTGTGCGTAAATTGAATCATGGAACCAATTCCGATCTTCTGGAACCCTCTGCTACACTCAAACCATTTCCCAATCAGTATTGCTCCTCTTTTCTTTTCTGACACCCCAGACTTTTCAGAGCCTTCCCTATTTCAGCCATCAGTGATGTCACTTTGATTGAGGCACTTGGGACTGACGACAACTCCTTGAACTTGGTCACAAACAACTCATCCAACTTGTCCATTGCCGTGTCGGGAACATCGTATTTCCTGACCACTTCATTGAATGTTCTGTAAATAAGCTTCAAGGAATCGTTTTTCTCGCCACTGTCCTCACTGCCGCGTTTTTTTTCAAGCATCTGGCATAGCTTTACAACGTCAATCCGCTTGAAGTCCTGGGGTAAACGGCTAGGTGGCAGCCAGTGTGATTGTACAAATTCAAAAACGCTGCCATCCAATTTATCAATCTTGTGGTCAAGCTCTGTTATCAAGTCTTCGTCAATTGTCTGTTTCAAACCGACATTTATAGTATCAGCAAGCCTAGCGTCGGCAATCAACAGACAACCGAAGTAATAGTCCTGCCCAAGAAGGAAAAATCTGCTTCCGTCAGCAAGACTGTCTGAATATGAGGCGTTGAACTTATTTTCGGTCAGGAACTGGGGTAGCAATGCAGTGAGGTCTTCTTGCATTGACCGTAAGTAGTCGGGACGGGACGGAGGAATTGGAATCCAGACTGCGTTGGCGATAGCCGGGGTTCCAAGAATTAGATAGTCTGTCTGAACTCCTAATGTCGAGGCAAGCTTTACCGTCACTTCTGAGGAAAACCCATACCTTCCTTTTTCCCACATGGCGATTGATGTGCGGGGCACACCCAGTCTATTCGCCAGAATATCCTGGGTGCATCCGTTCAATAATCGCAGAATTTTCAGCCTGTCACGTTTTTCCATGCATTCCTCGAAGTTCCCTTCTGTTTCAATTGATACCACACATACGCATGATTTCATACTTAAAAAAACATTGACATCATACGTATGATATTATAAGTATGAACTGTGCGCTATAAAAACAATCCGGAGGCAATTGATATGAACCTGATCGCCATTGAAGCTATTTGCAAGAAGGGCAAATTCTCTGTTCAGACTCTGCATCGTCTACGCAGAGCCGGTGTCTTTCCTCCACCGCGTCTCCAATTATCCAGAAAATTGATCCGTTGGGATGAAGATGAAGTGGATACATTTTTCCGAGGCGAATGGGTGCCGGAAGCGAAGTAAAAATGCCAGATGATAACAAGATATATGCTGTTGAGGAGGTCGAAGATCTTCTGGCAGAGTTCAACAGTCCGAAAAACAGGCTCACGGTCTTCAAACCGTTTGTTCGTTATTTTGGCGACTTGAACACGGCCATCATTCTTTCTGAGATATTCACCTGGAGCTACCACTTTCGAGAT
>JAJYBH010000127.1 GCA_021779135.1 Deltaproteobacteria bacterium
GTTGATGCGCTACGGGTTAGCGAGGTGAACAGGCCGTGATCAACCAGGTAAATGGGGCAACTAAAATCCTCGGTATCATAGGGTATCCCGTCAGGCATTCATTGTCGCCCGTCATGCAGAATGCTGCTCTGCGCGCCTGTGGACTTGATTATGTCTATGTCCCCTTCGAAGTCGCGCCCGAGGGGTTGGGTAGTGCGGTTGCCGGATTAAAAGCACTGGGCGTGTCGGGATTCAACGTCACCATCCCGCTTAAAACGGAGATCATGCAGTATCTTGATGAGCTTGATTCCAGTGCGGAAACCGCCGGGGCCGTCAATACGGTCAAAAACGACGCCGGCCGCCTGATCGGCTATAATACGGACGGTGATGGTCTGATCAGGTCTTTAGCCAATGAACTTGGATTCGATGTGCGCGGGGCATCGGTTGCGCTCCTTGGAGCTGGTGGAGCCGCGCGGGGGGCACTGGCTGCCTTATGCCGGTCCGGGGCCAGAAGAGTCGTAATCGCCAACCGAACCCGCGAACGGGCCGTCGAGCTGGCCTCGTCAATCGCGCATCATTTTCCCGCTACCGAGCTGACCGTTGTTTCAGGTTTCGAGGAACTGGAGGAGTGTCTGGCGGAAATCGATGCTCTTGTTAATACAACCTCTCTTGGCATGATTCGTGATAGTCCCCTTCCGGTGCGGCTTGATCTTTTGCCACGCAGTGCCATTGTGTATGACATGATCTACGCGCCGCCGGTTACTCCCTTGTTGCGGGAAGCGCTTCGACTGGGGCTTAAAGGAGCCAATGGTCTTGGGATGCTTGCTTCCCAGGGCGAGCTGGCCTTTGCAATCTGGACCGGCACAACTCCGCCATTCGGCTTGATGAAGAGCGTCCTTGACGGCATTTCTGATTGTTAACATCAACTTGACAACCAGTGCCAATCCGCCTAAAATCGCCAGCTATCAATCATCACCGGGGGAATTATGCAGTTAAACAGACTGGGAGAAATCCTGGTTAAAAACAACCTGATCAATCGCGATCAGCTCGCAAAAGCCCTCGAAGAACAAAAACTTTCCGGTGGCCAGGTTCGCCTTGGATCAATCCTTGTCAAGCTGAATTACATCACCGAACAGAACCTAACCTCGTTCCTCTCCAAACAGTACGGTGTCCCGACCGTTAATCTCGTTGACTACGATATCGATCCAGCCGTCATTAAGATCATCCCTCCCGAAGTTATCCAGAAATACCAGATTGTCCCGGTTAACAGGGCCGGAGCCACGTTGATCGTTGCGGTCAGTGATCCTTCCAATCTTATTGCGATTGAAGACATCAAGTTCATGACCGGGTACAACGTGGAGATGGTGGTCGCCTCCGAACACGAGATCAAGGCCGCCATAGATAAGCATTATGACCAGTCAGCCTCTCTGGCCGATGTCATGGGTGACATGGACCTGGAAGACCTGGAGATTGTGGGAGAAGATGAGGCTGTCGATGTAAGTTCATTGGAACGGGCCACCGAGGACGCCCCGGTTGTCAAGATGGTCAATGCCATCCTGCAGGATGCGATCAGGAAAAAAGCCAGCGACATTCATATCGAGCCTTACGAGAAGCTGTTCAGGGTCCGTTACCGCATCGACGGCGTCCTGTATGAAGTCATGAGGCCGCCTCTCAAACTGAAAAATGCGATTACCTCACGCATCAAAATCATGTCTGAACTGGATATAGCCGAGCGCCGCCTGCCCCAGGACGGGCGCATAAAGATCAAGCTGGGTGGCGGTAAGGACATGGACTTCCGGGTTTCCGTGCTGCCGACACTTTTTGGCGAGAAGATCTGCATGCGCCTGCTGGACAAGTCCAGTCTGCAGACGGATCTCACCAAGCTGGGGTATGAACCCGAAGCCCTGAAGCACTTTATGCATGAGATCCACAAACCCTTCGGCATGGTTCTGGTCACCGGACCGACCGGCAGCGGCAAGACCGTTTCGCTCTACTCGGCGCTTGCCGAACTGAACAAGGTCACGGAAAACATCTCCACGGCCGAGGATCCGGTCGAGTTCAACTTCGCGGGCATCAATCAGTGTCAGATGCACGAAGACATCGGACTGAATTTCGCCGCCGCCCTGCGCTCGTTCCTGCGTCAGGATCCCGATATCATCATGATCGGCGAGATCCGTGATTTCGAAACAGCCGAGATCGCCGTCAAAGCCGCCTTGACGGGACATATGGTGCTCTCAACGCTGCATACCAATGATGCACCTGCCACCATTAATCGACTGCTCAATATGGGTATTGAACCGTTTCTGGTCGCATCGGCGGTAAACCTGATCACCGCACAGCGTCTGGCCCGCCGTGTGTGCGCAGAATGCAAGGAGCCGGAGGATATCCCCGTTCAGGCCCTGATTGATGCCGGTGTACCGCCGGAGGAAGCGCCTTCCTATGTCTGTCTGAAAGGCAAAGGCTGTCCGGCGTGCAACAATACCGGATATAAGGGCAGGGTAGGCTTTTACCAGGTTATGCCGATGCTCGAGGAAATCAGGGAACTGATTCTCAACGGGGCCAATACCGCGGAGATCAAGCGCGAATCCATGCGGCTAGGTATCAAGAGCATGCGTCAATCCGGCCTTACCAAGCTGCAGGAAGGTGTCACTTCTTTTGAAGAAGTATTGCGAGTAACGATATCCGATGACTAATGAGGAACACAGATGCTCAATCTCCATCAGTTGCTGAAAATTCTTGTCGAAGCGAACGGTTCTGACCTGCATATTACCACGAATACGCCTCCGCAGATCCGTGTTGATGGCAAGATGACACCACTTGATTTTCCTCCCCTGAATCAGGTGGAAACCAAACAGCTCTGCTACAGTGTTTTAACGGATGCCCAAAAACATAAATTCGAGGAAGAGAATGAGCTCGATCTCTCCTTTGGTGTCAAGGGTCTTTCGCGATTCAGGGGCAATATATTTGTCCAGCGTGGGGCCCTGGCCGGGGTCTTTCGCGTTATTCCCTACAAAATACTGACGTTTGAAGAATTGAATCTTCCCCCGGTTGTATCCGAATTGGCTGCAAAACCTCGTGGATTGATATTGGTTACCGGTCCGACCGGCAGCGGCAAGTCAACCACTCTGGCCTCGATCATCGACTATATCAATCTCAACCGGCATGAGCATATCGTCACGATTGAAGACCCTATAGAGTATTTGCATCCGCACAAGGGTTGTCTGGTCAATCAGCGAGAGGTGGGGGCCGATACAAAGAGCTTCAAGAACGCCCTGAAATATATCCTGCGTCAGGATCCCGATGTCGTGCTGGTCGGAGAACTCCGGGATCTTGAGACGATCGAGGCGGCCCTAACTCTTTCAGAAACGGGACACCTCTGTCTTGCCACCCTGCACACCAACTCCTGCGCGCAGACAATCAACCGTATTGTCGATGTATTCCCTCCTTACCAGCAGACCCAGATTCGCGCCCAGCTTTCCTTTGTACTCGAAGGCATCATGTCACAGACCCTGATGCCCAAAATGAATTCCAAAGGGCGAGTCATGGCGCTAGAAATCATGATTCCCAATCCTGCCATTCGTAACCTGATTCGTGAGGACAAGGTACACCAAATCTATTCCCAGATGCAGGTTGGTCAGGATAAATTTGGTATGCAAACGATGAATCAGTCACTTTACGCCCTCTTTTCAAGGCGTCAGATTTCTCTGGAAGAGGCGCTGGGCAGATCGTCGGATCCTGATGAGCTCAAACAGATGATCAGCAACCCTGCGGCAGGCATGCAGCGTCGTCCCCAACCGCGTTGATCAATGATTAAGGAGAGGAATAATGCCGAGCTATAACTGGGAAGCACGCACCAAAACTGGTGGCAAACAGAAGGGTGTCATCGAGGCCGCCAGTGTTGAGATGGTCGAAGCCCAACTGAGAAAATTCGGTTTCAGCAATATCACCACCAAGGAGGTGGTTAAGGGCATCAGCTTCAAATTGCCCAAATTCGGGGGTGGGGGGAAGGTAAAAACCAAGGATCTGATCGTATTCACCCGCCAGTTCGCCACCATGATCGACTCCGGCCTGCCGTTGGTGCAGTGCCTTGAAATTCTTGCCAGTCAGCAGGACAACAAATTCTTCCAGGATATCCTCTATCAGGTGAAGGAGAGTGTCGAGAGTGGTTCTACCTTTGCCGATGCCCTCAGCAGGCACCCCAAGGCCTTTGACCAGCTCTTCGTCAACCTGGTTGCCGCCGGCGAGGTGGGCGGTATCCTCGACACGATTCTTCAACGCTTGGCGGCCTATATTGAAAAGGCTGAAAAGCTGAAAAAGCAGATCAAAGGGGCCATGGTCTACCCGACTACCATCATGTCCATTGCCGTGATCGTTGTCGGCGTGATCCTGGTATTTGTCATCCCGACCTTTGCCAAGATGTTTGCCGATTTCGGCGGTGAACTGCCGGCGCCGACGAGAATTGTCATTGCGATCAGTAACTTCCTGACCCGCTATATCATCGTTATTATTGCTGCAATTTACGGTACAATCTGGGGCATCAAGAAATATTACGCTACGCCAATCGGTCAAAAGAATATCGACCGCATGGCATTGAGGGCCCCTATCGCCGGTCCGTTGATCCGCAAGGTGGCGGTGGCCAAGTTTACCCGCACGCTCGGCACCATGGTCAGTTCCGGGGTGCCCATTATGGACGGCCTCGAAATCGTCGCCAAGACCGCTGGCAACAAGATTGTCGAAGAAGCCATCTACGGAGTCCGCCAGGCCATATCGGAAGGCAAGACCATGGCCGAGCCCCTGGCTGCCTGCGGTGTATTTCCGCCCATGGTGGTGCAGATGATTTCGGTTGGCGAGGCTACCGGCGCCATGGATGCCATGCTGAACAAGATTGCCGACTTCTATGATGACGAGGTCGATGATGCCGTCGGCAACATGACCGCCATGATGGAGCCCTTGTTGATGGTGTTTCTCGGGACAACCGTCGGTGGTCTGGTTATTGCCATGTACCTGCCGATCTTCAAGCTGGCGGGGGCTGTTGGCGGTTAGACATGGGTCCTGAACGAAGGCTCAGGTTCTTCATCTATGCCAGGATTGTGGTTTCCTTCCTGTTCCTGGCATCAACCATCCTGCTGAGTTACCAGGAGCCGGTGTCGACCGCGGATTTCTTCAGTTCCGGCATAGTCCGGCTGATGATTTTCTCTTTTGTCTTTTCAGTAGCATCTCACCTCGTCCTCAGATTCGAATCGGTACGTTTTTTCGTCATGTACCTGCAGACCATCTGGGATGTTTTCTTCGTAACCCTGCTGCTCCTGTTTACCGGCGGTATTCTCAGCCCCTATTCCTTCCTCTACCTGCTTTCCATCATGAGCGCCGGAGTCCTGCTTGGCCGCCGCGAGGCTCTGTACACCGCGGCCCTGTGCGGTATCCTGTACGGGGCCATTGTTGACTTCCAGTTCTTCGGCATGCTTGAATCAATTGGGCTCAGCCAGATTGATGCCCGCCAGTTGGGCGAATCACATCTCCTCTTCATGATCTTCCTGAATGTAATGGGGTTTGGTGTGACCGCCTTCATTACCGGATTTCTTTCCGAGCGGGCGCGGGTTAGCGAAGCGGCCCTCCAAAAAAACATCATCAATTATGAAGAACTTTCCCAGCTTAATACAATGATCGTATCCAATATCGAAACCGGTCTCCTGACAACAAACGTGCAGGGGCGTATCAGGGTCTTCAATCCCTATGCCGAGGCCCTGACCGGTATCTCACAGGAAGACGCCTATGACAAGCCTATCGGACTTATCTTCCCGGAACTTGCGCATCATTTTGAAGCTGTGACTGATACGGTTCGGGGAGAATTGGATTACGTATCCAGGGACGGACTGCACCTGGTCTTTGGATACAGTGTCGTCCCGTTGGGAGATGCGCAGAAAGGCACTGCCAGTGTTATATTCAACTTCAGGGACATAACCGGAATGCGCCGTCTGCAGGAGGCGTTAAAGCGTGCCGACCGTCTGGCTGCTCTAGGTGAACTTTCAGCCCGCATGGCCCATGAGATCCGTAATCCCCTGGCGGCCATGCGCGGGTCAGTCCAGATGCTGTCCGAACAGGGCGCGATCGGCGATAATGACGGTCGCCTGTTATCTATTGTGCTGCGGGAATCTGATCGACTGAACAAACTGATAACTGATTTTCTGGCATACGCGCGTCCGTCTTCGCCGCACAAATCTCCCATGGATTTGAGGCAGCTAGCAGAGGATATTCATCTGCTCTTATTGTCCGACAGCCGCTTTACCTCGATTGAGATAGTCAATCTGATTCCTCCCCAGGTAAAGATTAATGCTGATACCCATCAAATCAGCCAGGTGCTGATGAATCTGCTGTCCAATTCGGCGGATGCCATGCCTGACGGCGGCCGGATAGAGATTGAAGCGCACGTCAAGGGATCCCGCAAGATACCGGTTGCTGTCATAACGGTCACCGATAACGGCTGCGGGATCGACCCGGAGACCTCATCACACCTGTTTGAGCCATTCTGGACGACCAAACCCGCTGGAACCGGCCTGGGATTGGCGATAATCTACCGCATTATCGAGGGGCATGGCGGGACAATCCGTGTTGATTCTCCACCCGCGGGCGGATGCCGCTTTACAATCACGTTGCCCGTATAAAGAGTATGTCGATTCCCTTTTCCTACAGCCTGCGCAATCTGCTTACCCGTCGCCTGACGACCTTCCTGACCGCTTCCGGGATGGCGCTGGTGGTGTTTGTCTTTGCTTCAATCCTCATGCTTTCGGCCGGACTGAAAAAGACCCTCGTGGAAACAGGTTCCGACGACAATGTCATCGTCACGCGCAAGGCGGCCAATTCCGAGGTGCAGAGCGGCGTGGAACGCTCGCAGGCCGCCATTGTGGAAAGCATGCCGTATATTGCCACCGACGACAAGGGTGACCCGCTGCTGACCAAAGAACTTGTCGTACTGATCAGTCTGCCCAAGCGTGGCAGCGACAAGCCGGCCAACGTTATTATCCGGGGCATCAACCCTGCATCGATCAAGTTGCGGCCGCAGGTGCGACTGGTGGAGGGTCGATTTCCCCGCCCCGGTTCCGCTGAAATCATGGCCGGCAGCAGCATAGCCAAGCGTTTCAAGGGTGGCGGAGTCGGCGAGTCCCTGAGATTTGGCATGCGCGACTGGACGGTGGTCGGCATTTTCGATGCCGGGGCGAGCGGATTCAGTTCAGAGATTTGGGGCGATGCCGTTCAACTCATGCAGGCCTTTCGTCGCCCGGTGTATTCATCGGTTACCTTCAAGCTGGCCAGCAGTGGCGATTTTCCGCTTCTCAAGGCCAGGCTGGATGCCGATCCGCGCCTGACCCTGGATGTGCGCCGCGAGACCCAGTACTACCGGGATCAATCGGAGGTCATGGCAAAGTTTCTGCGGATCCTGGGTATATCCCTGACACTCATCTTTTCGCTGGGTGCCATCATCGGCGCGATGATTACCATGTATGCCGCTGTGGCCAATCGGGTCGGGGAGATAGGGACATTGCGGGCGCTCGGTTTTCAGCGTTCCAGCATCCTGTCCGCCTTCCTGCTGGAGTCTTTTCTGCTGGGGCTGACAGGCGGCATCACCGGCCTGATATGCGCCTCATTTCTGCAGTTGCTCACCATATCCACCATGAACTGGCAGACCTTCTCGGAGCTGGCCTTTTCATTCACCCTGACCTTTGAAATTGCCGCAAATTCGCTTCTGTTTTCAATCATGATGGGACTGATTGGCGGTGTCATCCCTGCCGTTCGAGCAAGTCGCCTCAAGATAGTCGACGCCCTGCGGGAAAGCTGACCGGCCAGACTCCGCTAATCTGGATACAGCGGAACTTACCCATCCGAGTCTTGTGGAGACACCACGCATGAATTTCATTTTCTTCAAGAAACACGCAATCCTGGCCATGCTGGTAATCATTTCGACGTCGCTGTATCTCCTGGACTATTTCGTACTTGGCAATGCCAGGGATATAGCTTCCAGCTTTCTTGGAAATCTGGCGTTTCTGCCGGTCTATGTGATTTTTGTCACGCTAATGGTAGAGCAGGTCATGCGTGATCGTGAACGCCAGACCATCAAGCGCAAACTCAACATGGTCATCGGGGTCTTTTTCAGTGAGGTCGGCAACCGTTTGCTCAAGGAGTTGTCCGCCTATGTTGTCATGTGTGACGAACTGCGCGGACAGTTGCTGGTCAGCGGCCAGTGGCAGGATGATGACTTCCTGCGGGCGCTGGGCTTTCTCAAATCACACGAGCCTCGGATTGACTGTAGCG
>JAJYBH010000022.1 GCA_021779135.1 Deltaproteobacteria bacterium
AAACGATCTTTTATGTAAGGGATGCTTGAAATAGCTCCCGGTTCGATTTCGACATCACGGAAGCGCTCACCCAGGAGCAGTTGGAAGTGATGACCGATATCGTAACCGACGGAAAGGTTGAATCCGATTTCAGTATCGGTGTAATTGGACTCTCGCTGACGGGGGGTTCTGGCATCGAAACCGAAGAAACGCGCGGAGCCATCACTGAATGCAAATGCAAAGAGGTTCAGTTCCAGCTTTTTGTCCAGAAAGGTTTTATCGCGCAGCTTGAACTCATAATCCTCGTTGATGATCGTCGATTTGGAAAGGTTCATCTCCCAGGAACGATCCGGCGAGGGGTAGAAAGCGGCATAGAGAGTCGAAGAGACACCGAAATTTTTATTATAATTGACCTGTGGCGCCAGAAGCGTGCTGATATTGTCCTCTTTGTCGTGCAGGAGAAAAGCCGATAGCCCGCCGGCAGTGATACCCTCGTTGGGACTGGAGGCGATTACCGGGAGGGGTATGGTGACGACCTTGACCTCCTTATCGAAGGTGTCATTGGACAGCGGGTACGGGAGACTGTCGCGCGGGATAAAACTTGTGCAGCCAGCCAACAGTGGGATCAGCCCAAGAACGAGATAACGAACGTATGTGATGGGGTTAAAAAACATAACTGAAGTATGTAACATTGTGTCGTCAAAAGTGTCAACCGCTCAGTATTTCCCCCGACACTGTTAGCTCTTGTCTGCACCCTCGCCCTGAGCTATACTTCCGTAATTCCGCCGCGCAAAGGCCGCCATGAAGCTCAACTTCAAACTCATTATCATCATGCTTTCCCTGCTGGTGCTGGCTATTCTGACCCTGTTCCTCCTCAATCAGTTTGCCCAGAACGATCTGGTGCAGGAGATTCAGGAAAGCTCGCAGGAAATTTCCAAGGCTGTTCAGATGAGTATCGAGGACCTCACCTCGGAGACCGAAACTTCCCGCCTGACCGATTATCTCGACAAAGCCCGCGACAAGGGCATTAACGAGATCAACATAATCAACAGCGAGGGGGAGATTATCGATTCCTCCGATCCGGAAAAAATCGGCAAAAAAAGGGAGCTTAAAAAACTGGAAAAAGGGGTTCATGCGGCTCCTCGCGGTAAAAACGTGACAAGCATCCTATCCCAGAAACATTACGAAGTTCTCGTTCCGGTCATTGTCGGCGATGAGCATCTGGGCTATGTCCAGATCAACATGCTGCTGGATAACATTCATGATATACAGCACGCCAACTTCATCCGGAGGTTGTTTGCAACCACCATGGTATTTGTAGTCGGTATGGCCTTGACAATTTTTCTTGCCAGGCGGTATACCAACCCGATCCATCGTCTGGTCGAGGATTTCAAGCGGGTCTCGTCCGGAGACCTTTCGGTAACCATCCCGATAGAAAGCCATGACGAAATCGGGGAACTGGCCAAAGGCTTTAACAACATGGTTGAACAATTACGCGAGCGCGAGGCACTGGAAAAAAGACTTTACGAAGCAGAACACCTCTCCCGTGTCGGTCAGCTGGCCTCTGGCATAGCCCATGAAATCCGCAATCCGCTCAATTACATAAATCTGGCCATTGACCACCTCAGGGCCGAGCTGCTGCCGGCATGTGGTGACAAGTCGGCCGAGTTGACCGAATTAACCGATAAAATCAAGGAAGAAGTGCGCCGGGCAAATTACATGGTGCTTAATTTCATGAACTATGGCCGTCCCCTCAAGCTGCGCCCGGCGGCGGTCCCCTATGGCGAAATCCTTTCCAAAGTGCTGCCGTTGCTGAATGACCGACTTGAAGAGCAGCAAATCATTATCCAACAGGACATCGATCCCGAACTGCCTCTTCTCTGGGTCGATCAGGAGTTGCTGCGCAATTGCATCCTCAACTTCATCAACAACGCTGCCCAGGCCATGGACAATGGCGGGGTGATACACCTGGGGGCGACGCCGGACGAGAGCGGCGAAAGGGTACTGCTGACCTTTTCCGATCAAGGCAGGGGCATCTTGCCAGAGGACATTGCCAAGATATTTCAGCCCTATTTCACGACCAAGGATGTTGGCATCGGCCTGGGCTTGGCCATCACCGAGCGGATCATCAAGGAGCATGGCGGCGAAATTCTTGTGGAGAGCATGCCGGAAGAGGGCACAACATTTACGGTTGTACTGCCGATTCGACAGGAACAACAGGAGACGACCTAGTGGACGGAACGAACGGTAGAATACTCGTTGTCGATGACGAGAAGCTTCAGCGCGAAATTATCATCCTGACCCTCAAAAAAGAGGGGTATGATCTGGCTGAAGCGGCAGGTGTCCGTGAAGCCTTGGCAATGATGGAAAAAAGGGAATTTGACCTGATTCTGACCGACCTAATGATGCAGGGCCAGTCCGGGATGGATCTGCTGGATCTGGTTCAGAAGGTTGATGCTGAGCAGTGTGTCATCATGATGACGGCCCACGGCTCCATTAAAACCGCAGTCGAGGCCATCCAGAAGGGGGCCTTCAATTACCTCGAAAAACCGATTGAGGGCGATCAGTTGATCATGGCGGTCAGCAAGGCACTGGAACATATTGGCTTGGTCAGAGAAAATCGTGTCCTGCGTAAACGGCTGGAAGCCATCCAATCAATACCCTATATCCACGGCGAGCACCCAAAGATGAAAGAGGTCTTCCGGATCATTTCCAAGATTGCCGCATCCAGTTCAAGCGTCCTGATCGTGGGAGAATCCGGCACCGGCAAGGAGCTGGTTGCTCGCGCCATCCATGATGGCAGTACCCGCAAGGACAAGCCCTTCATGGCCATCAACTGCGCTGCCATTCCGGACACCCTGATCGAGAGCGAACTGTTCGGCCACGAAAAAGGGAGTTTTACGGGAGCCAACGCCCGCGAAATAGGCATTTTCGAGGCTGCCAACGGCGGAACCGTCTTTCTGGATGAGATCGGCGAAATGAACGTGTCCATGCAAGCCAAACTGCTGCGGGCCATACAGGAGAAAGAGATCCGGCGGGTAGGCGGTAAGATTAATATCTCGCTGGATCTGCGAATTCTGGCGGCTACCAACCGTGAGCTGGAGCAAGAGATCAAGCGGGGGGCCTTCCGGGAGGACCTGTTCTATCGCCTGAATGTGATCCGCATCAACCTGCCGCCGCTACGGGAACGGGGCAGCGACCTTAAAACGCTGGCGGAATATTTCGTCAAAAAATACAGCGAAATATCCGGCATCGAGGTCGAAGGCATCTCGAAACCCGCCCTGCGACTGATCATGAATTATGCTTGGCCAGGCAACGTGCGCCAATTGGAATCGGTCATCGAGCGTTCCGTGTTGATGGCGGAAAGCAATATCATCCAGCCGGAAGATCTTCCGGCCGAGATCGGTTCCACTCCGGGTCTGACCGGTGGCATCAGCATCGACCTGCCTCCGGACGGCATCGATTTTGAAGAACTGGAAAAGGGGTTGATCATCAAGGCCATGGAGCGTGCCGACTGGGTAATCGGCAAGGCCGCGCCACTGTTGGGGATGAGTTACAAGACGCTGCAATACCGCCTGGAAAAGTTCGAAATAGAGCGGCCTGAGAGACGTTCCAAACTATCCTGAAGTATCAAAAGGCATGGATCAACAGCAAGAGCAACACATCGCTAACAGCGGCCAGCGGCCTTTAATCATATCGGCCGGCAGAACGGGTAGGCCTGGCTACATGACCGTCAGGCTGTAGCCCTTTCCCTCCAGATAACCCACTATTTCCTTTATGTGGTCATACCCGCGTGTTTCCAGTTCGAGTGAGACATCCGTCCTGCCGATGGGAAGTGATTTTGAGCGGCGATCATGGTTGATATGAAATATATTGGCCCGAGTCTCCGCAATATTCCCGGCCAGCAGCGCCAGCGCCCCGGGGTGGTCATCCAACTCTACCGTCAGCTTGAGGTAGCGTCCCCCCGCGATAAGGCCCCGCTCGACCACCTGTGAAATGGTTTTTACATCGATATTCCCGCCCGACAGCAGACAGACCGTTTTTCCCGCCAGACCAGCAATCCGCCGGTTCATCACCGCCGCCAGGGGCACCGCGCCGGCACCCTCGACCAGCAACTTGGTCTTTTCAAGTAACGAGACAATGGCGAGGGCGATTTCCTCCTCTTCAACCTGCACGATCTCATCAACAAGTCCGCTGATGATCGGAATTGTTCGAGCACCGGGAAGCTTGACGGCAATGCCATCGGCCAGAGTCACGCTGACCGGCCTTTCGGTTGGCTTTCCCGCGGCAAAGGACGCCGACATGGAAGGGGCGGCCGTTGATTCGACCCCGATGATACGGACATGGGGGGCTTTTTCGCGCACGGCCGAAGCCATGCCGGCGATCAGGCCTCCACCGCCGACGGGAATGATCAGATTCTGCACGTCCGGCATTTCTTCCAGTATCTCCAGGGCAATTGTTCCCTGGCCAGCCATGACAAGCTCATCATCGAAGGGGTGGACAAAGAGCGCTCCGGAGGCCTGTTGTTCTGCAAGAGCAGCCTGGCAGGCCTCGTCAAAGTTCCTGCCGGTGAGGATGACCGCGGCCCCGTAATCACGGGTTGCCTGAACCTTCTGCGGCGGGGTTGTCTCTGGCATGAAAACCGTTGCCTTGACCCCCAACAAATCGGCCGAGAAGGCGACTCCCTGGGCATGATTGCCGGCCGATGCGGTAATGACGCCATGCTTGAGCTTTTCGCGCGGCTGAGCAGTCATGAAATTGAGCGCTCCTCGGATCTTGAACGATCCGGTGCGCTGCAAATTCTCGCATTTGAAGATCAGTGGAACACCCAGTTTTTCCGTGTAGTAGTGGGAATAAATCAGTTCCGTGTGGCGGACACGTTTCCGGAGTCTGTCATAGGCTTCATGAATGAGTTCGTTGAGAAGCATCGCGGTATCACCCCTGAATAAATGCGCTCATAGTATCAGAGCCATGCTGCCCGGTCAAATAACGATCACGGCGGTTTGCCTCTTGGCAATAATCCGGATTACTGCTACATATATATCATTCTCACCTGTCGGAGGTTGCATGGACACCGTTCATCATAGACTTATCATCCTGGGCGCGGGACCGGCCGGATACACCGCCGCAATCTATGCCGCGCGGGCCAATCTTAACCCGGTCATTATCACCGGCCTCCAACCGGGCGGCCAGCTGACCACCACCACCGAAGTCGACAACTGGCCCGGTGACCACGAAGGAGTGCAGGGCCCTGAACTGATGGAGAGAATGCGGCTTCATGCCGAACGCTTCAACACCCTGATGATTTACGACGCCATAAAAAAGGCCGACCTGAGACAACGACCCTTCTTGCTTGAGGGTGATTCCGCCCGATATACCTGTGATGCACTGATCATAGCTACCGGTGCCACCGCCAAGTACCTGGGGTTGCCCTCGGAAGAGGCCTTCAAGGGCAAGGGCGTCTCTGGATGCGCCACCTGCGACGGGTTCTTTTACCGCGGCAAGGACGTGGCCGTGGTTGGTGGCGGCAGTACCGCTGTTGAAGAGGCGCTCTACCTTGCTAACATAGCCAGGCATGTGACCGTTGTGCACCGCCGGGAAGAATTTCGCGCCGAGAAACTCCTGTCCGAACGCCTGATAGAAAAAACCATGGGCGGCAATATCACCATTGAATGGAATTATGTGTTGGATGAAGTGCTAGGTGATGACAGCGGCGTAACCGGCATGCGTATCCGTCACCGTAGCGGTTCCACCAAGGAGATTCCCCTGCATGGTGTTTTCATAGCTATCGGGCACTCACCCAATACGGCTGTTTTTGATGGTCAGCTGGATATGGTCGACGGCTATATTCGAACAAAATGCGGGGGCCTGGAAGACAA
Organism: Deltaproteobacteria bacterium; assembly: GCA_021779135.1. Classification (GTDB taxonomy): domain Bacteria; phylum Desulfobacterota; class Desulfuromonadia; order Geobacterales; family Pseudopelobacteraceae; genus CAIPTY01. The sequence continues at coordinate 5,859 of JAJYBH010000022.1, forward strand.
CCTGACAGCTACCAGCATTCCAGGCGTCTTCGCTGCCGGAGATGTCCAGGATTTCACCTACCGCCAGGCGATAACCTCGGCCGGTACCGGCTGTATGGCGGCCAAAGACGCCGAACGCTATCTGGATACACTGAAATAACGGGAGATATGCTATGGCGAGCGTAGCAGATGATCTTGAAAAGCTGCTTGAGGATGTCCGCAAAACCATCTCCGACAACAGGCAATTTCTTGACAAACTTGTTGATGAGACGGTCGATGACGATTCAGGAGACGAGACAGAACCCGTGAGTATTGAAGAGGATTACGAAGAATTGTAATGATGGTTATGAATGAATCTATGAAAAAGCCCCCGGAGTGATCTCCGGGGGCTTTTTTTTCTTCATGTGGTGTGTCGTGGACTGTTAGCGCCCCTCTCCGGGGACATCATGGCCGCCAGCTGAGTGGCAATCACTACAGCTGGTGGTATACAGTTCGCTCCCGATATCGACAGGGTGAACGAATTCGGTTACGGTCTTTCCGGCCGGAATGTTCTCCTGAGTCTGGCCCAGGACATCATGACAGATCTTGCAGTCCTTCGATATAACCCGGCCCTCGGCGGTCTTATGTTTTCCGTCATGACAACGGAAGCAGCCCGGGGTGTAGAAGTGCCCGATATAGTTCGGATAGGTGCTCCACTTGACCTTCATGGCCGGGAAATAGTTTCGCCCGTAAATATCTATCACACGGTCCACGGCCTGTTTGATAGCCTCAGCCTTCTCTTGCGAGACTTTCGGGTAGTTCTTGGCATAATAGGCCGGGATATCTTTGGTGATTGTTGCAACGGCCTCTTCTTTATTCTTGTAGGGTCGTTCGAGTATCTCAACGGCTACTTTTTTGATATACGGGAGCGAACGGTCAATATGGTTCGAGACGAAATTCAAGTCCATCTCTTCACCAGGCGAGTGATAGATATGGGTTGGACGGTTGTGGCAGTCGGTGCAGTCCATCAAGCGCTTGTTCCCCTTTGCAATCTCGTCCTTGGTAAGCGGGGTCTCCGTGCTTGAGTACTCGGTAATTTTGCCATCCTTGTCCTTAACGGCAACATAGGGGATATCGAGCCGTTTTTTGTCGCGGGCGATAAAGGTAACTTCCTTTCCGATATGCCAATGGATGCCGCTGGCAGTCGGCGACTTGGGATTGCCGCCGATGTGGATCAGCATATCCAGTTTACGCGGAGAATTTTCCTCATTCGGTGCGTAGTGGTAGAATATTTTCTGGCGGCCGGAATAGAACTTTTCCGGCCAGTGACAATGTTCACAGGTTTCGCGCGCCGGACGCAGATTATCTATGGGTGTTTCTATGGTTTCCGGATAGGTATGGAACGCTACCGCATACAGCTGGCGCAGTCCCGAGATTTTAGCCTTTACATACCAGGCCGCGCCAGGCCCGACGTGGCACTCAACGCATTTCACCTTGGCATGTGGTGAATTACTCCAGGCGGTGTGTTCGGGCTCCATGACCACATGACAGACCTCACCGCAAAAAACGGTCGATTCGGTGAACTCAAAACCCTTGATGGCGGCTATTGCGACGATAATTACGAAAACCACGCTTGCCAGGATAAAGAAGATGAACAGGTGGCGGCGGTGCGGATCATTCAGATCGAGGCGCGGGTACTGCGGGATCTCCTCATCCAGAGAGACCATGCCGGAAATAGCGCCTTTGCGCCTCTCGTTACGTACTCTCCAGGCTCCGAATGGGACCAGCAGCAATCCGAAGATCAACATGCCCGGAAACAGGAAGTAGGTCATGAGTCCCAGGTAGGCGCGTTCAACACCGGTAATCATCTCAAAGGCGAAGAAAACTATGATGAGAGCCGCGGCTGTCACGGCCAGGATCATGCCGACAAGGCTGATCAGGTTCCAGGCATATCCTGCCGATTTACGAATTGCCATAATTAACTACTCCTTCTGGTCATAATTGGATTACGCACATTGTATCTGTAACTTGTGGATGAAAGGTGTGAATTTACACTGCCGTGGTATAATTTGTCAAACATTAAAGGAAAATCGTGCGGCCTGGCGTCTCACTTACTGTCATTACCCCGGAATCAGGAATTTTTGTTGACAACAATGATCAAGGTGTCTAATTCTAACACTGTTATATCAGCTTGACGTTGGCTGGATGAATTGCTTTATTCGAAGATGGAATTGCACGCGCAATGTCAAACCACGGGAGGTGCGCAACTTGAAAAACCATGTATGGCGACCACTGTATATTGTCCTGGCCATTGTTGGCGGAATCATTATCACTAGAACATTGTTAGTGCCAAACGATTTCGGCGTCTATGAGCGCGGCTACATGTACGGCTGGCACCGCAAGTCCAACGAGGCCGAATGGCGCAAATACCCGATTAAGTATAAATCTCCCCAGATTTGCGCGGAATGTCATCCGGAGAAGGACCGCGAGATCAAGAGCTCTCCTCACGCTTCCATCAGCTGTCAGAACTGCCATGGCCCGAACTACAACCATCCCGATGATCCGCAGGGCTTGACCATTGACCGTAGCCGGGGGCTTTGCATCCGCTGCCATGCGCACCTTCCCTACAAAGGCACCCTTCGGGGAGGCATACCGGGGATTAACCCGGAGACTCATTACCCCCAAGAACAATGTGTTATGTGCCATATCCCCCACAGCCCGAAACCAATGATCCAGAAGCGGGAGGTGAAGTCATGATGAACCGTCGTGAATTCTGCAAGAAGGCATGTATCGTGGCCGGCGGCCTTATCATTCCGCTCAGCGCTCTGGAGGTATTCAACCCCAGAAGACTGCTCGCCGAAAAAGACGGTAACAGTAAAGTGCGCTGGGTCTTTCTGGTCGACATACACAAGTGTGTCGGCTGCGGCCTTTGTGTCAAAGCCTGCAAGATTGAAAACGATGTTGACTGGGACGCCAACGTCACCCGGACCTGGGTGGAGCGCTACGTGGTCACCAAGGGCGGCCAGACCCTGATTGACTCTCCCAAGGGAGCCCGGGACGGTTTCATTACCCAAAAGATCGATCAGGCCAGCCAGGGACTCAAGGAGGTCAAGCCCGAAGAGATTGCCAAGGCCTTCTTTGTCCCCAAACTCTGCAACCATTGCGAGAATCCCCCCTGCGTCCAGGTCTGCCCGGTAGGGGCCACCTATCAGACCCAGGAGGGGGTGGTACTGGTTGACCGAACATGGTGTATTGGCTGCGGTTATTGTGTCATGGGCTGTCCCTACGGTGTCCGCTATTTTCACCCGACATTGCATGTGGCGGAGAAATGCACACTCTGTTACCACCGTTTATGCCAGGGGATGAAGTCGGCCTGCGTGGACGCCTGCCCGTTCGGCGCCCGTCGTGTTGGCAATATCCGCGATCCAGAGGATCCGGTTACCAAGATTATCACCACTGAACAGGTAAACGTGTTGAAGGAAGAGTTCGGCACCAAGCCGCAGTGTTTCTACCTGGGATCTTCAATGGAGGTAAAATAGCCATGGTACACGGTGAAGCCTGGACCCTGAAGGAATTTTTCGTCTATCCCAATGAATATATCTACTGGTCGATCCAGATCGTCATGTATCCATTCATGACCGGTCTTGTGGCAGGGGCCTTCGTGTTGTCGTCCCTCTATCACGTCTTCGGCGTCAAGCAACTCAAGGATATTGCACGTTTTTCACTGGTCTTTTCCCTGGCACTGTTGCCGGTGGCCATGATGCCGCTCTTGCTGCACCTGCAGCAACCTCTCAGGGGGATCAACGTCATGATGACCCCGCACTTTACGTCGGCCATTGCCGCCTTCGGCATCGTCTTTACAACCTACGGCTTTATTGTTGCCTCGGAGATCTGGTTCGTCTATCGCCAGTTCATCGTGGAGACAGTCATGGAGTTGCGCGGTAAACAGCAACGCAGCGCTGTTGATTCGGCCCGGCTGGTTCTGTATTCGCTGCTCTCCCTGGGGGCCATGGATCTCAGCCCGGAGGCCCTGCACAAGGATGAGCGGGCGGTGGGGGTGCTGGCCGGCATAGGCATCCCGGTGGCCTGCTTCCTGCACGGCTACGCCGGTTTCATCTTTGGCTCGGTCAAGGCCAACGCCCTCTGGATGACGCCGCTCATGCCGGTCATCTTCATCTGCTCGGCGGTCGTGTCCGGTATCGCACTCTGTATTGCGACCTATATTATCACCATGGAGATCCGCAAACTGCTCTCTACCTGGAAAAGAAACAAGAGAAGCTATCTGAAGCTACCATCAGTTGAGGAGCTCAAAAGCGCGGAACTGCAGGTCGTGACCATCACGGTCAAATACCTGGTCATGTTCCTGGTACTGGCAATTACCCTGGAGTTGCTGGACCTGATCTTCCGCACCTACACGGCAGTAAAGTCGTGGGACATCCTGAGAAGCGTCATCTATGAAAGGGACTTCTTCAAGATTTTCATTCTCCAGTACGGGTTCGGAAACCTGGTCCCCTTCATCATCTTCCTGAGACCGGGGCTGACCATCCGCCGGGCGCTGGTCGGTACCCTGCTGGTGCTGATGGGTGTCTTCATGATGCGCTGGAACGTCGTCATCGGAGGACAGGCATTCTCCGCCTCCTTCTCCGGATTCATGGATTATCATCTCCCCATCTGGCCGAGCACTGTTGAGCTGTACAAAGAAGGTCTGTTCGGGGCGCTCACGGTCATTATCACCCCCTTTGTACTCTTCTACCTGTTCACCAGGGTGCTGCCAGTGTTCGGGGTCAAGGATTCACACTGATGTCCGGCATTGGACACCGGGTTTTACGGGGTGCTACTGGATAAAGCCGGATGAGACCGGCGTCCCGGATGCCTGTCGAGGGGAGGTAGCGGATGTCAACACCTGATGAGACGCCTGATAAACGGGAAGAGGCGCTTGAAAACCGCATACGGATGCTCGAGCGGCAATTGGAGCGTCTGGCAGGGAGCGTAGGTGACGAAGGTGCTGCTGCCCCTTCCGCTGTTCCGTCTCCCAAAACAGCCCCGCATCAGCTCAAGGATTATCCTGCCGACGACCTGCCTGAAATTTCCGAAGAGATCCTGGGTTGGGCCAGCAGGAATGCGATTCTGCCGCGCCTCGCCACCGTCTGCTTCCTGATGGTCATTGCGCTCGTCCTCAGGGCCATCACCGACAGCGGTCTCGTCAACAAGCTGCTCGGGTCGGCAATGGGCATGAGTTATGCGACGGCCCTGATGGTCCTCGGCTGGTACAAATACTCCAGGAATAGCCTTCTTGCACCTGTCTTCGCTACCTGCGGCGGCGTGCTCATTTCAACGATCGTTGTGGAAACGCATACACATTTTCAATCCTTGCCGCTGGTACCGGCCTACCTCACGCTGATGGCGACCGGCTTCGGCATGGCGCTCATGAGCTGCCGTTTCAACGCTTTCGTTCCCATTTCGGTCGGGGTACTCGGCATGTGCTTCGCGGGGGCGGCGATCGATTACCCCCGCCCCTTTTTCCCCTATCTTGCCCTGGTACTGTACACCGCCAACGTGCTCGGCTACTTTGCGTCCCAGTTAAAGCGCTGCGCCTGGCTGCGCTGGTCTGTCCTGATAGTTACCATGGTCATGCTCCAGCTCTGGGGTGTCAGACTGGGCATATTACTGAGCAAGGGAGAAGCCATTCCGCCCGAACTGGCTCCCGCCTGGTATCTGCCGGTGCTGGCGGTTTTCTTCCTGACCTTTGTCTTCCTGTCCCTGCTCGGAATTGTCAAAGCCGGAAATCAAAAAACATCCAGATTCAATTTCAGCCTGCCGACCCTCAATGTGATCTGGAGCTATGCATTGGCCCGACACGTGGCGGAAGCCTGGCAGATGAACGTGAAACTACTCGGCGCAATCGGCCTGTTAGGTGCCGCCGGTCTCCTGGGGCTCGCCTTCTGGTGTGCACGGCGCAACATCGAGGGAGCACCAGGGACCAATACTTTCACGTTTGCCGGAGCCGCCCTGCTCGCCCTGTCACTGCCGGCGGCTACCGGGGCATTTGTCATGTCATTACCGGCGATCTCCCTCGTCGCCATAACCTTGGCGATCGTTTCGCGGGTCTGGGAGAATGGCGGCGTTCGGGGCACCACGTACCTGATGAACATCTATGCCTGCTTGGCGCTTGCCTTCGCACTGCGCGGCGAAGGTCCGGGAGCAACAGACGCCGTCAACATGCTTTCCGCCGGCCTTGTGGCTGTCATTTCAATATACCATTACCAATGGTGCCGGTGGTGGCCGGCACCCGCCAATTCGGCTCTTTTTGATACCATAGACCGCAAGGACCGCAGTGCCGTCCTGCTGTTGCTGGGCGGGTTGGCAAGCGGATTTTTCATGATCAGAATCGGGATCTATCAGGCGATTTCGTTTTTTCCCGCGGCAATACAACGGGATGCATTCCGTTGCGGCCAGTCGGTACTCATCAATTCAGCAGCCATTCTCCTCATCCTGTTGGCATACCTGCGGAGAGACAAGGAAATCCGGAATGTGGCCATCCTCGTCACAATTGTCGGGGCAACCAAGGTTTTCCTGTATGACCTCCTAGGCACACACGGCCTGCCACTCGTGTTCAGCATTTTTTCATTCGGCATGGCGGCCGCGGTTGAATCCCTCGCCCTGGGTAAATGGCAACACCAGCCCGCCAATCAGACGCAAATAAAGGAAGATTCAGGCGTATGAGTCAGGGACGGTCTGCAATCCGATAAACGCATATATGCTGGTTGCTTCATCATACTCTCATTACTGCCTGCCCAGGGCTCACTAAGCAAGGGCCGCCCCGGAGACTCCCAGCTCCAAAGTCGCCAGACATCTCTGCTGGCGCTTAGATCCTATCTGTAAAGCGCCATGTCTGGCGCACAAAAAAGGGGGGCTGATGTAGCCCCCCTCAATTCATTTATTTCAATGATACGTCAGTGCCCGCCACCACTCAGGAAGGCCAGGATCATCAGCAGCAGCAGTCCGATTCCAATACAAAGGGCGCTGAATCCGAAGCCCTTGACCAGGAAGTCGTATACCACACCGCTGGTCCTCTTGCAGGCAAACTGCTCGGTGATGCCCTGCTCCTCATAGCGTTTCCACTGGTCGCCACGCTCCTCGATCATCTCTTCCTTGGCGATCTGGCCATTGAAGATGACGAAGTCCATGGGGAACTTCTCCGGGCGGCCGTGGGTGTTGAAGAAGTGGACCGTGAAGATGAAGCCTGTGGCCAGCAGCGCCTCGTCGGAGTGGACGATGGTGGCAACGTTGAAGGCCCAGCCGGGCAGGAACATCCCGAAGAACTCGGGGAACCAGAGCATCAAGCCGGATCCGCCGATGGCGAACATACCCCAGAAGACCGCGACGAAGTCAAATTTCTCCCAGTAGGTCCAGCGTTCGAAGGTCGGCTTCGGCCCCTTGAAGAAGAACCATCTGACCATGAAGTACACGTCCTTGATATCTCGCAGATTGAAACAGAGAGAATCCGGCCCGAACAGGCGCTGTATCGGATTGCCCTTGATATCTTTCCTGATGAACAGGAAGTTGATGCTCATCACAATTGCCAGACCAAAATAAACGAATGTGATTCCGGCGCCTATGCGATGCAGAATCCCGGCGTTTGCTGAACCACCATACAGATTCATGAGTGTGTGTGCCCAGGCCTGGGTACTGAACTTGAGCGGCAGGCCGGTCAGGGAGAGCAACAGGAAGCTGGTGATCACCAGAAGATGCATGAAGATGTGCAGACGGTTGAAACGACGATATTGCTTGTGTGCATCGGGAATAACATGTACATGCGTTCCCGCTTCAGTCATATGGACGTGGTGATGCGTGCCGGCGGCCAGTTCGTCCGCTTTTTCACGGTTTTCAACGAAACCGCGGAACATCCAGAGCAGGGTATGCACCCAGAACACAGCAAAGGTGGACAACAGCAGGCCGGTCATGGCCACAAAGGTATAGAACAGGATCGGATATTTTTCCCGGTCGGTCATCTCGCCATGGGCGTAAAACTTGGCAAAGAGCGGCGTTGCCTTGGAATGGCACTGGGCACATTGCTTGACGATATTGGCCGGATTGACACTTGAGGCAGGATCGCTCTTGGGAAGCACCGAATGGGCAGTGTGGCAGTCGGCACAGCCAGCCACCTTTTCAGGGAATCCGAGGCGGTAGTTCTTGCCGTGGTAGCTCTCCATATAGGATTTTACCGCAACAGTGGTGACATTGTTCCTGGCCATCATTTTCTGGTCGCTGTGGCACTTCATGCAGACCTTGGTGTGGAACTCGCGAGCCTTGCGATCCGTTACACCGGCTACTTTATCGATGGCGTGCAGGTTATGGCAGTCATTGCAGGCCGCCGAATCCATGTTGCCGGCGGCAACGGCCTTTCCGTGGACCGACTTCTGGTAGACCGCTTCCTTGTCATGGCATTGGATACACTTGGCAACCACGATGCGCTTATCGTTCTTCCAGTAGGTATGCGTATGGACATCCGTATGGCAATCCGCGCAGGTCACACCCTTTTCGGCATGTATACTGGCATAGTGCTCAGAGTTCTGCTTCTTGTGGCAACGCTCGCACTGTACCTTCTGGACCTTGATCTCCCCTTTCATGTGCTTGAGAAGGTCGGTGATGTCGGTGTGGCAGCTTGTGCAGGCATTCTTGCCATGAACCGATGCGGCAAAATCATGGGCTGAAAACTTGTTGCTGTGACAACCCAGACAGGTGGCCGGATCAATGGCCATTCCCTGTTCGGCGGCTACCGGTAAGGCGACCGCTAAAAGCAGCAGCAGGAGAGGAATGAGACGACAAAGTTTGCTAAACATTAATAAAACCTCCACGCGACAATATAAGATACATACTGGGATAGCCTGTATAAAAAGCGTATACATCAAATGAATTCTCTATACACTACCGAATTAACAAAATCAACCAATTAATAGGATACTTGCATGCGGCATACAGTATACAGTATGCACTGACCCCGAGGAGAATTCCGCCCGGTTATCGCCGCCACCAGCGAGTATCAGCGCCTTTCGGGCACGCGCGACGCCTTCGGCTAACTCACCGAATTCACGTATTTTCTGCAGAAGCTGGGCAGTTGACTTTGACTGCTCGATTTGTTAATATTCGGGATCTGTCCTTGCGAGCATTAAAAGGGCAAGGACTCTCCCATCTACCTGGAGATTGCATGCACAAGAAACTTTTCATTCCCGGCCCCGTCGAGATTCATCCCGATATCCTGGCAGCCATGGCAACACCCATGATCGGCCACCGCATGAAGGAGTATGCAGAACTGCACGGCCGAGTCACCTCGGGGCTGAAAAAGGTGCTCTTCACCGAGGGCAGGGTATTTCTGGCCACCTCCAGCGCCTTCGGCGTCATGGAAGGCGCCGTACGTAATCTGGTCGGCAAACGCTGCGTAAACTTCTGCAACGGCGCTTTTTCAGACAAATGGCACGATGTGACCCTGCGCTGCGGCAAGCAGGCTGATGCCGTCCGTTTCGACTGGGGCAGGCCGGTCACCCCCGAAGCTGTCGAACAGGCACTGGCCACCGGGAAGTACGACAGCATGACCATGATCCACAACGAAACCTCCACCGGGGTCATGTCACCCCTGGCGGAGATCGCCCAGGTCATGAAAAAATTTCCTGAGGTCATGTTCATCGTGGACACCGTATCGTCCATGAGTGCCTTGAAGGTGCCGGTGGATGAACTGGGGATAGACAGTTGCATCTTCGGGGTGCAGAAGGCATTTGCCCTTCCTCCGGGGCTGGCGGTTTTCACGGCCAGCGAAAAAGCGCTGCAGCGGGCTGCCGGCATGGAGGGACGCGGCTATTACTTCGATTTCATGGAGTTTGCCACCAACGACACCAAGAACAATACTCCCTCTACCCCCTGCATCTCACTGGTCTATGCCATGGACCGTCAACTGGAGCGCATCTTCGCTGAAGGGCTGGAGGCACGCTGGGCCAGGCACGCCGACTTGGCTGATTATATACGGGGATGGGTCACCAGCCGCGGTTTCGAACTCTTCCCCGAACCTGAGTATTGTTCACAGACGCTGACCTGCAGCCGAAACAGCCGCAACATAGACCTGGCATCCCTGAAGAAGAAACTTGCCGAGGCCGGCTTCGCTTTTGATGACGGTTATGGCAAGATCAAGGGGCAGACGTTCCGCATCGCCCATATGGGAGATATGACCAGAGCCGACCTTGATGAACTGTTGAACGCAATTACAACCATCGTGCCCGAACTGGCATAAATATCACGCAACAGAATTTACGGAGGTAGTACCATGAAGTGCCCAAATTGCGGCGACAGGACAGCGGTGGACCTTGACACTCATTCCGGCGGATTTTCATCCGATGATTCACCACTGAAAGAATGCGGGGCTTGCGGGTTGGTTTGGCGAGTCATGATGGAACACGGCAAGACCAAGATCGACATCATTAAACAGGCCGATACAAAAAAGTAGAGACGCAGAATTCTGCGTCTCTACCTGTGCGCGGACTATTCCTTCTCAAATACGTCCTTGCCTGCTCCGCATAACGGGCAGGTCCAGTCCTCTGGTAGCGACTCGAATGGCGTTCCGGCCGGAATCCCCCTGTCGGGATCGCCAGTTGCAGGGTCGTAGACATACTGGCAGATGGTACAGATCCAACGTTCCATAATGTAGCTCCTCTTCCTTTTAGTAAGTTAGAAGTCATTTTCTACGTTTTCTGGTAGAAATTGACTTCGTTAGCGCACTTATCCTGTTTATCAGGATAATTTTTATTCCCAACTGATACACTGAACCGGGCAACCGTCAATCGCCTGCTGGATTTCTTTTTCCGTGGCTCCGGCTGGATCGAAACATTCTGATTTTCCGGCCTTGTTGAAACGGAAAACACCGGGGCAAACGGATATGCAAAGACCGCAGCTGATGCAGCTTTCCTGGTCAACAACAGGTTTTTTGTTCATTCTGGCCTCCTTGTCAGCGGTGGCATATTGTACCAGCTTCAATGAGGATGTCAATCAAGTGGAGAAGCCAATGATTTTTGAAACCGTGGAGGTTGGTCCGTTAGGTGTCAACAGTTACATCCTGGGCTGCGCGACTTCCCACGAAGGGGTAGTGATTGATCCCGGCGGAGACGTGGAGCGCATTGCCGAGATTGTCCAGAGACATAACCTGAAAATCCTTTACATCATCAATACGCACGGCCATTTTGACCATGTGGGGGGCAACCTTCAGGCAGTCAGGCAGTTTGGCGCCCCGCTTCTGATCCACGAAAGCGATGCCGCCATGCTTGGCCGGGCCGCCGAGGTAGCAGGCATGTACGGCATGCAGGGCGAAAACTCCCCGGCGCCTGACAGTTTCCTTGCCGATAACAGGGAACTGGTCTTCGGAACGCATCGCATGAAGGTCCTGCATACACCCGGTCATACTCAGGGCGGCTGCTGCCTCTATCTTGAGGACGACAAGAAGGTCATCACCGGTGACACGCTTTTTGCAGACTCCATCGGGCGCACCGATCTGCCCGGCGGTTCACACGAACAGCTGCTTGCCTCGATAAAATCCAAGCTTTTTTCGCTTCCGGACGAGGTAACAGCCTATCCAGGCCATGGCCCGAAAACCACCATCGGGCATGAAAAACGTCATAACCCGTATTTTTAATCCGTAAAACCTGTACCGGCACTCTTTGCCGATACTGCTTGTGCTTCACGCATCCCTTTTATTCGGGCAGGAATTGGACAACATGCTAAAAAATAAACAGATAATTCTGGGAGTCACTGCCGGAATTGCCTCCTACAAGGCAGTTGAACTTCTCCGTCTGCTGACCAAGGCGGGCGCAGACGTTCATGTCATCATGACCCGCTCGGCCCAGGAGTTCATCGCCCCCCTCACCTTCCAGACCCTCTCCGCCAACCCGGTTCACACCGAACTGTTCAACCTGATTGCCGAGCGCGAAATCGGCCACATCACCCTGGCTGACCGGGCCGACCTGTTTATCATAGCCCCGGCCACGGCCAATGTGATTGGCAAGATCGCGGCCGGCATCGCCGACGACATGCTCACCACCACGGTCATGGCCACCAAGGCGCCCGTTCTGATCGCCCCGGCCATGAACGTCAACATGTACACCAATCCAATCTATCGCGACAACGAAGAGAGGCTGCGGGGATACGGCTACCTCTTCGTACCACCGGAAAAAGGTGCGCTGGCCTGCGGCTGGGAGGGAGAGGGGAAACTGGCTTCGCCCGAGTCGATCTTTGAGGCGGCGGTGGCGGCCATATCACCCCGGGATCTCCGTGGACAGACCATCCTGATCACTGCCGGACCGACACGAGAGGAGATCGACCCGGTGCGTTTCATCAGCAACCACTCGTCTGGAAAGATGGGCTATGCACTGGCAAAGGCTGCACAGCGGCGCGGTGCGCAGGTGATCCTGGTAAGCGGCCCGGTGAACCTTCCGGCCCCTTACGGTGTTGAGCTGGTGCGGGCAGAGAGCGCCCGCGAAATGCAGGCTGCGGTTATGGAACGGTCAGGTCACTGCACGATCATCATCAAGGCGGCAGCGGTGGCGGATTACTGCCCCGCAGTACGCAGCGGGCTGAAAATCAAGAAACAGTCCGCTGAACTGTCTCTGCAACTGGTCAAGACTCCTGATATCCTGGCCGGCCTGGGTGCGCTGGAGAAGCGTCCCTTTCTGGTAGGATTTGCGGCCGAGACCGGCAACCTTGATGAATTTGCGACTAGGAAGCTGAAAGAGAAAAACGCCGATCTGATTGTCGCCAACGATGTCAGCCAGCCCGATGCCGGCTTCAACGTCGACAACAACCGCGCCCGGCTCTTTTTCCGGGATGGGCGTATCCTTGAGTATCCGCTGATGAGCAAGGATGCCCTGGCGGGTCTTCTCCTTGATGTTATCGGCTCGGAAGTGACCGCCCGGCTGTCCAGCTAGCCACCACACTCGTTATAAACCTCGTCCAGCAACTCCGGCTTAAGCAGCGCCTGGCGCAGGTTTATTCTCAAACTTTCCACCTGAACCAGTCCTTCGGCCTTTGTCAATCGCCCGTTCTTGTACAACAGGCGCAGGTTTTTCCGCACCGCCTCAGCCATGCCCAAGGCGCGCTCACCGGTAGGGTCAGCCAACAGCAGCGTCGAATCCTGCGGCTGCCGCAGAAAACCGAACACCGCCTCCTCGGTCAGCTGCAGATATTCATCCCGGTCACTTTCCGCCAGCACATAACGCGAATTGTCCGACAGGGTCTGCATGACCTTTTGCCACTTTTCCAGACGAGACAGCAGCATGATCGAGTTGAAGATGCGTTTGTTGGTCCCGAATGAAAAAATGGTATTTGTCAGAACCCGCCGCATGAGTTCGTCATTGGCGCGCTGGTCTGTCTGGCACACATCCTGCGCAGTATCCCATACATCCTTGGCGACAAAGGTCTCAAACCGCATTTCCCAGTAGGCGTGTTTCATGGTTACCGTCGGGAAGGAACGCATAATCTTGTAGGGGACGAAATAGTTGTGGGCAATGACATCCGCCGCAAGATGGCAGAGATAACCGTATGCGCAGGCCCGCTCGCTGTCCGTGCGAGCAGCCTGCAGTACCTTCTGTCCAATCCGCCAGCGGTGGCAATTCAGCATCGTGTGGGTGTATTTCTTGCCGAGAGTAATATCGGCCGAGATACATCCGTACAGGAAGTCACGCGGATTGGCCGCCAGCAGGGCCGCCATGTCCGGCGTCAAGGCGGACAGATTATCCAGAATGGAAACGCCAAGCTGCAGATGTATGCCGCCACCCCAGGCAAAGGCCTGGTCAGGGAGCAAAAGTCCGGCCGCTGTAACTATCAAAATCAGTAGAATCATGTTTGTGCTTTCATTTTGACAGAAACGGGACATTGCTGCTAAAGTCCCTTTAATTATGGTACTCCAGTTCGTACAATGATTCAACAGGAGCGAATTAAAGTGTCACCTGCCACCAATCCGACAGTCGTCTGGTCATCTCTGAGTGCCTATCTGGAAGAACTACGGGAAAGCGGAATTGAAGGCTTCCCGACAGACGCTTCGTTTGATGCACTGAAGAGCATGGCATCCGTACCGCCTCCCAGCACCAGCGAATCGATTACAGCCCCGGTCACGCCCTCTGTAGCGGGTGAAGTTTCTCATGAAACCCTGGAGAACGTCAGGAAAAGCCTGGGGGAGTGCAAGCGCTGCAAACTTAGCACAACCAGGAAAAACCTGGTGTTCGGTGTCGGCAACCCAAAGGCACGTCTGGTGTTTGTCGGCGAAGGGCCGGGAGCGGATGAGGACGAGAAGGGGGAACCCTTTGTTGGCGATGCCGGCCGGATGCTCAATCGTATCATAACTGCCATGGGAATCAGGCGCGAGGATGTCTACATCTGCAACGTGGTCAAATGCCGCCCCCCCGGAAACCGCAACCCCGAGGCCGACGAGATCGGCGCCTGTGCGCCCTTTCTGCTGCGGCAGTTGAAATCTGTCAAACCGGAAGCGATCGTGGCACTTGGCAAATTCGCCGCCCAGACCCTCCTGGAGACAAAAGAGCCCATTTCAAAGCTGCGCGGCAGGTTCCGCAATTTCCACGGCATCCCGCTCATGCCAACCTATCACCCCTCGTATCTCCTGCGCAGCGGGGGAAACTCGGATGCCTTCTGGGATGTATGGGAAGACATGACCCAGGTATTGCAACTGCTCAAACTGCCGGTGCCGGAGAAGATCAGGAAAGCGTAGCCCAACCTCAGGGGCCTATCCAGCGCCGCACCACAAAGACACCCCGCTGTTTACCCGCGGCCGGCCAGATGTCCACCGGCCGCCGGGTCCGCATCATTTCGGCCAGCCGTGGACGCAGAGCGGTCGTCTTCACGCCGCCGTTTCCCGGTTTCCCGCATTCCAGCCGGCTTTCGATAATGGTGTTCCGGTCCAGCACGATCAGCACATGCCCGTTCCAGGCGATCAGGTCCAGCGGTTCCAGCATCTTGGCAATCTCATCCAGCCCTTTCCCCGCAACCTGAACTCCCTTTCCGTACGAGACCAGCCGTGACGTGTTGCGCGGCGTCCAGCCACCGGTGGCCTGATAGAGCAGTCCCGAGCAATCCAGGCCCGCCAGGGTCAGTTGGCGCCGGGCAGCGACCGGCACCGCACCGCCGTAGAACAGCTCAAACAGCTCGGCCACACCCCCCTGCAGGTTTCCTCCCCAGACATACGGGCTGCCGATAGAGGCCTTCAAGGTGGCGATGATTCGCTCCGCGGGGGGAAGCAGGCGAGCCCGCGGCAATGGCCTCTCAGCACGGAGTTCGATAAAACGACTGTCAACATAGAGCGATTTTCCGGCCGACACGGGGTAGTCATCCGTCTCCACCCGGAAGACCGTCGTTGCACCATCGCGGGATTCCCCGCGTATGCTGAAAACTGTTCCCGGCAGGGCGATAAACTCCAGCTCGCGCACCTGTCCGCAACGATCCCTTTTCAGCGTTTTCCCGTCACTGCCGCCAAAGATGGAGCGAAACGCAGCCGTGTTCAGCACCGGCGACGGAATGCGGGCGATGCCGTACTGCGAGGCCCCGGCCTGCGCGGTAAGACAGCAGACATATAATAGCAGCAGCAGGGTTCGCATTTAGAGGGTGGAGCGATGGCCGTCGAGCGCCTGTCGCACCAGCCCCTTCTGGGCAGGACTCAGACGCGGGACGGAGAGCAGTTCCCTGATGGTATTCTGGGGCAGGCCCGGCAGGAGCAGGTTATACCAGATCGTGGGGGTGCGCGGATTTTTCAGTATGGCCAGACGGATGTTGGGGCGGCCTTTCCAGCGGCCGTTGCGGGCCACCATGGAAATAGTCTCGGCCGTGGAAGTGTGTGAAGTGATGAACTGGTGTACGGCCCCCTCCTTCAGACGGGGATTGTCAAGACATGCCTCCACCAGAGGCGGCAGACCCTCCCGCAGGAGCGACTCGACAATTGCGGAGGTCCCACGCCGGGCCAGGGTCATTTTATTTCCCAGCGGTTGGGTCGGGATGCGCTGAATGATGACCCGCTCCGCCGAAAGGCGCTGGTCGGGGGTAATGCCCGGCATCAGAGAGATTTTCAGCAGCTCGAACACGGTTAGCCCCGGCAGCAGCGCCGCTGCTATGTGCGCTGGTATTTCCGGATTGCTGATCAGCGCGAATTTTACCCGGTTGCTTTCGATCAGGGATTTGTTGGCATAGAGCGTGGTGAAAACCTCCTCGGGCAGATCCCTCTGCTTCATCAGCGCCAGCAGATGGCGTTCGTCAAAAGCCAGGTTGCGCAAGGCCGACAGCAACACCTCGACAGGCTGTCCCTGCAGCTTCGAGAACAGCTCTTCCTTGTCTGCGGTCAGGGCATGATACATGCGCAGTGACACATTTTGATCAGTATCCGCAATTTTTGCACTGTCTATCATACTGTCATCCTGATAAGCCCCGACGGGCCAGAGGCCGGCATCCGGCGATTTAATGACCCTGTATCCACGCTGGTGGGTCGGATAGTCGTCTATGTGCAAAGATCCTGCCATTACCTCAACCAGCGGGGCAGGTGCATTCTGTCTGTTGCACCGCCGGCGGCTTCGTGGTAGAGATATTGTCGCTCTTGCATAAATAAATCGGAAGCGAACCTTGCGTGCCAGCATCACTTTTTGCGACAAGCTCTCCCGGAACAAAGGACCATTTCCGTGACGGCATCTCCTACTGAAAACACTTTGTCTCTGCAGGCAGAGATAACTGACGACGAGCTGGCGGAAATCGGCATGATCCTGAGTATGTGGCGTACCATCAACATGTCCGCCTATAAGGACAAGTGCCTGAAGCGACGCGTCGCAATCCGCATGCGCTCCCGACACTGCCGTAATGCGGCCGAGTATTGCAACCTGTTGCGGCAAAGCCAGCAGGAGATGGACCTGCTCCAAAAGGCGCTGACCATCCATGTCAGCCAATTTTTCAGAAACCCTTCCATGTTCGATACCTTGCGCAAGGATGTGCTCCCCGGGCTTTTCAGTTCCCGCGAGAAGGAGGAAAACGGGAAGTTGCGCCTCTGGTGCCTGGGATGCGCCGGTGGCGAGGAGCCTTTCAGCCTGGCAATTCTCCTGCGGGAACATTTCAGCAAAGAACTTCGCCAGGTTCAGACGATCATTCACGGCACCGACATCGACGCGGACACTCTGCGGGCCGCGCAACAGGCCGAATACGTGGAAGATCGCCTCAAGGAAGTCCCTGCAGACCTCAGATCTCGCTACTTCCGGCAGAGCGGATCACTTTATCGCCTGGTGCCGGAAATACGCGAGATGGTGACGTTTCAGCAAGGCGATATTTCCAGGACAGCAGAATTTGCCGCCAGCGATCTGGTTGTCTGCCGAAACACCTTGATCTATTTTACCCGTGCCTATCAGGAACAGATTCTGCATGGCATCGCGGATATCCTGCCGGCAGGCGGCATCCTGGTTCTGGGTAAGTCCGAAACCCTGACTGGCGATGTCCGCCAACGCTTTGAGGCGATCAGTCCGGTGGAGCGCATCTACCGCAGGCTGTAATCGGGCCTGCCTGTTATTTAATTTCGAGCTGAACGTGGAGGAGCAACATGCGGATTCCCATAGGCTATAAGTTTATCATCGGATTTGTGGTCGTTGTTGCGGTCGTGGCCTTCAGCCCGAAGTTCGTCAGCACCCTTGGGTATTCTGAAGAGATGACCGGCCTGCTGGCCTATGTCGTGGCCCTGACCTGCGGACTCATCCTGGGATGGCTCTTTTCCAAGAGTTTCACCGCCAACATCGGCAGACTGGCGGAATCAGCCGAATCCATCAGCCGCGGCGACCTGACCCGGAATGTCGCCATCAGGCCGTCGAGTATTCCCGATGAAACCCATGAACTGGCCGGGCTGATCAACATAATGGTCCAGAACCTGCGCGATCTGGTGGGGCACATCAAAAAAACCTCGGGACAACTGTCGGAATCTGCCCAGGAGATCAACTCCACTGCGCTGGAGATCAATGCCTCCACCGAGGAAGTGGCCCAGGCGATCGAGTCTATCTCCCGCGGCGCCGAGACCCAGGCTGAAATGGCGGAAAAGAGTTCCAATACCATCCGCGAGATGGCCATCTCCATCGACCTGGTGGCCACCCGCGCCCGGGAAACGGCCAAGGCTGCCCGGGAAACCAGCCTGACCGCCCAGCAGGGCAGCAGCCTGGCCAGCGACTCCCTGGAGCGGATGAAGGATTTCTTCGAGCACCAGGAACAGATCGCCCGGCAGTTCGCCGTCTTCAACAACAAGCTGCAAAAGGTGGGCAAAATTGCCGACTTCATCGGTGATGTTGCCCGGCAGACCAACCTACTGGCCCTGAACGCCTCCATTGAGGCGGCCCGGGCTGGCGAGTACGGCAAAGGCTTTGCGGTCGTGGCCGAAGAGGTGCGCAAACTGGCTGACGGTTCGGCCAGGTCAGCCGCCGATATCAACGGAATGATCGAAAACCTGCGTGAGGAGAGCCACCAGGTCCATGAGATCATCGTGGAGAGTTCACGCACCATCAAGGAAGGCAAGAAGAACATCGACATCACCGCCAGTGCGTTCCAGGAGATCCTTAAAACCGTTCTGGAGACGGAGCGCAAGGCTTCCAGCATCGCGGACCTGTCCCAGATGCAGCTGGCAGGTTCCGAGAAAATGGTCAAGGCGGTGGATGAAATCGCCAAGGTCGCCGATGACAACGCCGCGTCCACCGAACAGGTTTCCGCCGCGACCGAACAGCAACTGGCCGCCATGCAGGATATGGCGCTGGCCACCAAAGAACTGACCCAATTGGCCGAGGAACTCCTGACCGTGGTGGAACACTTTCAGGTCGGCGCAGCGGATACGTACCAGAAATGACCGAAGCAGGACGAAAATACCTGATCTTTACCCTGTCGGGCCACAGGTATGCCTTTGATCTGGACCGGGTGGCAGAGGTGGTGGAGCAGCCCGCCATCTGCCCGATTCCGCTCGCCCCCCCCTGCTACCCAGGCGCGATGAACTTTCACGGCACCATCGTTGCGGTCATGGACCTGGCGTGCTTCCTCGGGCTTCCCGGCATGCATGGCGCGGAGAAGGTGATTGTTCTCGATACCCGCATTGCGGCCTTGGCCTTCAGTGTAGAAAACATCATCAGGATCACCCCGGCGGGTCAGAGCGGGATTTTCACGGCCGGGGGAGCTACGGACTTTTCACTCGGGCAACTGGATCTGGCCGAAGGGAAAGCCATCCTCCTGGATGCCGCCGCCATAGCTGAGCACGCAGCCAGGACCATCAACGATTGATATAACGCCGATTCCGCACCGCCTTACTCCCCTGCCCGGTATTCCTCCAGCACGACAACTTCTTCCCCAGCTTCCGCTGACTCCGGCAAGATTGACACCACCATCCCCCCCAGGATGAGCAGTGCCCCGGCCAGCCCAAACAGGCCCAGCCGTTCGTTAATGGCAAACCAGGCATAGCCGGCGGCGAAGACCGGCTCGGTACAGAAGATCAGGGCCGTATTGCTGTGACTGATGAAGCGCTGCATGGAGGTCTGTACCAGAAAGGCAAATACCGTTGCGATCACGGCGCAGACCAGGAGCGTCCAGAGCAGGTGGGGGTACCAGATGAAGACCTGTTTGCCACGGACAACCGCAAAGAGCGTGCTTAACAGCGCGACCACCCCCAACTGCACGGCGGTCAGCCAGTAATAGTCGCTGCTGCGGGCAAATTCGCCGGTATAAATCAGATGCAGCGAGACGCATACCGCACAGGTGGCGGCCAGAACATCCCCGGCATTGAAATTCAGGCTGCCATTGCCACAAAGCAGGAACAGGCCCGCGGCTGATAATGCCACGGCGATCTTGATCATGCGGGGGATACGATGACGCAACATGAGTGACGAAATGACCGGAACCATTACCACGTTCAGACCGGTCAGAAAAGCGGTGTTAGAGGCGCTCGTAGAGAGCAGGGCCACCGTCTGGAAGGCGTAGGCCCCGAAGAGGAATAGTCCCATGAGGCAGCCCTGGCGCACAGCCCGGGCATCCAGACGCCTTCCCTTGAGCATGCAGATCGGCAGAATCAGCACAAATGCCAGGATAAAGCGCTGGGCCAGGAAGACGAATACGTCCACGCTCTCCACCGCCTGCTTGACGATGGTAAAGGTCACCCCCCAGAAAAAGGTGGTAGTCAGCAGCAACGCCGCCGCTTTAAACCTGTTCATACCATTTCTCCATAACGTTTAATCGCATCAAAATATTGAGGGGGCCTCTTCATAATAAATGCTCGGCAAGAAAAAAGATCATCCTCATATATAGGGCTTTCCGGATTGTTACAATCCGGTGTTTTTTAGTTGACAATAGTGCCAACATTTCATAAAAAAGCAACGGTCTTACCATTTAAGTTTTAAGTTTCAATGAAAAGGAGATGCCCGATGAATGTTATTCGTACGCTGACCTCGCTGGTAGTGGTGTTTGCAGCCCTGGCCGTCACCGCCTTCGCCGCCCCCAAAAGCATCAAGGTTGCAACCGACGCCACCTGGCCGCCAATGGAAATGGTCGATGCCAACAAGCATATCGTCGGCTATGACATCGATTTTCTGAATGCGGTGGCCAAAGAAGCCGGCGTAACCGTCGAATTCAAGAACACCGCCTGGGACGGCATCTTTGCCGGACTCGATTCCGGCCAGTACGATGCCATCATCTCGTCGGTCACCATCACACCCGAACGCAGCGCAAAATACGATTTCACCGATGCCTATACCAGTATCGGCCAGATCCTGGTGGTGCCCAAGACCGATAAAACCTCCCGGACAATAGCAGACCTGAAAGGCAAGAAGGTCGGCTCCCAGATCGGCACCACCGGTGCAATGGAAGTGAAAAAAGTGCCCGGTGTGGAATCGAAGACCTATGACGAAATCGGCCTGGCCTTTGAAGACATGGCCGCCGGCCGCATCTCCGGCGTTGTCTGTGATGAGCCGGTCGCCGCCCACTTCGCCCTGCAGAAAAAAGAATACAAGTCAAAGTTCAAAATCGTCGGCAAACCCTTCACCAAAGAAGGTTACGGCATCGTCGTGAAGAAGGGCAACAAGGAACTGGTCGCCCTGCTCAACAAAGGCATCAAGGCTGTCAAGGCCAAGAAACTCGACGTCAAGATCCACACCAAATGGGTTAAGTAATCCAGCATGCGGGGTGCGGGCGCGCAACAACCGCCCCGCCCCGCACCTGCCTCTATGCACGAAAATCAATCCTCTCATAAAATGATCGACGTCGGCGACGGAGCGGCCATCCCGCATAAAAACGACGCCGGGCTCTTTACCGCCTGGCGTATCGCCTTTTTTGGCTCAATCGTGCTCTGTCTCTTTCTGGCCTTTGGCCGGCCGGATCAGTACATGGCGATCTTCCTGTTCGTCCCGGATGGCATCCTGATTACCTTCAAGGTGACGGTGGGGGCCATCCTTCTGGCAATCGTGTTCGGCTTGATTGCCGGGCTGGGCAGGATTTCTTCCAACCGCCTGATCAACGGCACCGCGTCGCTGTATGTCGAGATTATCCGGGGTGTGCCGCTGCTGGTCCAGCTCTTCTACATCTATTATGCCCTCGGCCGATTCGTCAAAATCCCCGATATGCTCAGCGCCATCATTGCCATGGCGTTCTGTTACGGCGCCTACATGGCCGAGATCTTCCGGGCCGGCATCCAGTCCATCCCCAAGGGACAGATGGAGGCGGCGCTCTCCCTGGGCATGTCCCGCGGCCAGGCCATGCGGCAGGTCATTCTGCCCCAGGCCTTCAAGGTCGTGCTGCCGCCGATCGGCAACGAGTTCATCGCCCTCTTGAAGGATTCATCGCTGGTTTCGATCCTGGCGGTAGCCGACCTGTTGCGCCGCGGTCGCGAATATGCCTCGGAAACCTTCAACTATTTCGAGACCTATACGGTCATCGCCCTGATCTACCTGATCATGACGCTCTTCTTTTCCAAGCTGATCGGCATCATGGAGGAACGACTCAATGAAGGCCGCTAAGCGCCCCATGATCGAGGTAAGCGGGGTTTCCAAGTACTTTGGTTCCTTCCAGGCCCTGGGTGATATCTCCTTCGATGTCAGTGATGGCGAGAAGGTGGTCATCATCGGACCCAGCGGTTCCGGCAAGAGCACCATCCTGCGCTCCATCAACGGTCTGGAGACCATCGACCGCGGCCGGATCACTGTCGGCGGCATGGATGTCAGTGATCCCAGAACCGATATCTGCAAGGTGCGCGAGGAGGTCGGGATGGTCTTCCAATCATTCAACCTCTTCCCCCACAAGACCGTGCTGGAGAACCTGACCCTGGCCCAGGTCGTCGTCCGCAAGCGCGGCGCGCGAGAAGCTGAAGAGATCGCCATGGAGCTGCTGCGCAAGGTTAATATCGCCGAAAAGGCGGACGCCTACCCGGCCAAGCTCTCCGGTGGCCAGCAGCAGCGTGTCGCCATCGCCCGTTCCCTGGCCATGAATCCCAAGGCGATCCTTTTCGACGAACCGACCTCGGCGCTGGATCCCGAGATGATCGGCGAGGTGCTGGATGTCATGAAGACCCTGGCCCGCGAGGGCATGACCATGGTGGTCGTCACCCACGAAATGGGCTTTGCCCGTGAAGTCGCCGACCGGGTCATATTCATGGATCACGGAATGATCGTCGAAGAAGGCACCCCCGAGCACTTTTTCACCAATCCGACCCACGAGCGGGCCAAACTCTTTCTGAGCCAGATACTGTAATGCTGTATTTTTCAGTTCCCTCTATCGGGAGCTAATTTAGCAGGCACACACAAGGAGGTAGTACAATGAAAAGAAGCAGAGTTTTGGCAGCCGTCCTCACCCTGGGGATCGTTGCGGCGGCAACATCGGCCTTTGCACTGGAGAACGAGTTCCATGGCCTGTTCAGCGCCCGGTACATCAACTCCAACTTCAACGGCACAAACACCACGAGTTTCAGCGACGGTGCGAGATACGGCGGAGACGAACATTACATGCCCCAAGGCAAGCCCAAAGATGTTTTCTCGGCCAATTTCATCGAGCAGCGCGCCCGCCTGCAGTACATCGCCAAGGCCAGCGCCGACCTGAAACTGGTCACCCAGTTCGAGCTCGACTACACCTACTGGGGCAACAGCTCCTACGGCCTTAACGCAGCCCCTGCCGGTTTTTCCGCCGCCGGCCGTAACGGCGGAGGCGCCATCGGCGCAGATACAGTCAACTTGGAAACCAAACACATCTACCTGGATGCCAATGTTGCCAAGAACGTTAACATGAAGCTGGGCATGCAGCCCTATAACGACGCCTTCAAAGGTGTCCTTTTCGATGCCGACATGGCCGGTATCGCCTTTTCCAGCGGCTACAATAAATTTATCCCCTCCATCGGCTACTTCCGTTTCAATGACACCGGTGTCCAGCAGGACAAGGTCCTGGGGCATCTGACCAACGACCTGTTCCTTCTGGACGGCAAATATGAAGTCAGCAAAGGGCTGAAAGTTGGCGCTGCCTACTATCTCTTCAGAAACAACTCGTTTACGACCAATAGCAATCTTCTCAACGATATTGCCAAGCAGGATGTCAAGATGTCTACGTTCGGCTTGAACGCCGAGTACACGACTGGACCGCTGACCCTTAACGGCTTTGGCGTCTTTCAGGTCGGTACAGCCAATCAGCGTGCAACTACCGCCTGGGCTCTCAACTCCGGCGCCAAGCTTAAGGTAGGTCCCGGTACCGCCCGTTGCGAATTCCTCTATGTTTCCGGCGACAACAACATCGCCACCGGCCACAGCAACGCCTTCTATTCCGTATTTAACCATATCGGTCTTGCTGAACACGGCTACTATGACAACGAGATGGCCATCCTGGGTCGTGACAAGAACGCCTACACCACCGACAACTCGATCATTTCTACTGCCGGCAATGACGCCCAGGGCCAGATTGGCGGCTACATCGGTTATGACCTGCCGATCAACGCCAAGCTGACCACCGCCTTCAATGCCGGTTTTGCCGCCGTTGCCAAGGAAAACGCCAACAAACCCACTAACAACAAAACCGGAATGAAAAACGGCAGCAACTACCTGGGCACCGAAATCAATGCCGAAGCCACCTATCAACTGCTGGAAGGCCTGAGCGTCGGCACCCGTGTGGCTTACGTCATTTTGGGCGACTACTACAAGGATGTCGCTCTCAACGGCACCCCCGTTAACCCCTACGACGCCAAGCTGATTTTCAAATACGTATTCTAGAAATCTGATCTGCCGAGGCGCGTTGACTGCGCCTCAGCAATCTTCGGCTGAACCATTGACACCATCAATACAAAGGAGCATATACCATGAAAAAAGTACTGATCGCCCTGCTGACCGCCGTTGCACTTTCCGCCACTTCCATGGCTTTTGCCGCGGACGCACCCAAGACCTCTGCAAAAGATGAGTGCCTGCTGGCCGCCAAGAATTGCAAGGACCAGGTAGACAGCATCCAGCAGAAAATCAAGAGAATCAACACCGAGATCAAGAAGGGCAAGAAGGTCTATTCCGCGGAAGAGCTGAAGAAACTGCAGCAGAAACTCAAAGAGGCCGATGACATCCTGAACAATCTGGAAAAACCTGGTCACTAGACCGCAAATTTTCTCCAAAGGAGGAACACAATGAACTTCAAAAAGACTGCTGCACTGCTGTTGGCCGGGACATTGGCCCTGTCGGTAACCGCCGGATGCAAGAAGAAGGAAGAATCCGCCACCGCCGAGGCACCCAAGGCTGCCGGTGACACCGTCAAGATCGGCTTCATGGGCGCCCTGACCGGTGACGTGGCCATGTTCGGCAAGCCGACCCTGGAAGGCATGAAGATGGCTGCCGATGAGATCAACGCCGCCGGCGGCATCAATGGCAAGAAGATCGAGATCGTCGAAGCGGACAACCGCGGCGACAAGCAGGAAGGCGCCTCCGTGGCCCAGAAGCTGATCAGCCGCGACAACGTCGTCGCCATCCTGGGCGACCCGACCACCGGCATCTCCAAGGTGGTTGCCCCGATCTGCCAGAAAGCGGGCGTGGTGCTGCTCTCCGCCGGCGCTACCGGCCCCGGCCTGGTTGAGATCGGCGATTACATCTTCCGCGACACCCTGCTCGACAGCGTGGCTATTCCGGCTGTGATCGATTACTTCGCCAAAGATCTCAAATACAAGAGAGTGGCCGTGATCACCTCCGACAACAACGACTACAGCGTCGGTCTTTCCCAGACCTTCCGTGACGCCGCCAAAGACAAGGGCATCGAGATCGTGGCCGACGAGAAGGTCAAGGACGGCGACAAGGATTTCAGCGCCCAGATCACCAACATCAAGGCCAAGAAACCGGATGTCATCTTCTACTCCGGCTACTACACCGAAGGTGCCCTGATCATGAAGGAAGCCCGCAAACAGGGCCTCAAAGCCAATATGTTCGGTGGCGATGGTCTCTTCTCGCCCGAGTTCATCAAGCTGGGCGGCGATGCCGTCGAAGGCTCCATGTCGGCGCTGGGCTTCTCGCCCGAGCAGGCCACTCCCGAGACCGCCAAGTTTATCGCAGCCTTTCAGAAGAAGTTCAATGGCGCTCTGCCCGGTCTCTTCGATGCACAGGGTTATGATGGCATGATGATGCTGGCTGATGCCATGAAACGCGCCAACAGCACCGATCCCAAGGTCTTCAAGGATGCCCTGGCCAAGACCAAGGACTTCAAGGGTGTTTCCGGCACGATCACTATCCGTGCCAACCGCGAGCCGATCAAGTCTCCACTGGCGCTGCTGGTGGTAAAAGGCGGCAAGTTCGTGCTCAAGGCAAAGGTACCGGTCAAGATGGACTAAGCTGCACCACTGAGCTTTTTATAAACCAAAACGCCGTGCGACCTTTTCTGGTTGCACGGCGTTTTTTGCTTCATTCCGGTCGCTTGGGCCATGATTTCACCAAGGTTACACCATCCCTTTAGAACAATGGGTGTTCAAACGACAGATAGGCAAGCCCACCATATTCTCCTTTAGACGGCCCGACTCCGATCGGCATGGATACACCCGGTACAACTTGAAGACCGGATTTAAAGTTGATGGCAAAACGAACGCCGGGGTTGATAAAAAACGTGTTAGCCTGCTGCCTGCTGCCATCCGGCTGAACAGACTCACCCGATGTACCGGCAGCCTCCAGCATCAGGTTGAAATTTTCTGTAACCAGATAAATGAGACTGGCGCCATAATTAAAAGCAGTGGTATCAGCTTTTGCTCCACCTGGTTCCCTGCTGTTTGGTGTGTATGTAGCGCCGAGATTCCAGTGGGTAACAAACTTCTCGGTCAACTCCACACTCAGAGGGATATTGGCCTGGAGGCCGACAGAATCCGTACCGTGCCCTTTTCTGTAATCACCGGTTGGCAGAATGACTGAAAATCGTGGTGATAACGCAATATGGTCCTTTAACACAGCCTGATAGCGATAATTGAGAGCAATATCACCAATCCCGCTTGAGTTTGTGGGGTCAGTCATGTGAATCACCGGTATGGTGTAAGAGAGTTGGTGGGTCTCATTCGGTACCGGCCATTCCTGAGTAAAGGTATAGATCCAATCCTTGGACTTTTTCAGATACATGAAGGTCTGGATATGCTGTATAACCCCTGCTTCCTGATTGTAAGCCTCCTCAATCAGGAATGAATTGTCCTGGATTTTTTTTGGTTCTTCAGCCATGGCCTGCAAAGGCACAATAGAAATCAGAGCCAGTGCTAATACAATCTTTTTACCCCACATAACAACCTCCAGATGAATTTGATAATCGTTTTCAATAAATAACAGATCAAATGGATGGTGTCAAGATAAACAAAATGTTGTCATAGTCATGCTACGTATAACCGAATGGTGAACCCGATGCATGCCCGGAGTTACTACAAAAAGTCGCAAGCAGCGGTCCACTGCTTCGGGAATCCGGATGTTGCCGTGGTTGAACCGGGAAGTAGCATTCAGCACCGCCGCAAAGACAACTACCGCCATGACTGGCGGCCCAATCAGGGCTACTGCCGCCAATTAGATCCCGACGGATATAACTATTTCGATAGGATGGAAACGATTGCCTGTAGTGACGTAGATATCAAGGTCGGTGTGATGCATCCGGTGGAGGCGCCAGAGAATCGGCAGAAAATGGAAGAGCACATGCTGGAGATAAATGACAAAGTCGAGGACCACGACAGCCAGGGCATCCTTGATCCAGCTTGGCAGGTTGACGACATTCAAGACGCCCCACCTGCGTTCTTGAGCGAGCAGTGACAAGCCAAGAACCCGAAGCGCCTCCCTCGGATCCGCATAGGTCATGGCGGGTCTCAGTGGGTCCAGTCGATGATCTTTGTATCGGTCCCGAGCCTTTTCTCGACCGCCCCTTTGATGGCCGCGAAGTGCGGGCAGGGATAACCGATGGGGTTGCCGTTCCTCATGCAGGAGGCGAACACGATCGCCTCTGCACCACGGTCGACCATCATCCTGGCCCTGGTGACGGCCTTCTTGCCGGAGCAGCCGCCACAGGAGAGAAAGCCGATGATCTCCACCGGACCGGTCTCCTCGAAGCCCAAAGTCCCTTCCCTGGCAACCTTGAAGTCGGTGCTGCCGGGGCACATATCCTCGGTCAGCTGGCAACGGATGATACCTACCTTCATGTGTGGCTCCTGTTCGCTGTGTTGTGTGGTCATAGTGGTTCCCCAAGGGGCTGATCAGTCAATGGGTTTCCTGAAGAGCAAGCCGTAGTGGTACGGCGGCAGGTCGTAGCGGCTTTGCTCGTTGAAACGGAAACCGGCTTCTCTTCCCCATTCGATGCACTGTTCCGGCCTGGGACGTATCTCCATGGCCGGCCCGCGCGGCGTTGTGGAGTCGTAATTCCAGTGGATGACGG